>NZ_JBQDLQ010000035.1:0-37381 GCF_052095695.1 Halomonas sp.
GCAGCTGGCGCTGCCTTCGCGGGTGCCTTTTGGCTCGTTCCTCGCCAAGCGTTACCCCGCGCTACAAGTGTGCAATTACTTGACTTACTGGTTTTTTCAGAGCGTGGAAAGTGAAACGCAATAGTGGCCTGGCACTCTATTGGGCTGGATTATTTATGGTGAGGGGTCTTCGCGCGCTGAAGCGCCCTCCCACAATACCAGTTCAGTGGCTAAGTTAGTTGTGAGAGGCACTGGAGTTTAGGCTTTGAGAACGTAACGCAGAGTTTCAACCACTTGCTCAGTAGTAGTGCACCAAGCTTGTGCTTGGGCATCGACTTCTTTCAGCGGGTGGATAATATCTTCGCTGTGCAGGGTGATATAGGGCTTGGCGAGGGCTGCGCAGTAGCCTGCGTCGAAGGCGGCGTTCCACTGTTTGTATTTGTCACCAAAGCGAACCACGACCAGATCGGCTTGCTCGATCATGGTACGGGTACGGATGGCGTTGACCTTAGAGGATTGGTGGTCGCGCCAGAATTGGCTGCTTTGCTCGCCCAGGTGGTCGCCTGCGGCATCACTGGCGTCGTGGTCGGTGACGGGGGCGGTGAAGACAATATCCAGGCCTGCGGCGTCGGCGCCGCGTTGGATCTCATCGCGCCAGTCGGTGTGGATCTCGCCGGATAAGTAGACGTAAAAGCTCATTGTTGCTCCTGATAACGCAGTCATTTAGTCGATACAGATATTTTATGGAAAAACATTCCATATTGATACCGGCGTCATATCAGCGGCTGTTTAGCCAGTAGATAAATATCCATAATCCAGCCGTGCTGTTCGCGCAGTCTGGCGCGGCGTTGGATGATCTCGCCGCTGGCATCACTAAGCCAGCCTTTGATTAGGCACTGTTTCTCCATGCCCAGGTAGGCGCCCCACCAAATGTAGATATCTTCAGGCGGCAGCGTGGTAAAGGCGCCGCCGCTGTCGAGCATGACCGCTACCGTGGCGGCATCGTTTGGCCAGCCGCGTTCGCGCAGGCGGCGGCCGGTGGTGATCTGGATGGGCTCGGCCAGGGCATTCAGCGGTATGCGGTGTTCGGCGGTGAGTACCTGCAGGCTGGTGATGCCTGGCACGACGTCTACTTCAACCGCCCTGCCCGCCGCGCTTAGCCGCTGGGTGATACGCAGGCTGCTATCAAAAAGCGAGGGGTCGCCCCACACCAGCATGCCGACCCGCCCGCCGTTGGGCAGGTGTTGATCGATTAGCTGCGCCCAAACGCTGGCAATGGCCGCGTGCCAATCGTCTACTGCGCCCAGGTAATCATTGCGGTCATCCCGGCCATCATCACGACTAGGCAGATCGAACTCGACGATATTGGTGGTCACCGGCGCTTCTAACAGCCGTTCGCACAGCAGACGGCGCAGGTCGAGCAGGTCTGATTTGGCGTCGCCTTTACGGGGCAGCAGAATAACATCGGCGTTATTCAGGGCGCGCACTGCCGCCAGGGTGACGTGGTCAAGGTTGCCGGTGCCGATACCAATCAGTGACAGCGTAATCATGATTCGCTCTTATCAGTGGGTGTGGCAAAGGGCGAGCCCGCCGACTGGGGGCGAAAGCGGCGGTCGTAGCCCACCGCGTAGAGGCTGCTCTCCTGGAAGTCTTCGCTTTCTAGCACTGGCCCCACCAGGATCAGCGCGGTGCGCTGCAGGGTGTTATCGATCAGCCCTTCTATGCTAGCTAGCCGCCCCCGCACCACCCGCTCATCGGGCCAGCTTGCCCGCCATACAACCGCTACCGGGCACTGCTCGCCGTAGTAAGGCATCAGGCTTTCCACTACCTGGGCAAGATTGTGGATCGAGAGATGAATCGCCAGCGTTGCCCCGGTGCGGGCAAAGTTGGCCAGGGTCTCGTCGCTGGGCATGGCACTGGCACGCCCCGGCGTGCGGGTAAGCACCACCGACTGGGCCACGCCGGGGAGCGTTAACTCCTGGCCTAGCGTCGCCGCCGCGGCGGCAAAGGATGGCACTCCGGGGGTGATGCTATGGGGGATATCCAGCTCGCGCAGGCGGCGAAGCTGCTCGCCCATGGCCGACCATACCGAGAGATCCCCTGAGTGGAGTCTGGCGACATCCAAGCCTTCGGCGTGGGCAGTTTGGATTTCGTGAAGTATCTCGTCTAGCGAGAGCGGCGCAGTGTTAATCACCCTGGCCCCTGGCGGGCAGTGTTCCAGAATCTTCTCCGGCACTAACGAGCCTGCATAGAGGCACACCGGGCAGGCGGCGATTAAGTCGCGCCCACGGAGGGTAAGCAGATCCGGCGCGCCGGGGCCTGCGCCGATAAAGTGTACGGTCATTGCGTCATTCCTCTAGTCAGCGCTTTCTGCCAGCGCGGCGGTGGCCTGCCGATCTGCTGATATTAGCCTCGGGCCAAGCAGCGTTTCCCCTGGCCCTGCCGCCAGTAGCGCCACGGCTTCGGCCACGCTGCCGGTACCACGGGTCTGCCTGCTGCGTGCCGATTGGGTGAGCGTCGCCACAGACGAGAGCTCGGCATCCGCCACGGCGATAACCTCAAGGCTGCGCAGTTGGCCCAGCTGTTGAACCAGCGGCAGCATGGAGTGGGCCGCCGCCAGCCGGTGGATGGCGCCATACTGCTCGATCAGTTGATCCAGCGCCTGGGCAAGGGACGCCAGCGGCGCTTCGCTGCGAAAGCCAAACCCCGCTACTTTTATCCTCCGCCCCTCCATCGCGCTCTCTATTGGTTTATCGTAAACATCGTTCATCGAACACCCCGCCACTGAACGATGGGGTAGCTAGCCTTCCAGCCACGGCGGGTGCCGATGGGGGCGGCGTTAGCCAACTCAAGGCGCAGCAGCTCACCGCCCGCCTGTTGATGCCAGTGGGCCAGCAGTGCTTCGGATTCCAGGGTGACCGCATTGGCGACGATGCGTACGCCTTTGGGTAGGCGCTGCCATAGCGCGTCTAACAGCGCTGCCGATAACCCGCCGCCGATAAACACTGCATCCGGCAGCGGTGCCTCGTTGAGTATTTCAAGCGCGCTGCCCTCTTTGACCTCAAGCCAGTCAACGCCCAGGTTCGCTGCGTTAGCTCGCGCCCTGGCTGCCCTTTCAGGGTGGCGCTCAAAGCCAATCGCCTGATTATCCCCATGAGCAAGCAGCCACTCAATGGCGATGGAGCCTGAACCGGCGCCGATATCCCATAGCCGCTCGCCGGGCGTGGGGGCTAACGCGGATAGCGTGATCGCCCGCACGGCCTGTTTGGTGATCTGGCCGTCGTGGTCAAAAAAACGATCCGGCAGGCCGGGGGTAAGCGGCAAGGCGGGGCCAGCTCCGGCGATGTCGAGTCCTACCGCGACTGGGTGAGCGATATCATTGGGTAATTCGGCACCAATACGACAGTGGCGAATGCGCTCATCGGCACCGCCCAGGGATTCCAGAAGCGTTATGCGGGAATCAGCAAAGCCGAACTTTTGAACCAACGCCGCTAACTCGGCCACCGCCTCGCCGTCTCGAACCAGCACTAATAACCGCCTGCCCGCATGCAGATAGGGGCGAATGCGCGTCAGCGGTTTGGCGTGCAGGCCCAGGCAGGTGCAGTGTTCCAACGGCCAGCCCAAGCGGGAAGCCGCCAAACTAAAGGCGGAGGGTGATGGCAGCGCCTGCCACTCCTCTGCCGCTAGGTGGCGGGATAAGGTAGTGCCTGCTCCAAACCAGAAGGGGTCGCCGGAAACCAGCATAACGACTCGCCGGCCGCGCTGATCTAACAGCATGAGAATGCCGTCGGCGAAGGGCACCGGCCATTCGCACACCTCGGCACTTAGGGGTGGCAGCAGGCGTAAGTGGCGGCGCGCACCGAATATCACCTGGGCATTTTCCAGCGTCTGGCGGCTTGCCGGATTTAGTCCCGCTATGCCACTCTCCCCCCAGCCTAATAGCGTCAACCAGGGAGCGTTGTTAACCTCAGCCATGATCAAAATCCTAATTCTTGGGGGAACCTCTGAAGCCAGCGCCCTAGCCAGCGCTGTCGCGAAGCGCGGCCTCCCCGCCATTTTTAGTTACGCCGGGCGGGTGAACTCGCCTAAATCCCAGCCACTGCCTACCCGCATTGGTGGTTTTGGTGGCGTAAGTGGGCTTGTCGCTTTTTTGGCCCAGCAGCGCATTACCCATATTGTTGATGCCACCCACCCCTTTGCCGCGCAGATGAGCACTAACGTATTAGCCGCTGCGGCCCAGTGCGGCGTTAAGGCCATTGCCCTAACTCGGCCTGCCTGGCGGCCTATTGATGGCGACCAGTGGCAGAGCGTGGCAAGTATAGACGAGGCGGTTAGCGCCTTGGCTGGCCCGCCCCAGCGTGTACTGCTGGCCATTGGCCGAATGCACCTGGCGGCCTTTGCCGCCCAACCCCAGCACCATTACGTGCTTCGCCTGGTTGATCAGCCTAACAGTCCGCCGCTGTCGGACTATACCGCCGTGATCGATAGAGGCCCGTTTACCCTGGAGGGCGACTTGGCCCTGCTGGAAAACCAGCGTATTGAACGCATCGTATGTAAAAACGCCGGCGGCGAAGGCGCGGCTTCCAAACTCACCGCTGCCCGTAGGCTCGGCCTGCCCGTGGTGATGATCGAGCGGCCTCAGCTGCCATCTCGCCTTGAAGCTCATACTGTTGATGATGTGATGAGCTGGCTCGACGACAACTCTTAATCTGCAGAGCGCGGCGTATACACCAGCGGGCTCCCTTCTTTTCTCTCAATTAGTCGCGTCTGCCGGGAACCCACGATCACCAACGTGCGCATATCGGCCATTTCCGGCGTCGCCTCGCCTAGGGTGGTGACGCGAACCGACTCTTCGGGGGTGGAAACCGCGCGGGCGAAGATGATCAATCGATCCGGGCCGCAGGCTTCCCGCAGTACCTCCAAGGTGCGCGCAAAACCCTCTGGCCGCGCCTTGGAGCGGGGATTGTAAAACGCCATGGCGAAGTCGGCCTCGGCGGCCAAGCGCAGGCGTTTTTCAATCAGCACCCAGGGTTTGAGGTTGTCGGATAGATTGATGCAGCAGAAGTCGTGCCCTAGCGGTGCACCAACGCTGGCGCTGGCGGCCAGCATGGCGGAAATGCCCGGCAGCACCTGGATATCCAGCCTGCGCCACTGGGCATCACCGGCTTCCAGGGCCTCAAACACCGCTGCCGCCATGGCAAAAACGCCGGGGTCGCCAGAAGAGACCACTACTACCCGGTGGCCTTCAAGCACCAGCTGTAGTGCGTGCTCTGCCCGGCGAATCTCTTCGCGATTATCCGAGCCGTGGCGAATCAGCCCGGCTCTTGGCGCCACCCGATTTACATAGGGTACATAGCCCACTACATCGGTGGCGTCCTGCAGTGCGGCCGTGACCTCAGGGGTAATCATCGCCTCTGACCCCGGCCCTAAACCAACGATTTTCAGCCAGCCGCTCATGGGCGCCGCCCGTTGCCGTGAATCAGCACAATCGAGAAGTACGGCACGCTCTCGCCAACGTCGCTTATCGGCAATATGCGTTGTTGGGTCATGGCGGCGTACTCGATCAGCCAGGCTTCGCCTTCGCGGCCAGCGTGCACCAGCGCCCGGCGTAGCTTGGCCAGGTTGCGGCCAATCTTCATCACCACCAGCGCGTCGGTGTGGGCGATGCGCTCAGCCAAGGCCTCTTCAGGTAGCGTGGCCATCAGCACGGTCATGATGTCATCGCCCCAGGTAATCGGCTGGCCGGTGGCCGTCCACGCCGCCGACATGCCGGTAATCCCCGGCACTACCGAGACCGGCACGCGGTTCAGTAGCCGAGTATAGAGGTGCATAAAGGAGCCGTAGAAAAACGGGTCGCCTTCGCACAGCACCACCACATCGCAACCGGCCTCGGCCATCTCAATCAGTTGGGCCACGCTGCGCTCGTAAAAGGCTGATAGCAGTTCGTTATAGCGGGGGTCGTCAAAGGGGATTTCCGTGGTGACCGGGTACTCCATGGGCAGCTCGGTTGCCCCAGGGGCGATCAAGCCCTCCACGATGGTGCGGGCATGGCCGCAGCGGCCCTTCTTACGAAAATAGGCCACGTGGCTGGCACCACGAATCAAGCGGTCGGCGCGTACGCTCATTAAGTCCTGACAGCCTGGCCCCAGACCAACCCCGACGATCGTTCCTAGGGTCATTCGATGCGATCCGCCATGGCGTTAATGGCCGCTACCGTCACTGCGCTGCCACCCAGGCGGCCGCGTACGATACAGCTGGGAAGTTCAGTGTTCGCCAACAGCGCTTCTTTGGATTCTGCTGCGCCGACAAAGCCCACCGGGCAGCCGATAATCGCCGCTGGGCGTGGGCAGGCCGGGTCTTCGAGCATATTGAGCAGGTGAAATAGCGCGGTGGGCGCGTTGCCAATGGCGACCACGGCACCTTCGAGGTATGGGCGCCACAGTTCCAGCGCCGCCGCCGAGCGGGTATTGGCCATTTCCTGGGCAAGCGTGGGGGTGCGCTCATCGTTGAGGGTGCAGATGACGTCGTTATTCGCGGGCAGCCGCTTGCGGGTAATGCCTTCCGAGACCATTCGTGCATCGCAAAGAATCGGGGCGCCCTGCTCTAGCGCGACGCGGGCTTTATTGACTACGTCGTTTTGAAAGTGAATATGCGCTGCCAACTCCACCAGCCCGGCGGCATGAATCATGCGCACTGCAACCGTCTCTTCTTCCGCTGAAAAGCGGGCAAGCTCGGCCTCGCTGCGGATAATGGCAAATGACTGCCGGTAAATAGCCGGGCCGCTTGTTTCGTACTTATGAGGCACCCAAATTCTCCAAATAACTTATGACTTCAGATTCACTCAGGCCAGTGGCCTTCGGAGCACTATCGGCGCGGCCATTGATAATCAAATCAAAGCGCCCACCGCGACCGACTAGGCATAATGCCGCTGGCTGTTGGCGGGCACAGCCTTTGGCGCAGCCGGATATATGGACGCTGCTGTTTTTCAGGCCACTGAGCTGCTCCGCTAGCGGCTGAGTAGCGACACTCGCCTGCTCACAGTAAGGTGCGCCGGGGCAGGCATCTATTGATAGCCGCGGGTCGCTATTATGCCGGATTAAGCTATCCACCGCTGGCGCTGTATCGCCCTGCACTAATGTCTGCTTAACCAGCAAGCGCCGCCAGGGCGTGACCTGCACGGCGGTGACACTTGTGGGCGCTACCAACTCACGCAGCATTGAGGCGGTGGCGCGCCCAAAGGGGAGACCCACCACCTGGCCAGCGGGATGGCTGCCCAGCGCCAGCTTGGCGCCGTGGGCTGCTGGGGCCGTATTAGCTGGCGCCCAATTCGGCAATGGCGCTGTATGGCGGCGCATACGTCCGGCGCCCCAGCCGCCGCTCTCCACAAACCAATGCGTTAAGCGGATTAGCTGCTCAATGGCGGCTTCCGCATCACTTACTGCGGTGCCTAATGTGTGACCATCGGCACGTACTAACAGGCCGCCTTCCATTGAGCGTTCAATGCGAAAATCGGCGGCGCTATCGATAAGCACCGGCGCTTTTCCCGCATCGATGGCGATACCCACCTTGCCGGGCATGGCGGCTAATTCGCTGCCCCGCGTTTGCAACAGGCTGGCAATGGTAGGCGAGTCATCCCCGGCTTGCCAGTGTGGCGCCAGCATCAGCTGCGGTTGACGCTCCGCCTCCGGGTCGGCGCTGACCAGCTGATGCTCGACCAGAAAGGCCATTAACGACGGCCAACTGGTGTCGCTCACCCCGCGCAGCTGGAAATTAGCCCGGCTGGTGAGTTCGATCAAACCACTGCCGAAGGTCTGGGCGGCCTCGCATAGTGCCAGCATTTGAGCCCTTGAAAGCTCGCCCATGGGCGGTCGCACCCGCACCAACAGGCCATCGCCAGTGGCCATCGGCTGCCACGCGCTAGGGCACCAGCCTTTAGTGCGCGGGCTAAGCGACATTACCATTGGTCTCTTTGGCTTCGTCCATTTCCAGCAGCAGATCCTGCAGCGCCTGACCGTGCTCGCCGGGGGCTTGCCACACGCCCCGCTGGGCGGCTTCGAGCAGCCGTTCGGCCATCTCTTCCAGGGCTGCCGGGTTGTGATCGCGCAGGAACTGCTGATTGGCGGCGTCGAGCACTAGTGCATCGCTGACCTGGGCGTACTGGTAATCGGCGACTAGATCGGTGGTAGCGTCGTAGGCAAATAGGTAGTCCACTGTGGCGGCCATTTCAAAGGCACCCTTATAACCGTGCTCGCGCATGGCGTTGATCCACTTGGGGTTTAACACGCGCGAGCGAATCACCCTGGCCAGTTCTTCTTTCAGGGTGCGAATCTTGGGCACCGCGGGATTGGCGTGGTCAGCGTGGTAAATCACCGGCGCCTTTCCGCTCAGCGAGCGGGTGGCATTGGCCATGCCACCCTGGAAGGCGTAATAACTGTTGGAATCGAGGATGTCGTGCTCGCGGTTATCCTGGTTTTGCATCACTGCATCCAGCCCCTGAAGCTGCTGCTCGAACGCCGCCCGCGCGATGGTGCCGGAGGCCTTGAACTGGCCGTAGGCGTAGGCGCCTGCGTCCATGTAGGCCTCGGCCAAATCGTCGGCGCTGTCCCAGGCGCGGTTTTCAATCAGCCGGTTGAGGCCCGCGCCATACTCGCCGGGCTTGCTGCCAAAGATACGGTAGCTCGCTTCCTGGGCGGCCATTTCCGGGCTTAGCCCCTGCGCTTCCAGCGTTTGCTGGCGGGCTAACACCGCCTCACGGATGGTGTTGCTATTGCCCGGCTCCTCATAGGCGGCGACCGCCTGTACGGCGGCGTCAAATAGACGAATCACATTGGGAAAAGCATCGCGGAAAAAACCTGAGACCCGCAGCGTAACGTCTACCCGCGGGCGATTGAGCAGCATCGAGGGAATGACGTCAAAGTCCGTTACCCGCTGAGAGCCCAGTGACCATTTAGGGCGCACGCCCATCAGCGCAAAAGCCTGGGCAATGTCGTCGCCGCCGGTACGCATGGTGGCTGTGCCCCAGATCGATAGGCCCAGCCGTCGCGGATAGTCGCCATTATCCTGCAGGTAGCGCTCGACAAACGCCTGAGCGGATTTTTCGCCCAGCGTCCAGGCGGCCGGCGATGGAATCGAGCGGTTATCGACGCTGAAAAAGTTGCGCCCGGTGGGCAGCGTATCCAACCGCCCCCGGCTGGGCGCACCGCTGGGCCCGGCGGGTACAAAGATGCCCTCCAGGCCATCCAGCAGCGACTGAATCTCCATCTTCACGCCCCGCTGCATGGCGACCCATAAGTGCTCGCGGGCATAGCGCAGCTGCTCTGCGGTATCAGGATAACCCTGGGCCAGTTCATCCAGGCAGCCTGGGACTAATGGGGCGAATACGTAGTCGCTCACCCAGCGCTCGGCGAGCAGTTCCAGGCGTTCTCTAGTATCCGCGCCGGTGCGCCAAGGGGCATCAAGCAGTTCGATCAAGATAGCGGGCTTAGGCCCCTGCCAGGGTTCGTTGGCAGCGGCCAGCGGGTCAAAAGGCTTGCTTTCATGTTGATCAGCCAGCCCCAGATCGCGGGCTAAATTGTGCAGCAGGCCGCGCTGGGCCACCGCTTCGCCCCTGGGTAGCCGCAGTAGCGCCACCAGGGTGCCCGCCCGCTTCTCTTCAGGCGGCAGCGTACCGAGCACATGCAGGCCGTGGCGAATCTGGGACTCTTTGATATCGCAAAGAAAGGTATCCAGCTCGTTGAGAAGTTCGGTGTCGTCGGCGCTATTATCATCAACACCGTGAGCCAACTCCTGGTCAATCCCGGTGTCACGCAGGTGGGCTAAAATCTGCCCACGGATCAGCGCCTCCCGGCGGGGGTCCATATCCAGTGCCTGATAATACTCATCACACAGCGCTTCAAGCTCGGCCATCGGCCCGTACAGTTCAGCCCGCGCCAGAGGCGGCATTAGGTGGTCAATGATCACCGCTTGGCTTCTACGCTTGGCCTGAGCACCTTCGCCGGGGTCATTGACGATAAACGGGTAAAAGTGCGGCAGCGGCCCCAGGGCGATATCCGGCCAGCAGTCAGCGCTCAACGCGGTACTTTTCCCCGGCAGCCACTCTAAATTGCCGTGCTTGCCCACATGGATAACCGCCTCGACCCGATAGTGCTCCCGCAGCCAAAAATAAAACGCCAAGTAGCTGTGGGGCGGCGCTAACTGCATATCGTGGTAGGACTGGGTGAGATCATCAATAAAGTCCCGCTCGGGCTGGATACCCACAAAGGTCTCGCCTAAGCGGATTCCCGCGATCATTAGCCGCCCTTCTCGGCATTTGGGGTCATCCTGAGGGGCGCCCCAGCGCGTCCAGACGATGTTCTGCAGTTCAGCGGGAAGGGTTTTAAACCAGGTAAGGTAGTCGTCCACGCTGATGCTCTGCCAGCAGGCGCGCTGATCAAGGCTGGCGTGGTCGTTGGTTACTGCACCTTGGAGCAGGCGGATTAACGCGTCGCCACTCTCTGGCAGCTCGCTAAGCGAATAGCCCGCCTCGGCCAAGGCGGTCAAAATATTCAGCGTTGAAGCGGGGGTATCCAGCCCTACCCCGTTGCCGATCCGGCCATCGCGATTGGGGTAGTTGGCCATAATCAGCGCGATACGCTTTTGCTTATTGGCCGTTAACCGAAGGGTGCAAATGCGCCGTGCCAGCTTGGCCACAAAGGCGACCCGTTCCGGGTGGATCACATGATGGGTGACCGCCAATTGGCAGCGCTGGTTATAGTGGGCTTCGGCTTTAAACCCCACCGCCCGGGTAATGATGCGCCCGTCCATTTCAGGCAGCACCACCTGCATGGCCACATCGCGACTATGCAGCCCGGCGGCCATGTCTTGCCAATCTTCCGTGGTACTGCTGGCAAGAATCGCCTGGAGCACCACGGGCCGCCCGACAAACAAGCTATTTTGCCAATCAGCAGCTAGCGTATCGCCCAGGGCATCCAAGCCATCGGCGTTACGATTGACCGCAAAACTGGTGGTGTTAATCACCAGCATGGCGCCGGTCTGCTCAATCAGATGATTAATAAAATCAATGCACGGCCCCTCTTTTAAGGAGGCCACCGCCACCGCCAAGGGCTCCAGCCCTTGATCTTTAAGCGCTGCGATCATGCCGTCGGGTACGGCAGTATTCGCCCCCTGCAGATGGCTGCGATAAAACAGCAGCAGGCATACCGGCCGCCCCGGCACCTGCCGATCCCGCCACTCGCTAAGGCTTGACGCCTGCTGATCTTGCGGCGCATAGATCACCGCTGGCGGAATCACCTTGGGCTCCTGCCAGTCGCTCAGATTCCTATCTACACACTCGCCGACCTTACTCTCGCCGGCCCTACTCTCGCCAACCATAGACTCACTGGCGACAAAGCGTAGCAGCTGCTCGGCGTTATCCACCCCGCCCTCGCGTAGATAGCGCCACACCCGGTAGGCATCATCAAAGGCAATGGTGGAGCCTTCCAGCAGGGCATCATCTGGGGCGTCGCAGCCCGGCACCAAAATCAATTGACGCTCAGGTTTGGCCGCCGCCCAGGCAAGCAGGCGCTCATGGCCATAGGGCCAGTAGGCCTTGCCGCCCAGCAGTGAGACAATCACCAGTTGGGCCTTTTCCAGCACTCGATCTTCGTAGAGATCATAGGCGGCGGGCTTGACCAGGTTCATCCAGTTGGCCAGCCGCACCGAGGGGTACACCTCACCTAGACGATCGACCGCCTGGGCCAGCGCCGACAGATTGCTATCGGCGGCGGAGAGTATCACGACCTGGGCGGGGCTCTGTTGCAGGTCGATGATGCCTTCATCATCGACAAAGCCTCCGGACTTGGCGGCGAATAAGTGCATTAGGTAGCCGTTTGAACCTCTGCTTCAGCTAACGCTTCACGCAGCGCTGCGCTATCCAGGGTTTTGCCAATAATCACCAGTTGGGTTTGGCGGATTTCGTCCTGAGCCCAAAGCCGGTCGAAGTAGCCTTCCAAGCGCTCGCCCACTGCCTGAATCACTCGGCGCATCGGCTTGCCGGGAATCGCCGCAAAGCCTTTGGCACGATAGATCTCGTGGTCTATCAGCAGCTGCTGCAGCTTGCTGGCCAGGGCATCGCCATCCACTTCGCCCAAGGTAATCACGCAGGAATCAAAGTTATCGTGGGCGTGGTCGTGGTGAGCGCCTTCGGCGTGGTGCTTATCGTGGTGATTGGTGATGCTATCAATGTTCTCTTCGCTGGCCGCGCCAATGCCCATCAGCGCTTCCAGCTGGGCGGTATCGACGGTCAACGTCTGGTCGATAAACAGCGTTTTCACCGAGGCACTCACCCGCGCCTGAATTACCGCTTCCACCCGAATACGCTCTTGCGGGCTGAGTAGGTCGGCCTTGCTGACCAACACCAGATCCGCTGCGCTGAGCTGATCGTCGAGCAGTTCGCGCAGGCTGGGGTCGTGGTCCAGGCTCTCGTCAGCGCGCCGCTGGGCTTCGACCTTATCCACGTCGCTGGCATAACGCCCGGCGGCCACGGCGGGGCCATCAATCACGGTAATAATCGCATCCACGGTGCAGTGCTGGCGTACGTCGGGCCAGTTAAACGCCTGCACCAAAGGCTTTGGCAGCGCTAAGCCGCTGGTTTCAATTAGGATATGGTCGATATCGTCGCGGCGGGCGACCAGCTTTTTCATCACCGGCAGAAACTCTTCTTCCACGGTGCAGCAGATACAACCGTTGGCCAGCTCATAGATGCTGCCGTCTTCACCGTCTAGCTGCCCGCCTTCGCTCCCCTCTTCACACCCTAGCGCACAGCTGCGCAGCAGGCTGGAGTCGATATCCTGTTCACCAAACTCATTAACAATCACGGCGATCCGCTTGCCGGTCACCTGACGCAAAATATTGGCCAGTAGCGTGGTTTTGCCGCTGCCGAGAAATCCGGTCACCACCGTGGCAGGAATCTTATTCAATTGCATGGGTAAAGGCCTCGCTGTGTTGCGGTTCGCAGTACGCCGAGCTGGCAGAAAAGAGCCTTGCCACGGTGTCAGGATTATTAGGGAAAAACAGATGTAAATAGGTCGCCGTCAGGCGCTTTTGACGGTAAATCGCCTCCCCCGGCGCGGGGTGCCGCTGGCGGCGACCGTGGCCAATCGGTTCGGACGTTCCCTCTGCCATGGAGCGGTGGTGGGCATGGCCGCGCACCGGCCCTTCCGGCAACTCGGCGGTTTGCATCCCCTGGCACCCCCGGCGACCGCGCATGGCGCCATGCCCGGGCAATAAGCCGAGCATGGTATGTGTGTTCTCGGCGTAGTCGGTCAGGGTTTCCAGGCTATATAGCATGCCGCCACACTCGGCGAGGATAGGCTTACCCGCGTTAAAGAAGCCTTTTATGGCCCCGCGCATGGCGCTATTATCCGCAAGGGTTTCGGCGTGCAGCTCTGGGTAGCCTCCCGGCAGCCACAGGGCGTCGCATTCAGGCAGTTCGCTATCCGTTAGCGGCGAGAAGAAGCGCAGCGTGGCGCCCATCTGCTCTAACAGATCCAAATTGGCCTGATAGACAAAGCTAAAGGCAGCGTCCCGTGCCACGCCAATGGTGTGGCCTTTAAGCGCGGGCTTAACAGGGGCGAGTTCTTCTTGAGGTGCGCTAAAGGTCACCGGTGGCAGTGCGGCGAGGGCTTCCATTAACCCCGCGGCCTCTAGTGCTTTGGCGCCTGCTTCAAAGCGTGCTTCCAGATCCTCACGAATCTCTGCCGCCTGAACCAGCCCCAGATGGCGCTCGGGGAGCGACAGAGTAGGATCTCGCGGCACGGCGGCCAGTAAAGGGATCGATGGCGGCAGCGCGTCTTCGATCAACTCCCGATGGCGCTGCGAGCCGCAGGCATTGGCGATTAGCCCGGCGATATGGATGTCGTCGCGAAAACTGGCCAGCCCTGAAACCAGCGCCGCGGCGGTTTGGGCCATGCCTTTTACATCCATGACAATCGCCATGGGAATATCGAACAAGGCCGCCAGATCAGCACTGGAGGGCTCACCATCGAACAGACCCATGGCGCCTTCCACCAGAATCAAGTCCGCTTCGCAGGCGGCTTCATAAAAGCGCTGGCGGCAGTAGGCGTCGCCTGCCATCCAAAGATCCAGCTGATCTACCGGCTGCCCTGACGCCTGGGCGAGTATTTGCGGGTCTAAATAATCGGGGCCGGTTTTAAATACTCTGACTACCTTGCCCTGGTTGCGCAGCAGGCGTGCCAGCCCCGCCGTGACGGTTGTTTTGCCCTGACCCGAGGCAGGGGCGGCGATAAACAGTGCGGGGCAAGTCGCCGTTGGCGTGCCCATCAGTATTCGATCCCCGCCTGGGCTTTAACGCCGCCGCGAAAGGCGTGGCGCTCATCTTGAACAACGCTGATGGTATCGGCGATTTCCTGGAGCGGCTGCGCCATGGTGCGGCCGGTAATGATGACATTCTGGTGCGCCGGGCGGCGCTGCAAAGCCTCCACCACCGGCTCGGGGTCGAGATAGCCATACTTGAACATATAGCTCATCTCGTCCAGCACGATCATATGATAGGCGGGGTTTTCCAGCAGCCCTTTGGCGACTGCCCAGGCGGCTTGGGCAGCTTCGATATCCCGCTCGCGGTTCTGGGTTTCCCAGGTAAAGCCGTGGCCCATGATGTGCCAGTCCAGCCTGGGATGATCGCGAAAGAACAGGTACTCACCGGTTTCGCGGCGGCCTTTAATAAACTGAATCACCGCGCACTGCTGGCCGTGCCCCAGTGATCGCGCCATGGTGCCAAAGGCGGAGCTGCTTTTGCCCTTGCCGTTACCTTTCAGCAGAATCAATACGCCGCGCTCTTCAGAAGAGCGCGCGATTCGCTCGTCGATAACTTCTTTCTTACGCTGCATACGGTCTAGGTGGCTGCTATCGCTCATGCTGGCTCCTGGGTGGTCGGTGTCCAATAGAGTGCGCCAAGCTGCTGCGCAAGACGCGCTGCCTGGCCACGTTTAACGAAGGACTGTTCGGCATCCATGACCACGCAGTCGCCAAGCGGCGGCAGGCCAGCGACGGACTCTCGGGTACGCCCATCGGTCATTAGGTAGGTACGAATAAGTAAGCCGGGGTCACGGCGCTGCCACTGACGAATCAACTGGCCTGCGTGAGCAACCGCTTTACGTAGCGGTGTGCCGCCACCGCCATCGGTGGCATTTAATAAGGCTTGCACACTTTTGGGAGCACGCTGTCGTGGCAGTAAGCACGTCAGCGTGTCGTTACCAAACCCGACTACCGCCATTTGCTCACGAGCTGAATAAGCTTGGCGAGTAAGGCTATCGACCCATCCTTTGGTCTGGCCCAAAAGCCGCTTACCGAGCGTCGAGCCGGAGGTATCAAGCAATACCAAATGCACCCGTGGCTGACCGGTTCGCGCCTTGCGATAGCACAGCTGACGCCAGGGCCACTGGCCCCGATTCGCAATCAAAGTACCAAACCAATCGGGGCGAAACGCTGCAGCTGGCGGCTTATTGGCTCGCCCCTGCCCCAGCGCAAGGCTCTTACGCGTGCCGCCGTTAAGCAGCGAGTGTTTTCCAAAGGGCCGAGCTAATAATACAGGCAGCGTAAGCGGCTGACGTTCTAGCATGTTCTGCGCCATGGGCGGCATAGCGCCCCATTGCCCGTGTGAAGCTGAGTACTCGTCAGTATTGCTTGACGACATTGAGCTGCCGGAGTCTTGGCCCGATTTTTGAGGCGATGACAGTGAAGATGGTGGCGGTGAAGTTGGCGGCTCAGCAGACTTATCTTCAGAGCGCGTACGCCGATGGGCCAGCACCCACGGCTCGACGCTATCGACATCTTCCTGGCTGATCGTCGCATCACCACGCCAAGCAGCGTGGGCCTGCGCAGCGCGGTGCCAGGTGACATCGGCACGCATACCTTCAACTCCTGCCGCTTCGCAGCGCTTAGCGATATGCTCGTAAACCCAGGCAGATGCCGTTACCGTCGCCAGCCCCCGGCGCGCATGCTCTACACGGCTGATGAGCGCAGCTTGTTCGTCGGCAAAGCCTGCTATAAAACCAGCGGGGTCGCGATCAAAGGCATCGCGCTGCTGCACAATGGCGATGCGCGCTTCAATACTGACGCTGGGCGGCTGCTCAAGGCACAGTCCAAAGCGGTCAAGCAACTGGGGGCGAAGCTCGCCCTCATCAGGGTTCATAGTGCCGATTAGGCTAAAGCGCGCTGGATGCGAATGGCTAATACCGTCGCGTTCGACGATGTTGATACCGCTGGCCGCGACATCGAGCAGTAAATCGACCAGCGTATCGGCCAGTAAATTCACTTCATCGACGTATAAAATCCCGCCATCGGCTTTGGCCAATAGCCCTTCATGGAACGTGGCTTCACGCTCAGTGAGTATCTTTTGCAGATCAAGGCTGCCGGTTAGGCGGTCTTCGCTGGCGCCAAGCGGCAAGGTGACAAACGGTGGTTTTCGCTTCTCGCCCTCAGGCAAAATGGCCGCTAGCGCCCGCGCAAGGGTCGATTTCGCGCTACCGCGTGGCCCGCTAATCAATACCCCGCCAATACGCGGATTAATCACGTTCAGCAGCAGCGCTGTTTTAATCGACGTCTGACCGACCACGGCGGTAAAGGGAAACTCAACCACAGGCATCACCATGGGCAAAAGGAGCCAAGTTAATACATTAAACGGTTTAGGGACACCGCCTCACGCGTGAAAATTATTCATACCTAACAAGAACATAACGATAGAGCCAAGCGTTGATAAAGTGACTACAATGACCGCCCAGCATAGTGAAAGGCACTTGGTAGAGGCCAGCCTATCACACCCCAGCGCGTCACCAACCGCAAAGGCCTTGCGTACTTTATTCTCTTGTCTTCGGCAGTCCGTCGAGTCTTTTCTCAATCGGCATTTGGAACACCGTCCCATGAAGCTCGCCCGCCCCTTATGCATTTCGTTAGCTCTCTTACCCGCCCACGCAGCCTTTGCTGATAGCACGGCTTATCCGCTTACGCTGACTAATTGCGGGGTAGAAATCACGTTTGATGCGCCCCCCGAGAGTACGGTAACGGTCGGCCAGTCTGCGACCGAGGTGCTATATCACCTGGGGCTTGCCGATAAGGTGAGCGGCACGTCGGTCTGGTTTAACCCAGTGCTGCCCGAATTCAGCGATCAAAACAGCCGCATTGAGCGTATTGCCGATAACGACCCAAGCTTTGAGTCTGTGGTGAACAAGCGGCCTGACCTCGTCGCGGCTCAATACGAATGGCACGTAGGTTCTACCGGCAGCGTAGCCACCCGCGAGCAGTTTCATGAGCTGGGCATCGCCTCTTACATCATGCCTGCCGATTGCGATACCAAAGACAACGCGACCGGCGGTGACGGCACTCGGGTGGCGGCATTCTCAACCGACTCAATTTATAAAGGCGTTCACGAGCTGGCGGCTATTTTCGACGTACAGAGCGCGGGCGATACGCTAGTGGCCGATTTGCAGTCCCGTGAAGAGCGCGCTATCGAACAGGCGACTAGCCTTGCGCTACCCGACGATCTTTCTGCCGTGTTTTGGTTTTCCTCCTACGATTTAGCGGCCGACCCTATCGTTGCCGGTCAGCTGGGGGCGCCTGGCTATATGATGGAACAACTCGGTATCCAAAACGTGGTCACTTCTAATGAAGAATGGCCCACCGTCGGCTGGGAGTCTATTGCTCGGGCTAATCCTGACGTGATCGTTGTGGCACGCATGGACCGGCGCCGCTACCCAGGCGATGACCTGGCCACCAAACTTGAGCTTCTGCAAAGCGACCCGGTTATTCGGGAAATGGACGCCGTGAAAAACGGCCGCATTGTGGAAATGGATGCCCATGCGATGAGTGCCACTATGCGCAGCATTTATGGCCTTGAGTCTCTTGCCCAAGCGTTATCGACCATGTCGTTTAACTAATGCCTATCGCACTAAAGCGATCATCCACGGAGGGCTTTTGGTGGCGCTGGCTATGGTTAACGCCGCTTGTGCTGTTCATAGCGCTAATGGCGGGCACCGCGATTGGTGAGACTTCCATTCCAGTTGAGACGATCCTCAAAGTGCTCGCTAATCAGCTGTTCGGAGCTGACTATGCCGTTGATCGCATTGATGCTGGCATTATTTGGAATTATCGACTTAGCCGCGCCATTGTCGCCGCCTGCTGCGGCACGGGTTTGGCTTTAGCGGGGGTGGTGCTACAAGCCCTGCTGCGCAACCCTCTCGCCGACCCTTATCTCATGGGCATATCGGCCGGGGCTTCCACCGGCGCGGTCGCCGTAGCGGTGGCGGGCGTTGGCGCAGGCGTTATAACGCTTTCGATTGGCGCTTTCGCGGGCGCGGGATTGGCGTTCGGCTTAGTGATACTGCTTGCCCATGCGGCGAGCAGCGGCACCGGCGGCGGGCGTGGCATTCAGGCGGCGGGGGCTATTATCTTAGCGGGCATTGCGGGCTCGCAGCTATTTAATGCGCTGACCGCTTTCATTATTACTAAATCGGCTAGCGCTGAGCAGGCCCGTGGAATCATGTTTTGGCTACTGGGCAACCTTTCCGGTGTGCGCTGGAACAATGTTTGGATGGCAGTCCCCGCCGCGCTGTTTGGCCTTATTATTTGCCTATGGCACCGGCGAGCCCTGGATGCCTTTACCTTCGGCACCGATAGCGCGGCCTCCATGGGCATTGCCGTGCGCCCGGTGCGCGGCCTACTGATTACCACGATGGCGCTGGTGACAGCCATTATGGTGTCTATGGTAGGGGCCATCGGCTTTGTGGGCCTGGTGATTCCACATGCCATGCGCTTTATTGTCGGCAGCCGGCATACGCGGCTGGTGCCTGCCGCGGCGCTGGCGGGCGCTGTATTTTTAATTTTTTCAGATATCCTGTCACGCATTTTGGTTACAGGACAGGTGCTACCGATTGGCGTCATCACATCGCTTATTGGCGCGCCGGCCTTTGCCCTTATTCTGATACGCGGGACGAGGACACGATGAAAATCACCGCCGAACAACTCACCTGGCGCGTTCACGGTAGCCAGCTCCTGACGGACGTTGCGCTGTCGGTATCGCCTCGCCAAACCTTTGGCCTAATTGGCCCCAACGGTTCAGGTAAAACCACCCTCCTTCGGCTTCTCGCGGGGCTGCGCAAACCAAAGCAAGGCCGAGTACTGCTGGGTGATCGGCCGATGAACACCATGCGTCAGCGAGATATCGCCCAATCGGTTACGTTAGTAGAACAGCAGGCGGAAACCACTGATCGCATCAAGGTGCGCGATGTCGTGGCGCTTGGCCGCACGCCGTTTCTGTCAGCGCTGCGCCCCTGGTCTAACCAAGACGAGGTGATTGTGGCGCAGGCGCTAAAGGATGTGGATATGGAGCATATGGCTGAACGTTTTTGGCATACGCTGTCAGGCGGCGAACGCCAGCGCGTGCATATTGGCCGCGCCCTGGCTCAACAGCCTAAAATTCTGCTGCTTGATGAGCCGACCAACCATTTAGACATTCGCCATCAGCTTTCGATTCTTGAGCTAGTCAGGCAACTACCGATCACGGTGATTATTTCTCTTCACGATCTTAACCACGCCATGGAGTGCGACCGAATAGGCGTCATAGAGGGTGGCCGTCTGGTCGACACCGGCCCTCCTCGAGACGTGCTGACGCCTTATCGCTTACGTCAGACGTTTGGCGTTTATGCTGATATCTTCGCCGACCCCATCGACGGCAGCCAGGTGATGCGTTTTCGTAGCGCCGTTTAATAACAGCCGGCTACTGAACTACCTAAAAAACTCCCAGACGATGCTGTGCTCAGTACCCATGCTCCACAGCAGCACCGTAACAACGAGCAGCGCTTCTAGCACCAAGACACCGATCCCCAATGTTTTGATTGAAAGAATGAATCCACGCTGATGGCTAATGCCTAGAAAACTGGGCGTCCCTCTGTAGAGCAGGTAGCCGGAATACACCAGCCCAACGATCATCCCCAGCATACAGAGCCAGAAAACCGGATATAGCGCGAAAATCCCGCATATAAACATGGGGGTCGCAATGTAGCCCGCAAAGATAAGGCAGTCGCGGCGGCTGGGGCGCTGCTCTATATCGCGGGCCATCCAATAGATCACGCTGCCTACAATGCCCACGGCCAGCAGTATCAGCGCATAAAAAGCCACGCCTAGCGCAATGCCGTTTGAGAGAGACACTTTATAGGTGTCACTGCCGCCATAGGTCCAGCCAACCTGAGTGGTTCCAATCAGTGCACAGATGACGGGGATAGCGGCAAGCAAGAGAACGTGGTGGGCATAAAGATGAGTGACCGTTTCATGCTCGTCACTGATCTTATGCCATTCTCGTTCAGGATGATGGAGGAGCCCCCAAACATGATGGATCATAACGACCTCCCGTTTTTGCAGATGCAATATCGATAGGATCATTCATTAACCGACCGGGCCAGCAGTGGCCCGCGTCAATATTCAGTGTAGGCCAAGAATCAGGTGTGAAGGGGTTTATCACGGAGGGTTTTAGAAATAGATTATCCGTTGATGGGCACAAACACCGGTGCGCCATCCACCTCAACCACCACTAGCCGCTGGCGATATAGCTTTTCCAATGCGCTAGGCACCAGCATGCTATCCCGCGTGCCCCAACAGGCCTCGCCATTAGGATAAAGCAGCAGGACATGGTCGCACCAACGGGCCGCCAAGTTGAGATCGTGCAGACACATCATTACCGCATGGCCGGAAGCGGCCTGCTCGGCCATGAGCGTCATCACTGAGCTTTGATGATGAAGATCAAGATGATTGGTGGGCTCATCGGCCAGCCACACGCTAGGCGCCTGCGTTAGCACGGTGGCAATCGCCACGCGCTGGCGCTCGCCGCCCGAAAGCGTGCTGACCAAGCGGTCACGTAAATGCGCCACGTCTAAGCGCTGCAGCGCTTCTTCCGCACGCAGATAGTCCGCGGCGCCCTCCATTTGCCAAGCCGACAGGTACGGATGACGCCCAATCAGCGCGGTCTCTAACACCGACGCAGGAAAGCCATCCTGGCGATCCTGAAATATCAGCCCCAAGCGCTGAGCAATATAGCGGCGGCGTTGTTGATTCAGGGGCTGCCCATCCAATTTAACCTCGCCGGACCGGGGCGCATGCAGCCCCGCCAACGTATGCAGCAGCGTGGTTTTACCCGCGCCATTGGGACCCAATACGCCCCAACGCTGACCGGGCTGAATGGTTATATTAAGCGGCGTACCGCTTTCTCTACCGGGCACATCGATGATGAGGTCATGGGTAGAAAGTACGCTCATCAGCGGCTCCGATAGAGCAGAAACAAAAAGGTAGGAACGCCAAGTAGCGCGGTGATCACCCCGACCGGCAGCTGTTCTGGCGCGATCATGGTGCGCGCCAGCGTGTCGGCCAGCACTAGCAGCGTGCCACCGGCTAACGCGCAAGCAGGCAGTATCAGCCGCTGATCATTACCCAACACCAAACGCAGCATATGCGGCACCACCAATCCCACAAAACCAATACTACCCGCGGTCGTGACCGCCGCCGCCGTCAGTAAGCTGGCGGCAACGTAGATACACCACTCAAGCGGCTTGACTGCAACGCCCAGCGCGGCGGCCTGCTGCGGGCCACGCGCCAGAACGTTTAAGCTACGCCCCAACGGAATTAGCACCACGCATGTAGCTAATAGCAGCAGTAGCGGCGGCCACGGCGTTCGGGCGTAGGAAAGATCGCCCATCAGCCAATAGAGCATGCCCGGCAGTCGTTCGGCTGGGCTTAAGGCCAACATCAACGTAATCACCGCGCCCCACCCCGCCGCGACGACAACCCCCGTGAGCAGCAGTCGAGAAGGTGTCCAACTGCCGCTGCCGTGCGCCAGCCCAAACACTAGAAAGGTAGAAAACAGCGCGCCGCCAAACGCCGAACTTGAGATGGCTAACCCCCCTAGCCCTGCCAACATAGCCGCAAGCGCGCCAATCGAGGCACCTCCAGAAAGCCCAAGCACATAAGGGTCGGCCAGAGGGTTTCGCAGTAGCACCTGCATTAAAGCCCCAGCTACCGCTAGCAAACCACCCACCGCAAAAGCTGAAAGCGCACGCGGCAAGCGCAGTTCTAGCACCATGACCCGCGCCAAGGCATCGCCCTGCCCGCCATCGCCCGTCACCACAGCCCAAATTTGTGCGGGGGAAATCTGCGCACTGCCAACACCCAACGCTACCAGCAGCGCACCCAGCGCCGCTAGCAGCAATAGGCCAAGTGGCAGGCCCAGGCGCGTTAGCATTAAGTATTCCTGCGCTTTTGGCGGGCGATATCAAGCTTCTCACAGAGCAGCTGAGTGCCCTCCATGAGGCGTGGCGTGGGGCGCTGTATGAGCGATGGCGGTACGAAAAACAGGTTATCTTCAGATACGGCCATCAGGCTAGAATACTGCTCCCAGTGCGTGAGCCAGTGACGATTCTCCTCCCCCATGCCGCCGGCAACAATGACTTCAGGGTTAGCGGCCAGCACGGCTTCATCGTCGATGCGTGGGACAAGCCTCGACTGCCCACCGAAGACGTTAACACCGCCACACAGTGTGACCACTTGGCCAATAAGGTGCTGGTCATTAACGCTCATCAATGGTTCATCCCACACTTGGTAGAACGTCGGCACCGGTTCGCGCTCGCTGTAGCGCTCGGCAAGCTCGGTCATGGTCATACGGAAATTATCGGCAACGGCCTGTCCGGCAGCTTCAGTACCGGCCAAGCGTGCCAAGCGTTCGATGGCGCTGGCCACGCCTTCCATGCTGCGGGGCTCAATGTAAAACACCGGCATCCCCAGTGCTTTCAGCGTTTCAAGCTGCTCTGCCGGGTTGCCTGTTACCCAGCCGATCACTAGATCGGGCGCCAGACCTACCAGCGCTTCTAAATCAATGCGGGTATGGCTACCTACCGAGACCACGTTTTTAGCGTCAGGCGGGTAGTCGCTGTAAGACACCACTGCCACCACTTGGTCGCCGGCACCGGCTGCGTACGTCAGCTCAGTCGCCCCCGGCGAAAGGGTAGCAATACGCTTAGCTGCCGAGTGAAGGCACACCTCACGGTCACGGTCATCGATTGCGCAGCGCGCAGGGCTATCGGCGTACGATGCGACCGATGCGACCAACAGCGCGAGGCCTAAGGCCCCGCACAGTCGGTGATTTTTCCTATTGGCCAAAGTGCACACTCAAAAATCCTGCTCGGCCTGCGTTAATGTAGTCCGCGCCGTCAAAGGAACGCGTGGTGATGTAGTCTTGATCCAGCGCGTTTTCAACCGTCACACGGGCACTCCAAAGCGGAGCGAACTGCCAGCCAGCACGAAGGTTAACAAGCCCATAGCCACTAAGGCGATCGTTATTTTGCGCATCACGATAGCGATGATTTTGCACTACCCACGAGCCTCCCAACGACCACTCGCCCAGCTCGCGATCAGCATCTAAGCGCACACTTTGCGTGGCGCGATTTTGCAAACGATTACCCGTCAGGCGGTTTTCCGGATCGGTATAGGTCAGTGCGGCGGCCAGCGTCCAATCATTAATCTCAACGCCGCTTGCAAGCTCAGCACCACGAATGCGTGATGTGGGCACGTTGAACTGAACACCCTGCCCTGCGATCAGGTTATCGATATCCGTTTGATAGATAGCGGCATCCCAGAACCAGCTTGCGTACTGGCCACGCACGCCGACTTCAATTGATTCAGACGTTTCCGACTCTAAATCAGGATTGCCAAAGCCGGGGAAATATAGCTGGTTATAGGTAGGCGCATTAAATGCCGTCCCGTAGCTCGTGCGTAACGTATGATGGCCATCTAAGTCGTAACCCAACCCCAGGCTACCCGTTACTTCATTGCCATAGGCTTCGTTATCGTCAAAGCGAAGGCTGGCCTGAAGCATAAACGGCGAGAAATCCAGCAGCGCTTGAGAAAACACGGCGGCATTGCTGCGGCTATTTTCATCGTATGCCGTCGTGCCGCTTACCCTGTCTTCGCTGTACTCAGCGCCGGCGATTAGCTCATGCACTCCCGCCGTGAAGGTGTTTTCCCAGCGAGCGGTACGCACTTTGGTATTAAAGACGGACTCCCCTGAATCAGCGACGTTATCGCTTTCATCCCGGGACTCGCTGAGCGTCAGTCGACTCCGCCAGTTGTCCATCAGCGGTAGCTCGCCATAGACACCCGCTACCTGCTGGACAAAATCGTTCTCACCGCCGTCATATTCATTGTTACCGCGCGCACGAAGCACCAGTACGCCCATTTCCGCGCCACTTTCAAACGTATGCGAAACGCGCGCCAGCGCGGACGTATTGTCATAACCTTTGTCGTCGCCGCTGCGCCTTACAGGCTGGCCATCGGTGTTGAAATGACTTCCTGCAAAGCTATAGCGCGTGCCGCCTTCACTGCCGCTCACGCCAGCACTTAGCCGCTGGGTATTGAAAGAGCCCCCGCCTACCGATATACGCGGCTGCGGCCCCTCCTCATCGCCTTGCGGCGTAAAGAGCTGAATGACGCCACCAATCGCATCGGCACCGTAAAGGCTGCCGCGCGGGCCACGTACAATTTCTGCACGGTCAAACATGCGCGGGTCAAGATACGACCACGCTGCACCGCCGCTAGTGGCAGAACGTAGACGGATACCATCAATTAACAGCACGTTTTGGCCGCTACCGGTGCCACGAATAAAGACGCTGCTGTTTTTGCCGAAGCTGCCATTGGAAGATACATCGACGCCCGGCTGGCCGCGGAAAAGATCGGTAATGCTGGTAGGGTCCTGGCGGCGAAAAGTCGCTTCGTCTATCACGGTTACCGACGACAGGCTTTCATTCGCCGTACGCGGGGCCAGTGCTGCGGTGACCACGACAGGGTTAAGTGACTCAGCCGCTGTCGGCGTATTTTGCGCCGTGGATTGGGCCTGAACAGCCAGCGGTAGCGCAGACATAGCTAACGCCGCAAGCGTTGCGGTGGTATTAGAGCGATGGTTCATTTGAGATCCCTTGCGCGTCGTGCTCACCCGCACAACGTATTTTTTTGGCCGAGCGCAGGGCATAACTAGGCATAGCAAGGCAATAACGGTCGCACTGCATGATCACATCGTGCCGCCGTCAATCACCCTGAGAGCGCCCACCGCATCTCGGTATAGTTTGGTTCTATTGAACCGCTACTCTCGGGCCGGTCTCCGGGCTGACGAGCGAAAGGCGCACCTAACAAGGCCCACTCCTTTCTGAACGACCACCTTCCCATGCCAAGGCACAGTGGCGTTTTAGCCGTTCTTATCTCGATCACCGTTGCGGGGGCAGCGTTGGAATCACGCGAGGCGTTCACCAACTTCCCGTTTCACTAGCGGCTTTTATACCGCCAGCACCTGAGAGTGCGCGTAAGCTAGCAACTTGCTATGAGGAGGTCAATTGAAAGAGAAGATCAATTAAAGCGCCGTGAGCAGGCCTTTAACTAAGGGATAAGCACTTATTTAATCCCCAGCACCAGCCCGTGGCGGACATACCAGACCCGCTCAGCGCGGGCGGTCATATCTTGAGTGAACCAACCATTTACATCGCGCAGGCGACGTTGCGAGGGCTGCATGGGCACAATGCCGCGCCCAACGTCAGTAGCGATGATAATTATCGCTGCGCTGAGTGTTTCAGCGCGCTGACAGAGCTGTTGTATATCGCCCTGCCAGCGTTGGCGCAGCGTGTCGCTATCAGTTGTTTCTAAACCGGCGCTGAGCCAATCAAGCACACCATTAATTACAAGCGGCGAGTGGCTAGAAAGCGCTGACTGACAATCACTCAGCGGCTTATGGGCATTGAGTCGCCAGCTAGTGGCGGCGGGAAAGCGAGCGGCTACGACATCGCGCTTGCCAGCGCAGGCACCGCCGATGAAGAGCTGCATTGCCATTCTCCTTGTTCCTTTTCATCAACGTGATACGAGAGCTGCCAGCGCCTACCCTCTGCTTGAAGTACCGTGGCGTCCCAAAAGTGGATAGTTTCAAAGCGCCTGCGCAGCTCACGAATAACGCCGCCGTGGGTCACGGCCAGAATTTTTCGCTGACCCTGGACCCTGGCACTAGCCGCCAAATCATACAGCCAGGCATCCAAACGCACACGCAACTGGGCGGCAGACTCGCCGCCGGGGATTTGCAGCTCACCCACACTGTCAATCCAAGCACGATAGTGCGGCAAGTCTTTCAGCTCGTCGTAAACCTTACCTTCGTAGTCGCCAAAATCTAGCTCGCGAAGGCGCGCATCAAGGTGCACCGGCGCGCCCGTATCTGCCGCCTGCGACCATTCCAGCGTTTGCTGGCAGCGGTGTAGATCGCTTGAGTAAATGGAATCAAACGACTCAATCGCCAGCGCTTCACGCAGGGTTATCAACCCCGCCTGCGCATCGGGGAAAAGCAGCGGAATGTCGCGCTGGCCTTGATAACGGCGCTCTAGATTCCAGGCGGTGATACCGTGGCGAACTGCCACCAGCTCCACACTAAGATCAGTAGCCAAAGCTCTCCTCCTTCAATCGTGGCACCGACCATATCGCCGTTAATGCCGTTGAATAATCGCATCATGGCCCCACGCATGATCATTACAAAGACCGCGACCGCTAGCAGCATTAACACAGTGGAAGGCACTAGCAGGGCTAACAGCGCCATCGGCAATAGCGCTAGCGCAACGTCCTGACCGCTAAGCGACTGCTGCCAGCTCCATGCCAAGCCTTGCGATTGAGCGCAGGGTGTCAGCACCAGCAAGGCAACGCCGGCCCAGCGGCCTAACGCGGGCATCGCCACTAGCCACCAGAGTGGCGCCTGATAGTGAAGCAGCGCCCATAGTAAAATGCCTTTCCAGGCGAGTAAAAACACTAGCGCCAATATGCCGAAGCTACCAACCTGGGGGTCCTTCATGATTTCCCAGCGGCGCGCCAGCGGCTGATTGCTGCCCAGCGCATCAGCGATATCCATCACTCCGTCTAAATGCAGGCCACCCGATAACGCCACCCACACGCTTAGCACGGCCAGCGCCGTGATCGGTACCGGAGCGTTTTGCAAAAGCAGTGCGACGAGCGCCAATACGCCGCCAATCAACAATCCCGCCAACGGGTAGGAGCGCACTGCCCAGCGGCGTGTGTCTGGCGTCCATGGGCAGGCAACAGGAAGTGGAATGCGGGTAAGAAACTGCAGTGCTAACACCAACCCCCATAGGGCATCTTTCATAATGACCGCCCGTTCATAAATAGCATCCGCTAACTGGTTTCCACTCCACCGCGCAGCCTGCCACCACCTCTATCACTGAGTCCGCCTCTGCCGCTACCCAGCGGTGAGCGCGCTGTAGAAACGCGAGGTAGCGCCAGGTCTCGGCATCGGTGGGCAGCAGCGATTCATTGATATCGTTAGAGACAATCACTAAATGCATACTGCGTGCTCGAGCATCACAAAGACTATTGCCCAACAGCGTAAAGCCTTCCTCGTCACTCAGCTCACTGGCATATAGCACTTGGCTGGCCCATAGCGTTAAGCAATCAAGCAGCACGACACTGTTAGCGGGCAGCTCGGCAATCGCTTGATCGATTGCCAGCGGCGCTTCGATGGTTTGCCACTGTACAGATTGTGACAGCGCGCGCCTGGACTCCCGATGGAGGGCCACCCGCTCGGCCATCTCCTCGTCATACACGCTGGCAGTGGCCAGGTAATAGCAAAGGCTGCCAGCGGCCGCCTTTAGCACTTGCTGCTCAGCGATGGCGCTTTTACCTGAGCGCGCCCCGCCGCTAACAAAGACAATCATGCAAAACCTTCATCAGCCGTTGATTGGCAGGCGCATCGCGCAGCGCCACACGCAGCCAGCCACCGTTTAGCCCGGCAAAGTTATGCGTGTGGCGTACCAGCACACCCCGGCGCAGCAGCTTTTCAAACAGTGCATCACAGGTAATCTTATGCTGGGCGCCGGGCCTAATTAAAAAGAAGCAGGCATGGCTAGGCACGACGTCCAGCCCTAGTTGAGACAGCGCTTGAGCCATGCGCGGATGCTCACTGGCAAGCCATCGCTGAGTGCGTCGTGCAAAAGCATCATCTGCAAGCAGCGGCGCCACCAGCTCGGCCGCCAAATGATTAACATTCCAGGGTGGCTGATGAGCCTCTGCCGCGCTAATGGTGGCTTCATCCGCCAGCATATAGCCCATACGAAGTCCCGGTAAGGTATAAAACTTGGTCATTGAGTGCAGCAATATCAGATGCGGAAAGCGCGTTAACAAAGCTGCCAGCGAGGCCGTTTGCTGGGTGTCATCAACCATATCGATAAAGGCTTCATCAACCACCACGCGACAACCAAGCGCCGCGGTGCGCTCCAACAAACTCAGCATGGCCGGGGTATCTATAAGCGTTGCTGTCGGATTATTAGGTCGACAAAGGAACAGCACATCGTGGTCGACTAGCGCTTCTAGAAGCGGATCACACGCCAGCGTAAAGTTCGGCGCGGCCAGTGGTAACGCCGTGACAGAAAGCCGGTGAGCGCGACAAGCGCTGTCATACTCGCCAAAGGTGGGTGTAATGATGGCGGCTCGCTGACCGGCATGCAGCGCGGCAGCGAGAAAAATTGCCTCGGCTCCGCCGTTGGTCAGCAGCACTTGTTCGGGCTGAAGCTGATGATGTGCGGCAATCGCCTGACGGGCAGCATGGTAATCGGGTGCCGGGTAGCACTCAACACCGGCCAGTTGTTCCATCAACCAATCGCGAACCCATGCGGGCGGGCCCATGGGGTTAAGGTTGGCACTAAAATCTTCCAGGCGATGATCTGCGGGCAAATTGAAATGTGCTAACAGTACCTCGGCTTGGCCGCCGTGACTGGGCCATTCAAGCTCATTCATATTACCCCCGAGAAGATAAGCATCTTCATCGCTATCGGTACGACCATTAGAAGAACAAAGAGTAGCGTAAACAACAGCCACGCACCGTGCATTAAACGCACCGTGGCGCTGATGTGTGCAACCCGCAGCACGTTGATGGGTTCGCCTAGCGTCGCGCGGTGCGATGCTAGGCCTTGGTAGAAGCTCGTGCCGCCCAACTGCACGCCCAGCAAGTGGGCGACCATTGCCTCCGGCCAGCCAGCGTTTGGGCTTAGGTGGCGCGGCGCATCGTGACAGGTACTGCGCAGCGCACCTTTCCAGCGCACAGATAACACACCCGCAGTGCTTAATAGCAGGCCTGCAAGCCACAGACACAGCGCTGTTAAGCGCGCCGGTAGCCAGTTGGCGATATCGTCTAGCTTGGCAGAAAAAAACCCAAAATCGCTGTAGCGCTGGTTTTGATAGCCGACCATCGAATCCAAGGTATTCACTGCTTTATAGGCCAGCGCTAACGGTGCCCCGCCAATGAAAGCAAAAAATAACGGTGCAACAATGCCGTCTACGGTATTTTCTGCCACGGTTTCCACCGTGGCGCGAGTAATATCGGCTTCATTTAGCGGGTGGGTATCGCGCCCCACAATCATACTCAGCGCTTGGCGCGCTGCGGGTAAATCACCGTTAGTCAGCGGCACGGCAACGCCGCGCGCCGCCTCACCCAAGCCCTTAATAGCGAGCGTGGTGGAAAGCAGCCAAAGCTCGGCGATAAGCGCCAAGCCTGGGTGCAGCTGTGCTAATGCCCAAAGCAACAGCCAGCTGGCACCCAATACGCCGCCCACCACGCTGACCGTTAATAGCAATCCGCTAAACCTGCGCGCAGCAGCGGAGCCACGATTCCAGCGCCGCTCAAATACGCCAATGAAACGCCCGATCAACACCACCGGATGCGGCCACGAGCGCGGGTCGCCAACGATTAAATCAATCATAATGGCCAGCATGATCAAACCTGCCCCACCTAGCGTGGCGCCCGCGATCATGGCTTCGCCTTGTCACTAACGCCCGCCGAGTCAAACGTGGCCATTTCGCGCATCATGGCGGTTGCCGCCTGTAGCAACGGATACGCCAGCGCCGCACCGCTGCCTTCGCCTAGCCGCATGTTCATAGCAAGCAAGGGCTTTGCTGCTAAGGCCGCTAACGCAATATCGTGCCCCGGCTCTTGGGAACGATGACCAAAAATGAGATAGCCACGCACTGCGGGGCAGAGTCGGCAAGCGGTCAGCGCTGCAACGGTGGCAATAAAGCCATCGACAATCGCCGGTAGCCGTTGGGCAGCCGCCGCCAAGTAAGCGCCGACCATGGCGGCGATTTCCAAACCGCCCAGCTTAGCCAGCACGTCAAAAGGTGCCTGAGGGTCAGTTCCCCGTGCGGCAATAGCACGCTCAATCACGGTGATTTTATGTGCTTGCTGGGCGCTGTTAATCCCCGTACCCGCGCCTACTAGGCCTGCCACTGATTCGCCGGTCAAAACCGCTAACATCGCGCTACTGGCGGTGGTATTCGCAATACCCATTTCGCCAATAATTAGGCAATGGGTGCCGGCATTTTGGGCTCGCTCAACGGCCGCAATGCCCGCATCAATCGCCGCCAAGGCCTCATACGCCTGCATCGCGTCTTCCACCAGCATATTTCCGGTGCCATGGCGTACCTTGGCATTGACCACGCTGGGTTCCGTTAGATGGCTTGCCACACCCACATCGACTATCTCAACACCGGCGCCAATTTGCCGGGCGAAGACGTTAATCGCCGCGGCGCCGTGCACAAAGTTGGCTACCATCTGCGCGGTTACCGCTTGAGGAAAAGCCGAGACGCCTTCAACGGCGACGCCATGATCTGCCGCAAAGACAATCACTGCTGGTGCTGCAACGCTGGGCCTTAGCTCGTCCGTCATGGCGCTAAGCTGAATCGCCAGTTCTTCCAGCGCCCCCAGGCTGCCGGTAGGCTTAGTCAGCGTATCTAAATAGCGACGCGCTTCCTCACCCGCTAAAAAATTAACGGGTTGAATACGGTTAACAGTGGCATGCATGCGGGCTCCAGCTCAGCGATGGCTCATTCAATAATCAAATACGAGGTATAAAAGGGTAGCAAAAGCCTGAGTGCTATACTTGCTATTTCACGGGCGCCGCTCACAATCCGTCTGAATTTCATGACGCCATGGAGGCCACTGCTGGTGATGTACCTCGGCCTAATTTGAGGTAATAAAACTACAAGCAGTGTTTTTATTGCCCTAACGCCTCTTATATCGCCACTAAAGGATGTAAAATAACTACAATCTTCACACACCGTCTCTATCATGCAGAGGTCACTATGCCGAGTTCAACACCTGCCCCATTAAACGCCGTTGTTGCTGAGGTCACCCAGCGCATTCGTGAGCGTTCTGCCGAACGTCGTGCTCTCTACGAGCAGCGCATGGCTGACCAGCACAAGCGTGGCGTGCACCGTGCTGAGCTAAGCTGCGGCAATCTAGCGCACGGTTTCGCAGCCTGTAATCCGCGTGATAAGAACGAACTCAAGCTGATGAACAGTGCCAACTTAGGGATTATATCGTCTTACAACGATATGCTCTCGGCGCACCAGCCGTTTGAGACGTTTCCTGAAACGATTAAAGCAGCTGCCAGTGCCATGGGCTCAACCGCACAGTTTGCCGGTGGCGTGCCCGCCATGTGCGACGGTGTGACTCAAGGCCAGCCAGGGATGGAGCTTTCCCTGTTCTCTCGCGATGTGATTGCCATGTCCGCGGCCGTTGGCCTATCGCACAATATGTTTGATGCTGCCCTTTATCTGGGTGTATGCGACAAGATAATTCCAGGCCTATTCATCGCTGCCGCTCGCTTTGGTCATCTGCCCGCCATGTTTGTCCCCGCGGGCCCAATGCCCAGCGGCTTGCCTAATAAAGAGAAGGCGCGCATCCGCCAACTCTATGCAGAAGGTAAAGTGGGCCGCGCTGAGCTGCTTGAAGCTGAGTCTGACTCCTACCACAGCCCCGGCACCTGCACCTTTTACGGCACCGCCAACTCTAACCAGCTAATGATGGAGGTGATGGGGCTACACCTGCCCGGCACCTCGTTTGTAAACCCCGGCACCGAGATGCGCGAAGCACTGACCCGCTACGCCACCGAGCAGGCCATTCGTAACACCGAACCCGGCGGCGACTATCGCCCGTTCTTTAAACAGATTGATGAGCGCGCGATTGTTAACGCCGTGGTTGGCTTGCTGGCTTCCGGTGGTTCAACCAACCACACGATGCACCTGATCGCCATGGCCGCCGCTGCGGGCATCACCCTGAACTGGGATGACTTCACCGACCTTTCGGCGGTGACTCCCAGCCTGATGCAGGTTTACCCTAACGGCCAGGCGGATATTAACCACTTCCAGGCCGCGGGCGGCATGAGCTACCTGTTCCGCGAACTGTTAGCGGCGGGCCTTATTCATGGCGATATTCCTACTGTCTTCGGCACCGATTTAACCGCCTACACCCAAGAGCCTTTCATCGAGAACGGCAAAATTGTCTGGCGCGAAGGCCCTGAGAAGAGCCTTGACGAAGACGTTCTGCGCCCTGTCGCAACACCTTTCGCACCCACTGGTGGCCTGACGGTAATGAAAGGTAACCTGGGTCGCGGAGTGATCAAAGTGTCGGCGGTAGCGGAAGAGCATCGTATTGTTGAAGCACCCGTCAAAATCTTTGAAGACCAAAACGAAATGAAGGCCGCTTTTGAATCCGGCAGTTTGGACCGCGACGCCATCGTTGTCGTGCGCTTCCAGGGTCCAAAAGCCAACGGCATGCCCGAGCTTCACAAGCTGACGCCGTTCTTAGGCGTGCTGCAGGACCGTGGTTTTAAAGTGGCGCTGGTCACCGATGGCCGCATGTCCGGCGCATCAGGCAAAGTACCTGCCGCTATTCACATTAGCCCTGAAGCCTTGGATGGCGGCCCGCTGGCTAAGTTGCGCGATGGCGACATCGTGCGTTTAGATGCGAATGCAGGCACGCTGGAAGCAAAAGTGGATCCTGCTACCTGGACAAAGCGTGAACTGATAGTTGCCAATTTAGATCATTACCACGTGGGTCTGGGTCGTGAATTGTTTGGCGGTTTTCGCCATTTGGCCATGCGCGGTGAAGAAGGCGCCGGGGTATTTGGTGGGTTTGAAGCCGATGATCTCGCGCGCCAGCAGGAGCACATTTCACAAGAGGATGCTTGATGCGACCGGCATTAATCGGCGACATTGGCGGCACCAACGCACGCTTTGCGCTGGTGTCACCGGGTGAAATGGCCCCACGCGATATTTTAAACCTGCCCTGCGCCGATTACCCCGGCGTAGTTGACGCGATTCAAGACTACCTGAATCGCGTGGGCGTTAGCGCTGCAGGCACGCCTCAAGAAGCATGCTTAGCCTTCGCCTGCCCGGTTCACGCTGAGCGGGTCAAAATGACGAACAACCACTGGGACTTTATGAAAGGTGACGTTCAGCAAGCGCTGAACTTATCGCTATTTAAAGTCATTAACGACTTCACCGCCCAGGCGCTGGGCGTGCCCCACGTGGCGGCAGGTGATTTGGTGGAGATCCAACCAGGGAATCCCCAGGCGCATTCAACCCGCTTGGTCATTGGGCCAGGCACAGGGTTAGGCGTTGCTGGCGTGTTTCCCGGTCAACATGCCTGGATTCCTCTGCCAACAGAGGGCGGCCACATTACCTTTGCCCCCACTGACGATACCGAACGCGCGATTTTAGATATTGTTAAGCAACGCCGTTCGCGTGTTAGCGTTGAGCGCCTACTTTGCGGTCAGGGCTTATTAGAGCTTTATCAAGCCTACTGCTCTCTTGAGGGTGTCGAGCCGCGCCTGACGAGCCCTGCCGAGGTCACAGCAGCTGCCAATGAAGGTGATAGCCTTTCCACCGCTGCCCTGCTGCGTTTTCTTAAGATTTTAGGCGATGTTAGTGGCGATGCCGCGTTAACCATGGGCGCGCGCGGCGGGGTTTATCTGTGTGGCGGCATTCTTCCACGGCTGCTGGAATGGCTGCCGAAAAGCGAGCTACGTACAGCCTTTGCGAACAAAGGCCGCATAGGTGCTTATAATGCGGATATTCCCATATGGGTGGTTACCGCCCCCTGGACAGGCCTGCTGGGCGCCGCAGAAGCACTATATAACGAAGAAGTTTTCTAACAAACTCAATAAGAGGTAGCTTATGACGCCAGTCATCGCATTTGGAGAAGCGCTCGTTGACATGCTCTCCAATCGCTTAGGGGCTTCAACGGCTTCTCAGGAAACCTTCACACCCTATGCCGGTGGTGCCCCCGCTAATGTCGCCGTCGCCTGTGCTCGTTTAGGTGTGCCCAGCCAGTTTTTAGGCATGCTAGGCGATGATACGTTTGGCCACTTCCTGGTGCGAGAGCTTAATAGCCACGGCGTAGATACCGGTGGCGTAGTATTCACAAAGCGAGCACGCACGGCGCTGGCTTTTGTTTCCCGTGATGAGGCTGGCGAGCGCATGTTTGATTTTTATCGCCCACCTGCCGCAGACTTGCTCTACCGCCTTGAGCACCTACCCGCGGGCGTTTTCGAGACCCCCGCCATTTTGCACCTCTGCAGTAACAGCCTTACCGACCCCGACATCGCCGCCGTCACCCTTGCGATAGCCACCATGGCTAAGCGGGCAGGCTGTCTGGTCAGCGTAGACGCCAACTTACGTCACAACCTGTGGCCTGATGGGCAGGCAGATATCAGCCTTGTCACCCAGCTGCTCGGCGGTGCAGAGCTACTTAAGCTCTCCCAAGAAGAGCTTGACTACCTGCGTGCCGATCATGACGCTGAATCGTGGCTAGCCGAACGGCTAGCGGCGGGAGTGAAGATTATTTTGATCACCGATGGCCCCAACGACGTCGTACTCAAGGGCACCGATATTGATCAGCGCATTGCGCCACCCAACGTTGAAGCCATTGACACCACCGCCGGGGGCGACGCCTTTATCGGTGGCCTGCTCGCCGAACTCTCGGCTCACGGCATTAACGAAAACTGGCAGCGCGATAGCAACTTTTTAACCCAAGCAGTCGCTACCGCCTGTCGCTGTGGTGCCTTTGCCGTGACCCGGCCAGGCTCCTATGCAGCGCTACCCACCCGGGCGGATATTATCTAGCATCCCTATCCAAGCATTAACCTATCGGCGCACCTACATCAGGCGCGCCGTTTTGCTGTTTCCGCCCCCCATGCTCTTGCGCACTCTTCCCCTTGTGTTTAGCGCCTAATCAACTTGGACTTATGTCTAAAGCCGTTTGGTTGTGCAAATGTCAGACATTTAATAAACTGAGCTAAATACAGTTATTAACGAGACGCACCATGACGCTGGACACCCTGCCGCCCCACCCAGGTGGTGCCGAACATTTAGCACGCCTACTGGCGCAGGCATTGCTAGCAGGCCGTTGGCAGCCGGGCGACGCCTTTCCCCGCGAATTGGATATCGCTAGGCACTTTGCGGTTAGCCGTAATCAAGTGCGCAACGCGCTAGCCACTCTCACCTCGGCGGGGCTATTAGAGCGCACGGCAGGCCGTGGCACGTTGGTTCGCCAAATGGGTGACTGGCACCTGCTCGACCCGCTAATGAGTAAGTGGATGACAGGCCTGGTCAATATTGACCCGCAGTTAGTACGTGCTATTTACGCTTTTCGCTACTCAGCCGAACCCATGGTGGCTGGGCTAGCGGCTCAGGCAGCCCTACCTGAAGATCTTGAACGCCTTGAAAGCGCCTTTGCCGGTATGGAAAAAACCGCTGCCAGCACTGATTTACGTGGCCAGCACGCCGAGTACGACGTCGCCTTTCACGATGCGACCTACCGGGCTACTCACAATCTCGTCTGGCGGCAAATGGGGCATTTGCTGCGCCCTTCTATCATGGCCCTTGTTTGGGGCTCGCAAGGCCGCACTGGCACCTTAGACGACAGCCTTTCACGCCATCGCCAGGTGCTTGAAGCGATACGCAACCGAGACATCAGCGCTGCCGAGTCCGCAGCGCGCGAAGTCCTTCGCCGTACGGCTATCGATCTTGGCATCGTCAGTTAATCATTAAGAGGAAGATTGAGTATGAAAATCACCCGTCTCAAGACCTGGCAGGTTCCGCCGCGCTGGTTATTCCTTAAGATCGAGACTGACGAAGGCTGCTACGGATGGGGTGAACCCGTCGTAGAAGGTCGCGCCGCCACGGTTGAAGCCGCCGTGCATGAACTTTCTGACTATCTGATTGGCCAAGATCCGCACCGCATCGAACATCTCTGGAACATGATGTATCGCGCTGGTTTTTATCGCGGTGGCCCGATTCTAATGAGCGCGATCGCGGGGATCGACCAGGCGCTATGGGATCTTAAAGGTCGTGATCTGGGTGTGCCGGTTCACCAGCTACTCGGCGGAGCCGTGCGCGACAAGATGCGCATGTACGCTTGGACCGGTGGCGATCGCCCAAGCGATGTAGGCGCGGGTGCTAAAGCGCTGGTCGAAAAAGGCTTTACCGCCTTTAAAATGAACGGTACGCCCGAGATGCAAATCGTCGATTCGCACCGCAAAGTGGATGAAGCTGTGGCCCGGGTCGCAAAAGCCCGTAATGCCGTAGGTCCTGATGTAGGCATTGGTATCGACTTTCACGGCCGCGTACATCGGCCAATGGCCAAAGCGCTGCTACGCGAATTAGAGCTATTCCATCCGATGTTTGTGGAAGAGCCGGTCGCCCCGGAGCACCTGCCCTGCTTGAAAGATATTGCAGGGGGCCTGGGTTATCCGCTGGCGACGGGCGAGCGCCTGCACACCCGCTTTCAGTTTCGCGACCTGCTCGCCGATGGGATGATTGATATCATTCAGCCCGATATTTCGCACTGCGGTGGTATCAGTGAAGGTCTTAAAATTGCCGCCCTGGCATCCGCCTACGATGTGGCCCTGGCGCCGCACTGCCCGCTTGGCCCGCTGACATTAGCCGCCTCGCTTCAGTTGGATGCGGTGAGCCACAACGCTTTTATTCAAGAACAAAGCATGGGCATTCATTACAATCAGGGCAACGATGTACTCGACTACTTGGTCGATAAGTCAGCCTTAGCGATTGAGGACGGCTTTTGCGCCATTCCCCAAGGGCCAGGCTTAGGCGTTGAGATCAACGAAGAATTCGTTGAGGAGCGCGCCAAGGTGGGTCACCGCTGGCGCAATCCGGTGTGGACCCACGAAGACGGCTCTATTGCGGAGTGGTAAGCCATGCGTTCAATCATGAGAAAAGCCTATGAGCGCTAGCGAGTTACCACAAAGCCTGGCGTGGATTGCCGTGGACTGGGGCTCAAGCAACCTGCGCGCTTGGGGTTTGGACAAGCACGACCAAGTGATTGCTCAAGCCAGCAGTGACAAGGGCATGCTGTCGCTCAAGGCCGATGAGTATGAAGCCGAGCTGCTTAGACTAGTGGGCGATTGGCTGCCCGCTACCGGCCAGACCGATGTGATGGTTTGCGGCATGGCAGGCGCCCGCCAGGGTTGGCTGGAAGCCGCCT
>NZ_JBQDLQ010000036.1:0-36110 GCF_052095695.1 Halomonas sp.
AGCTGGAACGCCATCGTTAAAGTGAGTGGTGACAGGATCGCCGTCATGGCGGTAATCACTTTATTAGGCAGTCTCGTTTCTGCGTTAGCCTTGCCTTTCGTAACGCTCCCCGATCCTGCCAGTTGGCCACTTCTAGGCTTGGCCATCTTGATTCATACCGCTTATCACTTTTGCTTGCCCATGGCTTATCAGCATGGTGATTTCGGCCAGGTCTATCCCATCGCGCGTGGGTCGGCGCCGTTACTCGTCACCCTGGGCGCGGCCGCATTCGCTGGCGAAATGTTGGGCATGTTGCCGCTGCTTGGTGTGCTGTTCCTCGGCGTTGGTGTGATGTCACTTTCATTCGATACTCGTACCGGTATCACCAGAAACCCTCGCGCCATTGTTCTGGCCCTGGGGACGGGGGCTCTGATTGCCTCCTACACGCTGGTAGGTGGCTTGGGGGCAAGGCAAGCTGACTCGGTACTCGGTTTTGCAGTCTTGTTGACACTTGGCAACGGCTTGCTGACGTTTGCGATTGCCCTGATATGGAAAGCCAAGGAGATAAAAAAAGTGATAGGCAACAACCTAGCACCCGCTATTGCTGGTGGAGGAATGCAGGTCGGGGCGTATTGGATCGTTATCTGGGCCATGGCTTACGCCCCACTTGGTATGGTTTCGGCTTTACGTGAAACCAGCGTGCTGTTCGCTGCGCTGATTTCGACCATCATTCTGAAAGAAGGCTTCGGCGTATGGCGGTTTGTGTCTTCTGGCTTGATCGCTTGCGGCATTGCGTTGACGCGCTATAAGCCTTAGATCACTCTACTTTTTTGAGTGTTCAATTCCCCAAAGCTCCCACACAGCATCTTTCTGGCCTCCAGCCTTCACATAAAACTGCTTGGCTGCGTCGTTATCTTTTAGAATTGTCCACACAGTACGCGAAGCATTAATCTCCAATGCGTGTTTCTCTATCTGATTCAGAAGTGCTCTCCCAGCACCTAGGGCTCGTGCATGCTTAGAAACAAACAACTCTTTAAGCACCAGTACTGGCTTGAGGTCGTAGGTCCATGGAACTTCATAGTGGACAGCGATACCAATAATATCGCCATCCATTTCTGCTACGAACACCCCAAAGTGGGGAAAGGCACTGAGTCCGTTTTCGATAATATCGGACTCTGTTACCCGAAATTGATCGATGTATCGTTCATACACTGCCAGCTCACGCATCAAGCTCAGAACCTCAGTGACATCGCAACGCTCAAAAGGGCGAACTGACACTTTAGGAGCGACGGGTGCGAGACTCATCAGATAACCCCCGGCTCTTTCCCAGATGCGAAGGGAAGGCCTTCATCTTCCCATCCTGTGATGCCACCAATCATTATCTTCACCGGTCTCCCTAGCCGGGCCAGCTTGAGTGCTGCTTGGTCGGCACCGTTACAATGCGGGCCCGCACAGTAGGTGACGAACATTGTGCCTTGCGGCCATTCCAGCATACTTTCGGCTGTAATATTTCGGTGTGGAAAGTGAATGGCACCTGGAATATGGCGTCGCTCGTAATCATGGAGTGCCCCGACGACATGTAATAGTACAAAGTCTTGCTCTGAACTTTTGAGTGCCACTGCCACGTCTGCACAGTCTGTTTCAACAGACAGTCGCCGGTGAAAGTGTTCTATTGCCATTTCCGAAGGTGCGGCTGGGATGTCGGTGACGAAGCTCATGGTTTTCTCCATTGGTTGGGTTAACCAATAGCCTATGAGAGTTGTGATGTGCTTGGTAGATGGCAGCTTTGCCATGTATGCTCAAGAACATGCCAAAATCAGATTCTGCACGTAAGCTTGCCAACCCCCTTGTCGTCGCCATCGCTTACGACGGTCTATGCACATTCGAGCTTGGTGTGGCAGTGGAGGTGTTCGGCTTGCCACGGCCTGAGATGGGGGAAAATTGGTACCAATTTAAAATAGCCGGTATTGACCCTGGCGAGATGCGAGCAGTAGGTGGGATGCGTGTTGTCGTCGATGCTGGAATAGAAATCATTGAGCAGGCTGGCACCATCATTGTACCTGGCTGGCGTGGTGCTACGGAGCCTGTTCCAGCGACTCTAATCAAGGCAATATGCGAGGCACATGCTAATGGTGCTCGTGTGCTATCGATATGCTCGGGAGTCTTTGTCTTGGCCGAAGCGGGGCTGCTCAACGGTCGGCGAGCCACGACCCACTGGCGCTACACAGATACTTTAAGTCAGCGTTACCCTGAAATTACAGTCGAGCCAGATGTTCTTTATATCGATGAAAGCGATGTAATGACGTCGGCTGGTAGTGCGGCTGGTATTGATCTCTGCCTGCATTTGATACGTCGTGATCATGGTATGCAGGCAGCCAATATGGTGGCACGGCGCTTGGTTGTACCTCCGCACCGAGATGGCGGACAAGCCCAGTTTATTGAGCGTGCAGTGCCGCCCCTCTATGAAAGCTCTCGGATTGGGCCACTCCTTGATCTTATCCGGGAGCAGATTGACGGCAATTACACTGTAGCAAGTATGGCTAAAATTACCGGGATGAGTTCGCGAACTTTTCTAAGGCGCTTTGAGGCTGCGACAGGCACAACGCCTGCGAAGTGGCTTCTTATAGAGCGTCTGGAAAAAGCTCGATGTTTGCTTGAAAGCTCCATGATGACTATCGAGCAGGTAGCTAAAGCTTCTGGGTTTGGGTCAACTGCGAATTTGCGGCATCACTTTCGTCAGCAACTATTAACGACCCCGACAGCTTATAGGGAAATGTTTCATAGCGCGTTAGGTCAGTGACTTCAAAGCTAAGGTGGCCTTTAAATTTAGCTGACTGGCAATTTGCAGACTTGGTCTTAAAGCGAGAGCACGTAAAAGATATGAACTTACTCTTCCTAGGTACCTCCGCCGGTGTGCCCACTAAAACAAGAAACGTCTCCGGCGTCGCTTTGCGAGAGAGTAAAGGGAAGGGCTGGTACCTGATTGATTGTGGCGAAGGCACCCAGCATCAGGTCTTGCACACGAAGCTGTCGTTCCATTCATTGAAAGCCATCTTTATCACTCACGTGCACGGCGACCACTGCTATGGGCTGCCGGGCATACTGGCGAGTGCGGGAATGGGTGGCCGGAAAGCGCCGCTTACCATTGTGGCGCCTGCAGGCATCAAGGCATGGTTGGAGGCCACCTGTGAGGTCACGCAGCTATGTTTGCTCTTCTCTTTGGAGTTTATCAACTCGGACGACCTGCCCAGCGTTGAGTTTGAGAACATGTCGGTTGATACATTCAGGCTTTCACATCGGGCGCCGTCCTACGCCTATGGGTTTACGGAGCGAAAGGTCGACGCTGATTTAAACATTGAAAAGCTGACCCAAAAGGGAATTCCGAGAGGGCCGTTGTGGGGGCAGTTGAAGCAAGGGTTTGATATTGAGTTTGAAGGTGAGCAGTTAAAAAGCCGTGACTTCTTAATCTTCAAGAACAAGCCCAGGAAAATAGTGATCACCGGGGACAACGACCAGCCTGATTTGTTAATGGATGCCTGCGAAGGGGCGCATGTACTGGTGCATGAAGCCACCTACACCGAAGAGATGGCCCAGAAGGCCGGTGATGTCGGTCATAGCTACGCCAAGCTTGTCGCCGAATTTGCCGAATCAGCACAACTGCCCAACCTAGTGCTGACGCACTTTAGCCCCCGTTACCAGCTCCACCCCCATGCGTTGCCTTCCATTGAGGACATCCGAATTGAGGCCCAGCGCGTCTATTCGGGTTCGCTTTATTTAGCGCGGGATTTTGGCGAATACACTTTGGATAAAGCGGGTCATTTTGCTGCAGTGCCGGGCGAGTAGATTTTTCTGTACTCGTCATGAGCGATTAGATGCCTCTGAGAGAGAGGATATGTTGAAAAATGCTCGGCCATACTGGAGCAACTTCTTGTCTTTGACACCTGATACGTTGCAGGGTACATTTAATAGATGATCCGAAGCTTCAAACACAAAGGCTTGGCAAAATTCTTTAGATCTGGCAGCACTGCAGGGATTCAGGCCGCGCATGCAAAGAGGCTTCGGCTTATTCTTGGTCGACTCAATGCAGCGTCAGATGCCAACGATATGGACTTGCCAGGTCTTCGCCTGCACGAACTCTCAGGTAAGCGCTCTGGGATCTGGTCAGTCACAGTTAGTGGTAACTGGCGCGTGACGTTCCGGTTCGAGGACGGAGATGCCGAGATAGTGAATTATGAAGATTACCACTGAGGTACTGCCAATGTTGATGCACAATCCTCCCCACCCTGGTGAAGTATTACGCGAGCTTTGCTTGGAGCCCTTAGGCCTGACAGTGACCGCCGCTGCGGAAGCGCTCGGCGTAAGCCGTAAAACGCTCAGTGCCGTGCTGAATGGCAATGCGGGTATTAGCCCTGAAATGGCTGTGCGGCTTTCTATCGCATTTGATACCTCTGCGGAAAGCTGGCTGAACCAGCAGTCTCAATACGAACTCTGGCATGCCGAGCTGCATCGTAAAGAGCTTAAGGTAAAGAGGCTTGTTGCCGCTTAAAGAAGCGGTGGTTTAAGTACACCCTGGATAAAGCGGGCCACTTTTCTGAAGTAGCGGGCGAATAACTGCTTTCATCCCGCCGCTCCTTGAGTGCTTTTCGTGCAGGTCAGTCGCGTAGATCAGTCGCGGCAATACCCTTCGCCTGTTGCGGCTATCAGGCAGTCTTCTTTTTCCAATAGCCATTTCATGCCGGTGTCTTCGCCGTCGCCCGCGCGGAGCAGCTGTTGGCCGTCCTCGCGGCTGAAATTTATGCCTTCAGCTGTGGCTTGGCCTTCGAAGGTGCCGCTTTGTTCGGCGTCTAGGCCGTACTGCATCTCAAGCAGATATTGACCGGGGCCTGCAGACTCGTCCTTGCTGATTTCAAGGAATAACCCTTCTACGCCGATCCAACGGCCAACCCATTGATCGGTAGTCTCATAATGGGGCTGGTTTTGCTCGGTTGCAGTATCTGAGGTAGCGGTGCTTGATGCAGGGGGCTCGTTCTCACTGCTGCACTCGCTGATGAGTATCATTGTGCTTAGGGCTAACGCTGTTTTGATCATGAGTAGTGGTACCTGCTGTGGTTGAATGGCCGTCTTAAATTCAATTTTCTACTCGAAGCTCTGATACGTGATTAGATGGTTGGTCGCCAACGCTAGGCCTCTTGAGCGAGCATGGCCGGCCACCCTTTGATCGCGACCCAAGGCAATAACAGCAACAAAGGTAACGTACTCAAGCAGCTTGAGGGTGCGGTTACTCTTAAACACCGCGGCTTTTTCCATGGCGGCCTACGTATCACTACTGCCGTTACTCACTATATACACGTAACATGCTTTCTTTAGTGTGATCGAATTTTGAGATATGTCGAAGGGATGTACAAAATGCAGAAGGTAAGAATCGACCTAGTATCCGATGTGGCCTGCCCGTGGTGCGCGATTGGCTATCGGCGCTTGGAACAAGCGCTAGAAACCCTTGATGGCGAGATCGACGTTGAGCTCTGCTGGCAGCCCTTTGAACTTAACCGGGATATGCCACCCGAGGGCGAGCCGATCCTAGAGCACTTGTGCCGCAAGTACGGCAAGGACGCTGCCAGCATGGCGCAGTCCCAGCGCGAGATTATGGCGGTGGCTGAGGGGCTTGGGCTGAATTTCCGCGGCGCTCTTGAACGTCGGGCGAACAATACTTTCGCGGCCCACCGCGTGCTGGCGTGGGCCGGAACGCAGGATAAAGAGACGGCGCTGCAGTTGGCCCTGTTCGAGGCCTACTTTGGTGAAGCGAAAAACCCTGCCGACCCAGCGGTGCTTCGTGAGAAGGCCATTGAAGTTGGGCTTGACGGAGACGCTGCTGAGGCCATCGCCCGGTCAGGTCAGTATGCGGATGACGTTCGAGCGGCAGAACAGCGATTTATGGACGCAGGGGTGAGCGCCGTGCCAGCCTTCATACTCGATGGTCGCTACCTGATTTCTGGCGCCCAGCCCGCCGACGTGCTGGTCGATACGCTTCGTCAGGTGGCTGAGGAAAACGCCAACCACTAATGTTCTGTAGGCGTCAAACTGTCTTTCACGTTCTTTGGATAGGCTAGCACCCAGTAGATAACATCGGCGGTCGCTAGAAAGTAGATGACACGGGCTCAGCCTTGTTTGCCTTGAGTGTTATCCACAGCTCATCATCATGTTTAGAATAATCAGAGACGCTGAGTCTACTGATCTCGATTCAACTGTGAAAAATACCCATGACGTCCTCACTTCATCGTTTGTACTCTTTTCGTCGCTGTCCCTATGCCATGCGTGCTCGTCTCGGCTTATTGTTTGCTGAGCTGCAGGTAGAGCTACGGGAAATAATATTGAAAAACAAACCGGCCCAGATGCTGGCGATTAGCCCGAAAGGCACTGTGCCTGTTTTACAGCTTTTTGATGGTGCTGTGATCGAGGAGAGCCGAGAAATAATGATGTGGGCGCTTGAACAACAAGATCCGCAAGGGCTATTAGATGCTGAGGTTTTGACTCAGGCCAATGCTCTGATCGAGCAAAACGATAATGAATTTAAACATTGGCTGGATCGTTATAAATACGCTGACCGTCATCTCGAAATGACTCAGGCAGAGTACCGGCAACGGGGCGAAGCTTTTTTACAGGTGTTAGAAAAGTTGCTGGCTCAGAAGCCTTATCTTCTGGGGGATAGCGCGACCATTGCCGATATTGGCATCATGCCTTTTGTCCGCCAGTTCGCCCATGTGGATCGCGATGTTTTTTACAGCCTACCTTACCCGCACCTGCAGCGGTGGTTACAACACTGGTTGGAGCACGCATTCTTTCTGCAGGCCATGACCAAGTTTCAGCCATGGCAAGAGGAAGATGACGTGGTTGTTTTTCCTTCTTAAAAAAAGTGCCATCTGCTTCAATCAGCTTACCGCCGGGGGCTGAAGCCTGGAAGCGAGATATTCCTCAGGCGGACATTCGCTTTTACGACACGGGGCATTTTGCCTTGGAAACCCATGGGGATGTCATTATCCCGGCTATTCGTGAGTTCCTGGATGATCACTTGAAAGTATAAACGGCTGATAGATGCTTACTTCATCCACGATGCGGCGGTCGCGAAGACCGCCGCTTCATGTTTGGATTGTCGACTAGCGGGAATACGACGGTTTTATTAGCCTCTAGCGCATTTTAAACGGATTCAGCCCGTTGGCTTGTTGCATCATCATGCGTTTGGCCAGAGGGAAACGCTCGGCAATCTGTAGGCTTAAATCACCTAGTTGGCGCAACGGTTTGGCACCGGTAAACAGGTGATGGAAGCTGTCGGTGGCGGCAATCATCGCTTGGTTGGCCACGCGGCGTTGGCACTCAAAGCGCAGAAGGTTGACGTAGTCGCCGGGGTCGCGGCCCTGAACGATGATATCGGCCAGTGTGTCGGCGTCATGAAGGCCGATATTCAATCCCTGGCCTGCCAACGGATGTACCACATGGGCGGCATCGCCAATTAACGCTAAGCGTTTGCCGATATAGCGCTGCGCGTGTTGGCGTTTGATGGGGAAGCTTGCCCGTGCCACGATGCGGGTAATGCCGCCTAGCCGTTTGGGAAAGGCCGTTTCAATCGCCGTTTTTAGCGCATCATCGTCTAACTGTTCGCGGGCTTTGGTGGTTTCGTCTCTGTCGTACCACACCAACGAGGCGTTGTGGCCGGGCAACGGCAGCATGGCCAAGGGGCCGGTGGGGGTAAATACCTGCCAACTGACATCCTGCTGGGGCAGTTCGGTTTCCACGTTAATGATCATTGCCCGCTGATGATAGTCGTAGCTTGTCACGCTAATGCCCGCCAGCGCACGCAGCGCAGAATTCGCACCGTCAGCACCGACAATCAAACCGGCGCTTAAGGTTTTGCCGTTATCTAGCTCCAGCGTGCGGGCATTGCTGGCCGTTCCTGTGTTAATCGGCGCGCAGTGGGTGTAGCAGCTAACGCTAGGCAGCTGTTCCAATCGCTGCCATAGCGCGTACTGCAGCGTTTGGTTTTCGATAAAGATGCCGAAGTCTTCCATGCCGCTATCTTCAGCGGAAAACAGCGAATGGCCGGTGCCGTCCTGATTGGCGACATCAATATAGCGAAAAGGGCAACTGCGCTCTTGCGGCAAAGCGGTACCGCTTGCCTTGATAAATGCCAGCGAGCGCGCATTCAGCGATGAGATACGCAGGTCATAATCGCCGCTGGGCGGGGTGGGCGCAGCGCCTTGCTCCACTAGGCCAACGCTTAGCCCCGTATGGCCTAAGCGGGCCGCTAATGCCGCGCCCACCATGCCGCCACCGACAATAATAATGTCATGATCGTGCTGCATAAGAGTCTCTCCTGGGTGCACAATAACTGTTCAAGGGCGAGTTGCGTGGCCCGCTGTTGCTATACAGTATCGTTGAGTTTGAGCAAGATTGCCTAGAGGTGAACGATTGACGCAGGCCGTAGAAATAGCCAATAGCATTACCCAGGCGGGTGAAGAACTGGCAGTGTTTATCCAGCAGCACCCTAAACTGTGGGTGATTACCGGTGCCGGTGTGAGTACCGACAGCGGCATTCCGGACTATCGCGATGCGGATGGCCAATGGAAGCGGCCGCCGCCGGTGCAGCATGGCGATTTTATGAGTTCTCATCACGTTCGCCAGCGCTACTGGGCGCGGGCGTTGATCGGCTTTAGCGCCATGCGTGAAGCCCAGGTCAGCGGTGCGCACCGGGCGCTGGCCGCGCTGGAGTCTCAGGGTTATATCCAGCAGTTGGTGACCCAAAACGTTGACCGTTTACATCAGCGCGCTGGTTCCCGCCGGGTGATCGACCTGCATGGGCGTGCGGATATGGTGAAGTGCATGATGTGTGACTATCAAATGATGCGCCACGCCATGCATGCCGAAATGGCGCGGATGAATCCTAGCTTTGCAGGTTTGCAGGCGGGCCACGCTCCGGATGGCGATGCCGATTTGGAAACCGACTTCAGCAGCTTTCGCATTTTCGACTGCCCGCGCTGCAACGGCATTCTAAAGCCTGACGTGGTGTTTTATGGCGATGTGGTGCCTGCGCAGCGGCGGTTAGCGGCACAGGAGGCCATGGCGAAGTCCGATGCGGTGCTGGCAGTGGGCACCTCGCTGATGGTGTTTTCCGGCTACCGCTTCTGCCGCGTAGCCCATGAGCTAGGGATGCCGCTGGCGTCGCTCTCGCTCGGCGTCACCCGCGCGGACGCGCTGCTAACCCACCAGTGGCGAGCACCGTTGACGCCGGTGCTTGAGCAGGCTATGAGCTGTTTGCAGCGGCGTTTACTTGACTAAAGTGCTAGGGTATTAGCTAAGCATAGACATTAGATATCGCCATCAATAGCGGAGCCTATCGTGCTGCCATTCGAACATCTCTACTCCACCTTGCCTGAACCCTTATGGGTCGCCACCCAAGCGACACCCGTAGCCAGCCCGGCGCTGATCGCCTTCAATGCTCCGCTTGCCCATGAGCTGGGTGCTCAAGAGATACCTGATCCCGCCACGCTTGCTGAGTGGTTTAGCGGCAACCAGCCTGTGCCCGGTGCTAAGCCGGGCGCGTTAGGCTATGCGGGCCATCAGTTTGGCAACTTTGTGCCGCAGTTGGGCGATGGCCGTGCGCTGCTGCTGGGAGAAGTAGTCGATCAGAATGGCACACGCCGCGATGTACAGCTAAAAGGCAGCGGCCGCACGCCGTTTTCTCGCGGTGGCGATGGCCGTTCACCGCTAGGCCCCGTGCTGCGTGAATATCTGGTCAGCGAGTTTATGGCGGCGGTGGGCGTACCAACCACACGTGCACTGGCAGCGGTAGCTAGCGGCGAGCGAGTGGCGCGGCAAATGGCTGAACCCGGGGCGGTATTTACCCGCGTGGCGAGCAGCCATATTCGCGTGGGCACGTTTCAGTTTGCCGCCACGCGTCGAGATGATGCCGTCATAAAAGCGTTGGCGGACCATGTCATTGCCCGCCACTATCCGGAAGTCGCCAACGCGGAAGATCCGTATCTAGCGCTATTAGAGGCGGTGGTCGCTCGCCAAGCGCTGCTGATTGCGCGCTGGATGAGCGTCGGCTTTATCCACGGCGTGATGAATACCGATAACTGCAGCATTGCCGGTGAAACCATCGACTACGGCCCCTGTGCGTTTATGGAGCAGTTCGACCCGCAAAAAGTGTATAGCTCGATCGACCAAGGCCGCCGCTATGCGTTTGCCAATCAGCCCGCCATTGCTCAGTGGAACTTGGCTCGCTTTGCTGAAACGCTGCTGCCGCTGATGAATGAGCAGGGCGATGCGCTGGTAGAGCAGGCCACTGCCGCACTTCGCCATTTCGATACGCTATTTCAACAAGAGCAACGCCGCTTGCATGCTGACAAGCTGGGCCTTTCACCTGAAAGCGAGCAGGCAGTGCCGCTTATGGAAGGCCTAGAAAGCCATATGCATCAGGGACGCATGGACATGACCGCGACCTTTGATGCGCTTACTCAATACGCTTGCTCGCTGAGTGATGAGAACCGAGAGGCGCTGCTGGCGCTAACGACTCAGCCTAATGAGTTAGCCGCTTGGCTAGCGTCGTGGCAGGCCGAGCAGAACGCCAGCCAAGATAGCCAGCGCCTTGCCGCTATGCGGCGTGCCAATCCGGTCATTATTCCGCGTAACCACCGAGTTCAGGAAGTCATCAGTGCTGCTTACGACGGTGACTTTGCACCGTTCCACACCCTGTTAGCGGTGGTAACGAAGCCGTTTTATGGGTCGGTTGAAGCCCGTCGTTTAGCGGCGCCTGCTACAGAAAACGAGCAGGTTCTCAGGACCTTTTGCGGCACCTGAGTTGGCGTTTCTTGTGATAGACTGTGTTTTTTTACAGTTGGAAGGGTAGCCGGTGCGCAAAATTATTCACTGCGACTGTGACTGCTTTTATGCAGCGGTGGAGATGCGCGATAACCCCGCGCTGCGGGATATTCCGATAGCCATTGGCGGCAGTGTGGAGCAGCGCGGCGTAGTCGCCACCTGTAACTATCCCGCTCGCGAGTTTGGTATTCACTCGGCCATGCCGATGGGGCAAGCGCTCAAGCGCTGCCCGCATCTGACCGTCATTCGCGGCGATATGGCCAAATACAAAGAGGTTGCCCGCCAGGTCTTCGCCATTTATCGCGATGTGACCGAGCTGATTGAGCCGCTGTCTTTGGATGAGGCGTTTTTGGATGTTTCAGATATCACCTTGCATCACGGTAGCGCCACGCTCATGGCAGAAGCGATCCGCGAACGGGTGAGCCGCGAAGTGGGCATTACGGTCTCGGCGGGCGTAGCACCCAACAAATTTCTGGCTAAAATCGCCAGCGATTGGAACAAGCCTAACGGCCTTTGCGTAATTACGCCGGATAAGGTCGACAGCTTTGTGCAGCAACTGCCGGTCAAGAAGATCCACGGCGTTGGCCCACGCACGGCAGAAAAACTAGCCGGGCTTGATATTCACACCTGTACCGATTTACGCACGCGCTCGCTGACCGAACTTGTCGAACACTTTGGCCGCTTTGGCCGGCGCTTGCATGAGCTAAGCTGGGGGCGAGATGAGCGGCCGGTGAAAACGCACCGTGAGCGTAAATCGATCAGTACCGAGCAGACCTACGCCCAGGATTTGCCTTCCCTAGACGCCTGCCGCCGTGAGCTGCCCACGCTGATCGAGGATTTAGAGCGGCGCTATGCGCGCCTTGACCCACCGCTGGCGGTGCGAGGACTGATCATTAAAGTGAAATTTAGCGACTTCACCCAAACCACCGTCGAACACGCTGACCCAGCGCCTAATCTTGACCAGTTTGAAACCCTGCTGAAGGTTGGCTGGGCCCGCGGTGAACGCCCGGTACGCCTGCTGGGTGTGGGGTATCGGCTGGCTGAAAGCAGTCAAGAGCATCAGCTGCCGCTATTTTAATTAGCACGTTAACACTTAGGTGGATTGACGCTTTGTATGGGGCAGGATAAAACAGACGTATGATAGATGGCCTAGCCATTGCTGACTTACTCTTATCGACGAGCCACGCCATGTCTGCTGAGACAACTTCACGCCCGCGTTTAGTGTTTGCCCATGCCAATGGTTTTCCAGGGCTAAGTTATCGCAGCCTACTGGACCCGCTGGCAGAAACGTTTGACCTTTTTCCCGTAGACTGCCTGGGCCACCACCCGGATTACCCCGTCAATCATAACTGGGCTAATTTGGTGGATGAGCTGCTTAGCTACCTGCCGGAAGGTGATACGCCGCTGCTAGGAGTGGGCCATTCATTGGGCGGTACCTTGATGGCCATGGCCGCTGACAAACAGCCTGAGCGCTTTTGCGGTGTGATCATGCTCGACCCGCCGTTGATGCTGGGAACGGATGCGTGGGCCATGAAAGCGGCCAAGCGGTTTGGGTTTGTTGATCGAGTCACGCCTGCTGGTAAAACCCAGGGGCGGCGCTCCGCATGGCCCAGCCGCGAGATAATGGCCAGTTCACTCGGCCGCCGAGGCTTGTTTCGCCGCTTTACCCCGGAAGCGCTCAACGACTACATTGAAGCAGGGACGCGGTTGTTAGACGATGGCAGCGCGGAGCTGACGTTTAACCCGGAGATTGAGGTGGAAATTTTTCGTCACCTGCCCGATCACCTTTCGCGCCTGCCCAAGCGGCTGGGTGTGCCGATAGAATTAGTGGCGGGAACAGAGTCGCACTTGTTAACGGCGTCGCGCATCAAGCGCTTAAAGCGCAAGGGCCTAACGGTCAGCGAGGTTCCGGGTACGCATATGTTCCCGATGGAGCATCCGGATGAAACCCGTGCCGCCATTTTGGCTGCCTGGCAGCGTTTATCCAGCGTCGGGCAAACGTCACATACTATGTAAAGAGCCATGTAAGGAGGCGCTATGTATCTTTCCGTACAGCTTAGCTATTACCCACTGGCCGATGATTTTAAGCCGGTAGTAAAAGAGGTCGTCAAACGCTTGGAAGCGACTGGATTAGAAGTGTACCCGAACCGTATGAGCACTCAGGTATTTGGGGAGTTCGATGCTGTGATGACGGCGTTGGGTGAGGTGATGAGGTGGTCGTTTGAGGCCCACGGTAAAGCGGTATTTACAGCGAATTTTATTGAAGGCGATCGTCGGCCGCGTTAAAAAATAAATGCCGCCCGATTTGGGCGGCATTTGCTTGTACGCTAATAGCGCTTAGGTCAGCGACTCCAAGCAGGACTCAATAATATCCAGTCCTTCGTTGAGGACGTCGTCTTCAATAGTAACCGGCATCAAAAAGCGGATAGTGTTGCCGTACATGCCGCAGGAAAGCAGGATCAAGCCTTCTTCGCGGGCTTTCTTACATAGCGCTGCGGCCAGTTCGGCGTTAGGCGTGTGGTCTGTTTTATTTGATACCAGTTCGAACGCCGCCATTGAACCCATGTTGCGCACGTGGTCGATGCATTCAAACCTGCCTGCCCACTCGGTGAAGCGTTTTGAAAGCTTCTCGCCCAAGGCTTGGCTCTGCTCAAGAATATTTTCTTCTGCAAATACTTCCATCACCGCCAGCGCGGCTGCGCAGGCAGTGGGGCTGCCGGTGTAAGTGCCGCCTAGGGAGTTAGGGCCAGAGGCATCCATCACTTTATCGGTACCCACAATGGCAGAGATCGGCATGCCGTCGGCCATGCTCTTGGCCATGGTCATGATATCTGGCTCAACGCCGCTGTGCTCAATGGCAAACATCTTACCAGTGCGGCCAAAGCCCGACTGCACTTCGTCGATGATCATCAAAATGCCGTGCTCATCGCAGATCTCGCGGATCTTGGTCAGGAAGCTGGTAGAAGCCGGGTAGAAACCGCCTTCACCCAGTACCGGTTCCAACACAATGGCAGCGGTATCTTTGGGGTTGGCGTCGGTTCTCAGCGTCATCTTGAGGCCGCGAATGGCTTCGTCTTCGCTAACACCGTGATACGGCACCGGGTAGGGCGCGCGGAAAACGGTGCCCGGCATGGGGCCGAAATCGCTCTGGTACGGCGCTACTTTGCCGTTCATGGCCATGGTGAAGAAAGTACGCCCGTGGTAGCCGCCGTCAAAGCAGATCACATTGGAGCGGCCGGTGGCCGCGCGGGCGATTTTGACGGCGTTTTCCAGCGCTTCAGCGCCGGAGTTGGCCAGCATGACTTTGGCATGGCCACGCACCGGTACGATCTGGCTGAGCTTTTCAGCAACTTTCACGTAGCCTTCATAAGGCATGACCGTTTGGCAGGTGTGCATCAGTTTATCAAGCTGGGCTTTTACCGCGGCGACCACTTTGGGGTGGCGGTGACCTACGTTGAGTACGCCAATGCCGCCGGCGAAGTCGATAAAACGGTTGCCGTCAGCGTCCCAGATTTCAGAATTTTCAGCGCGGTCGGCAAATGCCGTCGCTGGGCTCGCAGCGCCAGCGGCGACGTATCTATGTTTTAGCTCGTTGAGTTCGGCATTACTGCTCATAGCCCACTTCCTATTGATCAAGGATGATCGTTAAGCATAGTGCGTAATTGAAGTGCTGACCTAATGATTAAATAACACCCGATGCGCGCAATGCCTCGAGCTGCTCAGGTGTAATACCGAGCTCATCCAATACGTTTTCGGTATGTTCACCCAGGTGTGGTGGCGCCGTTGTGGCACTCATTGGCTTGCCGTTGAAGCGAATGGGATTGGCTACCAAATCCACGTGGCCTGCCTGTGTGTGCGGCAGCGTTTGCTTGAGGCCGCGGGCTTTTACGTGTGGATCATCAAACACTCGGTCGAGCGTATTAATCGGCCCACAGGGCACGCCTACCGCTTCAAAGGCCGCCAGCCAGTGATCGGTGCTGCGCTGGGACAGCGCCGCTTCTAACTGCGGCACGAGTATCGCGCGATTGTTTACCCTGGCACCGTTGGTGGCGAAGCGGGGGTCGTTAGCCAAGCTTGGCAGTGACAGCACGGTGCAAAAACGCTTGAACTGCTCGTCGTTGCCCACGGCCATGATCATGTGACCATCCTGAGTGGCAAACGCCTGGTAAGGCACGATATTAGGATGAGCGTTACCCAACCGCTGGGGCACGTTGCCCGAGGTCAGGTAGTTGAGCGCCTGATTGGCGAGCACGCCCACCTGCACATCCATGAGCGCCATATCAATGTGGCATCCAACGCCACTATCACGACGCTGATAAAGCGCCGCAAGCACCGCGTTGGCGGCGTAAAGCCCGGTGAAAATGTCCGTAAACGCTACGCCGCTTTTGACCGGGCCGCCGCCGGGTTCATTGTCTGGTTTACCGGTCACACTCATGATGCCGCCCATGGCTTGGATCATAAAGTCGTAGCCCGCGCGGTGGGCGTAGGGGCTTTCCTGACCAAAACCGGTAATCGAGCAGTAAATCAGCTTAGGATTTAGTGCCTGTAGGCTCGCGTAATCCAGCCTGTAGCGCTTTAAGCCGCCTACTTTAAAGTTTTCTATCAGCACATCCGACTGAGCGACAAGCTGCTGAATCACCGCTTGGCCTTCTGGCTTGGCCATATCAACGGTTACCGAACGCTTGCCACGGTTAGCGCACAGGTAGTACGCCGACTCTTCTGTGCCACTCAGCCAAGGAGGGCCCCAATGGCGGGTGTCGTCGCCACTGCCGGGGCGCTCAACTTTAATCACATCAGCCCCCATGTCCGCGAGCATTTGTCCGCACCACGGTCCGGCCAGCACCCGAGAAATGTCGAGTACTTTAACTCCGGCCAGAGGCTTGGTTGGCTCGCTTAACAGAGGCTTGCTCATAACAGCTGCTTCCTTGGCTGAATACGTTTAAAGGTGATTGTTCAGCGGTTTTTAAAAGAACGACTGAATGCCCGTCTGCGCACGGCCTAGAATCAAGGCGTGCACGTCGTGAGTACCTTCGTACGTATTCACCGACTCTAAGTTGACCATATGGCGAATGACGCCGTACTCGTCGGAAACACCGTTGCCGCCATGCATATCACGGGACTGGCGAGCGATATCCAGCGCTTTGCCGCAGTTGTTACGCTTGATCAGCGAGACCATTTCTGGTGCCCAGTTGCCGCTATCCATTAGTCGGCCAACCTGCAGTGCTGCCTGTAGACCCAGGGTGATTTCGGTCTGCATATCGGCCAGTTTTTTCTGGACAAGCTGATTGGCAGCCAGCGGGCGGCCAAACTGCTTGCGGTCTAAGGTGTATTGACGGGCGGCGTGCCAGCAGAACTCTGCGGTGCCCATGACGCCCCAAGCGATGCCGTAGCGCGCTTTGTTCAAACAGCCAAACGGGCCTTTCAGACCGCTGACGTTGGGCAACAGGTTCTCTTCGGGTACAAAGGCATTATCCAACACGATTTCGCCGGTAATCGATGCACGTAGCGAGACCTTGCCTTCGATTTTGGGCGTGGTGAAACCGTCCACGCCGCGCTCGACAATAAAGCCTTTAATCTGGTTGTCGTGAGCCGCTGACTTGGCCCATACCACCGCGATGTCGGCAATAGGGCTGTTGGTGATCCACATTTTGGCGCCGGTCAGGCGGTAGCCGCCGTCGACTTTCTCTGCGCGGGTAATCATGCCGCCCGGGTCTGAACCGTGGTCGGGTTCGGTCAAGCCAAAGCAGCCAATCATCTCGCCGCTGGCAAGCTTGGGCAGGAATTTTTGCTTCTGCTCTTCTGAGCCGTAAGTCTCGATGGGGTACATCACCAGCGAGGACTGCACGCTCATGGCGGAGCGATAGCCAGAATCAACGCGCTCAACTTCACGAGCGATCAAACCGTAGGCAACGTGATTGACGCCTGCGCCGCCGTACTCGGGGGAAACGGTGGCACCCAGCAAACCAAGCTCGCCCATCTCGGTCATGATCTCGCGGTCAAAGCGCTCTTCACGGAAGGCCGTTAGCACGCGGGGCTGAAGATTTTCTTGGCAGTAATCATAGGCTGCATCACGAATCTGGCGCTCTTCGTCCGTCAGCTGTTGTTCCAGTAGCAGCGGGTCGTCCCAGTTAAAATGCGTCATGGCGTAAATTCCTCGATTCGTTATGCAGGCGCTATAAATCGCCCACAGCAATGGATTGGCTGCAAAGTAGCATAAGGCCAATGTATCGCCGTTAATTTAAAATATCTACATTTTTTTAAAACGCAGAATTTATGCTGGGAATGACACGCTTAAATCGACATGTTTATTCGATGCCGCGCGCTTTGAAAACGCGGGTAATAATCGGAACCGGTGTCATCAGGTGGTCGCGCATGAGGGTATCGGCCTGAGCGGTGTCGCGGGCTAAAATGACATCCACCAGCGCTGAGTGCTCTTGGCGCTTAAGTTCTAGCGCCTGGGGCGACATCACGGTTTCTTGCAGCCATAGGTGGCGGTAGCGCTCTACCTGATCAAACAGCGTATTGCGCATTTGCAGCAGGTGAGGGGAGTTGCAGCCGCTGGCAATCGCGGTGTGAAAGGCTTTATGGCGTTGATCCCAGATTTCGAGCAGGTCATCGGGTGTGTTGATGTCGGTGACTTTCGCTAATAGGTGAGCGGTAGCCAGCACCGTGGCTTCCCAATCGTCGTTGCCGCGCTCTATGGCCAGGCGCAAAATCAGTCCTTCAATCTGGGCACGGGCATCGTAAATATCGTTGAGCTCGGCCAGCGACATCGGAGCCACGCGATAGCCGCGTTGGCTAATCGCCACGACTAAGCGGTCTGCCACCAGCTGGGAAAGCGCTTCGCGCAGCGGCCCGGTGCTCGCGCCGTACTGCTCTTTAAGGTGTGTCATTAACAGCTTTTGTCCCGGCGCATAGCAGCCGCGAATAATGTCATGCTTAAGCTGTCGATAAGCGCTAATGGCTAAATTTTGGCGGGGACCGCTTGGCTCGCTAATATTTTTTTCCTTAAGGGCTGGCGTTTGAGAATCGTATTCTTGAAGGTTGGACGCTGGCAAATCCGACGCCTTAACATCGGGCTCCATATCAGTGTGGCTCCTGAATAAGTAGCAGTACATTGTGAAAGATTGTCGGCTATTATCAATAAATATTAACTATTTGGCAGCGGTTAAGAGATTGCTAACGTATTTTAGCATTGTTGTCGGCGTGTTATTTCTGATGACCATGCTGACATTGCGCGCGGGCATGGGCGTTGTGATGCCGTTAAACGTTAATAATGGCCAATTAGCATCTAACGCGTAAGCCGTGCTAACTTCTCCTCCACCGCGTCTGCTTGGCCGTTAGATTTCCCGGCAGGCGCTGGGGCTCCAAAACCTCCTTTATCGTCAACCATACCTATAAGTCCAAGCAGGACGGAGGACATGCTCATGCGAACTCTACGCTCTCTATATTCCACGGTAGCCGCTGCATCGTTGCTCGCGGTCGCGCTTCCCGCTAGCGCTCAGCAACTTTCAATTGCGACCGGCGGCACCGGCGGCGTGTATTACCCTATCGGCGGTGGTTTCGCTGAAATGATCAATAACCATATCGAAGGCGCTCAGGCGACGGCAGAAGTTACTGGCGCGTCGGTTGAGAATATGGGGCTGATCATGCGCGGCGACGCGGATTTAGCGCTGGCGCTGGCCGATACGGTCCATCAGGCGTACACCGGTACCGGAGACTTTGACGGGCGTCAGGTCGAAAATACCCGTGCGCTGGCCTCTGTGTACCCCAATGCCGTGCAGCTGGTCACGCTAGCAGAGTCGGATATTAAATCGATTGCAGATTTGGCCGGTAAGCGCGTTTCTGTAGGCGCGCCGGGTAGCGGCACTGAGCTTAATGCGCGTGCGTTACTTGAGGCCAATGGCGTTGACTACGAAGACTTTACGCCTCAGCGTCTTAACTTCAATGAAACCGCCGATGCGATTCGCGATGGCGATATTGACGCTGGTTTCTGGAGCGTAGGGCCGCCCACCAGTTCAATTCTTAACCTAGCCGCCACGCGTGATATTCGTCTTATTGGTTTCTCTGATGAAGAGATCGCTAACGCGCAGGAAGAAGAAGCGGTGTTTGCACCCTATGAGCTAGCCGCCGGTATGTATGACGGCATGGATGAGGCGGTTCAGACGATCGGTATTCCTAACGTATTGGTGGTTAACGCCGATATGGACGAAGAGTTGGCGTATCAGCTTACCCAGTTGCTGTTTGAAAACACCGACGAACTGATTGCTGTTCACCCTGCGGCTAATGACACCACCGTTCAGTTCACTATGGACTCTACGCCGGTGCCGTTACACCCAGGTGCGCTGCGTTATTTTGAAGAAGTTGGCGCTGACATCCCGGATCGCCTGCGTCCGTAACGGATAAAGGACACCACCATGCAGTGGCAACATCGACTGGTGGCGCTACTGATTGCATGTTTACCACTCACCGAAGTGGGGGCTTCCCCCGCTTCGGCGACGCCGTTTATGCGATTAGCAGTGACAACCGAGCACGGCGACGTCTTGGTGGATGAAACGGTCCCTCTTGGCGGCCGCTGGTGTATTAAGTGGCAGCACTCCGTTGAGCACTTCACCGTACTTGACTGCTATCGCAATGCGGCAGGCGTGATGCAGTTAGAACGTAGCCATCAACCTGACTTCGCTGCAGGGCTTGGGCATATCTTTGGCCGTGGAGAACAGGTCTCAGATGGTGAAGGCGGCTACTGGATTAATGCGATTGACGAGCCTGTCGCCAATAATCGCTATCTATTAAGAGTCGGCTCGCCTGCCGTCAATCATCGAGTAGTGTGGCCAGACGGTGAGCATCCTCAGGTAAGCTTGAGCGCCCTCGCCGCTGGGCAGCGCGTGACCATTCAGCTAGCCGCTCCTTACGCTTCCCCGCGTGAATAAAAAACGACATTAGTTAACGCTTCCGAGGCCTTCATGAACGAATCCAATCAGCCGTCGACGGTAATACCGGGTGGTAATGTGATTCAACCCCGCATGGTGCTGTGGTTGATCACCATTGTGGCGGTGGGACTTTCCCTTTTTCAGCTGTATTCCGCGGGTATCCAGCCGTTAGGGCTGTTTTATCAGCGCAGTATTCACCTGGCATTGATCATGATGCTGGCGTTTTTAATGTTCCCGGCCTTTGGTCCCACCAGTAAGCGTGGCGTCGTTGGATGGGGGATTGATCTCGTGTTCTTAGCCGGGGCGATCGTCACCGGCGGCTATTTAGTGTTCAACCTGGATGAGATTTTCAGTCGAGCAGGCTTTTGGAGCAGTGCCGATATTCTGGTCGCCTGTATTGCGACCGTGACGGTGCTAGAAGCGAGCCGCCGCGCGGTGGGTTTGGGTATGACCGTGATCGGTTTGATTGCCATTGTGTATGCCTTTGCCGGGCCGCGGGGCGAGCTGCCGTGGCTGGGCGAGTGGATGCCGGGCATTCTGGAGCATCGCGGCTATAGCATTGACCGCGTTGCTGGCCAGCTTTACCTGGGGCAAGAGGGTATTTTCGGCCTGCCGCTCGGCGTGGCGGCAACCTATATCTTTATTTTTGTACTGTTTGGTGCTTTTTTGGAATGCACCGGTGCGGGTAAGTTCTTTATCGACATGGCGTATGCCGCCACCGGTCGCCAGCGCGGTGGGCCGGCCAAGGCTGCGGTGCTAGCCTCCGCGGGTATGGGGTCTATTTCCGGCAGCGCGATTGCCAACGTTGTTACCACCGGTGCGTTTACTATTCCGCTGATGAAAAAGCTGGGCTACAAAGCCAAGCAGGCGGGGGGTATTGAAGCCGCGGCTTCAACCGGTGGGCAGATTATGCCGCCGTTGATGGGGGCGGGTGCTTTCTTGATTGCGGAATACACCAATACGCCGTACTTAGATATTGTGAAAGTCAGTATTTTGCCGGCGATTATGTATTTCTCGACGGTCTATCTGTTTGTCCACATTATTGCCCTTAAGCAAGGTATGCAGGGGTTGCCGAAAGCAGAGCTGCCGCAGGTGCGCCAGGTTCTGAAAGATGGCTGGCACTTCCTGCTGCCGCTAGCCGTGCTGGTCTGGCTGCTGGCGCTGAGTATGTCGCCTATGCGCGTCGGCTACTATGCGGTTGTCACCATGGTAGCCGTAGCGGTACTGCGTTATGCACTGTGGTTTTTCTTTGTGGCGCCGAGCCAGGGCCAGCCGGTAACATCGACGTCGATTAAAAATGTTATCCGCGCGGGATTTGCCAAACTTATTGAAGGTTTAGAACTTGGTGCGCGCAATGCGGTGTCCGTTTCAATGGCCTGCGCGGTTGCCGGTATTATCGTTGGTATTGTGGGCTTAACCGGTTTAGGTCTGAAGTTCTCGTCGATGATGCTGGCCTTTTCTGGCGGCAACATTCTGCTCGCGCTGCTGATGGTGCTATTGGCAAGCTTAGTACTAGGCATGGGCCTGCCGGTAACGGCGAGCTATATCGTGCTAATTGTGCTAGTTGGCCCGGCGCTTACCCAAGAGTTTGGTATTCCGCTATTGGTTGCTCACCTGGTGGTGTTCTGGTACTCCCAGGACTCTAACGTGACGCCACCCATCGCCTTGGCAGGTTTTGCCGGGGCGGCGATAGCCGGCAGTAAACCGATGGAAACGAGCTTCCAGGCGTGGAAGTTTGCCAAAGGGCTGTACCTGATTCCGCTGTTTATGGTGTTCAATCCTGAAATCATCATGGGTGGGCCTGTGCCCGTTGTCATCTGGAACGGCATTATCGCCATCCTGGCATTAGGTGCTTTTGCAGCGGCCTTGGAAGGATATTTGTTTACACGGATGTCGTGGCTACCTCGCCTGGCGATTACGGCGGCGATTATTGGGGTGTTCTATCCTAACCTGATGACCGAGATTGCCGGTGTCGTGGTGATGACCGTGGTAATTGGCGCTAACTGGCTGGCCAGTAAGCGCCAGCCGCAAGCCCCGTCGTTAACGGATAACGGATAACGGTTAGTGGCAATAGCCGCAAAGATGCTGAGTAAGTAATAAAAAAAGGCCCGGAGATATTCTCTCCGGGCCTTTTCGCTATTGCGCCGTGGCGCAGGGATTAGCCGCTAGCGTTAGAAGATTGACTCTGCGGTGCCTGAGCCTTGAGAGCCGCTGGCTTCTTCCAGCTCGCGACTGATACGGCGCTGCTGGTAGTCCGGCAAGTGATCACGATGGAACAGCTCGGTAAGGCCGCCCGGCTGGTCGTCAGTTAAGCGACGGCCGGTATCCGGGTCAACGCGCGCAGTCACAACCGTATCAGGGCGTTCTAGCACGGCCGGCGGCGTGCCTTCCAGCGCATCACCCATGAACTCCACCCAAATCGGTAAGGCGGCGCCGGCACCATACTCAGCGAGTGTTTCGTTGCTGTCTTTACCGACCCACACCGTGGTGACGAGATCGCTGTTAAAGCCCGCAAACCACGCGTCGCGCAGGCTGTTCGTGGTACCTGTTTTCCCCACAATGTCTTCGCGGTTCAGGCTTAGTGCACCGCGACCAGTACCCGAGGTGATAACGTCACGTAGCATGTCGCGCAGAATATAAACGGCGGCCGGGTCGGCTACTCGTTCGGCGATGGGGTATTCGCGGCCATCAATTTCAACCGTTTCCTGATCCTCTGCACAGCTTGGGCAAGCCACTTGAGGCGCCGCTTCATCAATCAGTTCGCGATCATCGTTGCGGGTAACACGCTCAATAAACCAGGGCGCCACTTGGAAGCCGCCATTGGCAAGAACGGCGTAGGCGTTGGTCATCTCCATGGGCGTTAAGCTCGCGCTGCCTAGGGCTAAAGCTAAACCGTGAGGCAGGCGGCCTGGCGCAAAACCGAAGCCTTCTAAGTAGTTAATCGTATGATCTAAGCCCATCGTCTGCAGAACGCGGATAGTCACCAGGTTGCGTGAACGTGCCAGCGCAGGGCGTAAGCGCGTCGGCCCTTGGAAGTCCCGGCTAGAGTTCGCCGGCCGCCATAAAGAGTTGCTGCCGTCGTCGAGTACTACCGGCGCGTCATTGACCACGCTTGCGGCATTCATCTCGCCATCTTCAAGAGCCGCCAAATAAATGAAGGGCTTGAAGATCGAGCCTGACTGGCGCTGAGCCTGTACCGCGCGGTTGAACTTGCTGGCGTTAAAGTCAAAGCCACCTTGAAGCGCGAGAATGGCACCGGTGCGCGGGTCTTGAGCGACCAGCGAGCCCTCGGCGTCCGGGAGTTGAGAAAGACGCAGTGAGCCATCTTCATTCTCAATCACGCGAATCATGTCGCCACGCACGGCAATTTGATCCGCCGAGCTGGGTTCTGCCCCACGACTGCGTGGGCTAAGGTACTTTTGTGCCCAGCTTAAACCCGCCCATGAAATCGTTTGTAGCCCGTCGTTGCGGGTAAGTACTTTCATTTCCCGACCGCTGCTTTCTACCACGATAGCTGGCTTTAGCAGGCCGTAGTTGGGCGTGCGAGCAAGTACCTGAATCCAGTTACTGACGTCGCCATCAAATCCTTCCACTTCCGTTTGGCTACGTTGGGCGGCCTGGCGGGCGGTTTGACGAATTTCGGGCGACTCAGAAAGCTCTTCTTCAAGGCCTTGCGTCGCGGTTTGCTCTTGCGCCTCAACTAAGCTGGCAGCAATTTCACGCTGCTCTGGCCCGCGCCAGCCATGGCGCAGGTCATAGGCGGTTAGGCCGTTGGAGAGAGCTTGTTGAGCAAAGGGCTGTAGCTCGCTATTAATCGTGGTGTAGATGCGATAGCCGCCGGTATAGGCGTCATCGCCAAAGCGCTCAACCGCGTACTGACGCGCCATTTCTGAAACGTAATCAGCGTCAACTTCGTTTTGCGTGTAGTGGCGGCGGGCAGTCACCGGGTCCTGAACCGACGATTGATAGGTGCTCTCGTCGATATAGCCTAAGTCGCGCATGCGAAAGAGAATCCAGTTGCGTCGAATAAGCGAGCGTTCTGAATTCGCCAGCGGGTTGAACGCAGAGGGTGCTTTGGGCAGCCCCGCAATCATCGCCGTTTGCGCGAGAGTCAATTCAGCCAGTGGCTTGTCATAGTAGGTTTCAGCGGCAGCGGCGATGCCATAGGCACGGTTGCCCAAGAAAATCTTGTTAACGTAAAGCTCGAAAATTTCTTCTTTGCTGAGCACTTGCTCCATTTGCAGCGCGAGCAGAATTTCACGAATCTTACGTGTAAACGTTTGATCCAGCGTCAGCATGTAGTTACGGGCGACCTGCATGGTGATGGTCGAACCGCCTGACTGGATAGACCCGCCACTGCTAACCAGCTCTACCGCGGCCCGGGCTAAGCCACGAGGGTCGACGCCGGCATGATCAAAATAGTTGGTGTCTTCGGCAGCGACCAAGGCATTGACCATATCCTGCGGAATTTCATCGAAGTCGACTATCATGCGCCGCTCCTCACCGAACTCGCCAATCAGCTTACCGTCTTGGGTAAAGATTCTCAGCGGCGTGTACAGCTCAAAGTCCTGCAGTTGACGAACGTCGGGTAAGCCCGGCGCAAAGTAAATAGCCGCAGCCACCACGGCCAGCACGGTGGCGCCGACCAATGACACGATGAGAAAAAATAGCGACACAATAAGGGTTCGAAGAAACGTCATGAACAAAGAGCACCCTGGAGAGAATAAAAAGATCGGCGTTTGAACGGCCGCATCATGTAATTGGCTGCCATTATAGGAAGCTGAGGCGGCGGCCACCAGTGTTGATATGTTGTAAGTTCGTTCACGTGAGTCTTAATTAAAAATAAGGTAACCTCGATTCACGTGATCAGCAGGTGGAGCTTGACCTACTATGCGCTTTATGAAATCCGATAAAGGGTTGATCGGTATAGACATTACGTCGGCGAGCGTAAAGCTGCTGGAGCTAACGCAGTGCCGTGGTTATTACCAAGTAGAAAGTTATGCCGTTAAACCACTGCGCGAAAGTACGATAATTGAACGCCGTATTCGTGACATTAATGACGTTACCAGTACGCTGAAGCGCGCTTTAGACCATGCGCAACCCTCTACGCGTCAAGCTGCCGTCGCCATTCCTGCGAGTGCTGCTATCACTAAAACGCTGAACTTTCCTATCGAACTGCGTGAAGACGAGATAGAAGAACGCATTATGGCCGAATCCGACCACCATATTCCTTTTCCGTTCAATGACGTTGCTTTCGATTTTAAATGCCAAGGCCCTGCGCCGTTTGATGAAGGGCAGCAGCAGGTAGATCTGGTGGCCTGTCGCCAGCGCGACGTTATCCAGCTTTCTGAGACGTTAGAGCGTGCAGGTCTTGAGCCTGCGGTTGTGGACGTTGACACGTTTGCTTTGGCGCGCTCGCTGATTGAATTGCGCGGCCAAACGCACGCAGGCGATCCAACTGGCGATGCTGATATGGCCTGTATTGGCGTCGTCGATATTGATGCTGCAACGCATGTTTTTCACGTCTTGCATGGCCAGCATATTGTCTATAGCCGCAGTACGGCGTTTGACGATAGACCGCTAACCACCTCTTTAATCGAAGCCATTGCTCAGCAGGTTATGCGCATCTTACAGCGCTACCACGCGAAGGCGCATCAGCAGCTAATACAGCATATCGTATTGGTCGGCGTATCAAGCGTGATGCCTGGTCTGGCCGAGCGTATTGCTAACCATAGCGGGATACCGGTGACGATCGCTAATCCCTTTCAGCACATGCAGGTCAATAAACGCCTAAACCTTCAAGCCCTGATGAATGATGCGCCGACGATGCTAACCGCCGGTGGCTTAGCGATGAGGGTGAATCAATGAGGGTCTGCCTGTGAAGATAACTATTAATCTGCTGCCTTGGCGGCAGGCACAGCGTGAGCGGCGAACGCGACAATACTATGTCGCCGTGGTGATCATGCTGCTACTGGGCGTGGTGGTTGGGCTGCTCATCTCTCAATTTTATCAGCTTAAGCTGGCCGCTCAGCAGCAGCGTAATGCGCTTATTATCAGCCACATTGAGCGTCTGCATGCGGATATTGACAGCGTGTCGCGCGTGGAACTTGATGCTGCGCGGTTAAATGAGCAAATAGCCGTGTTTCAGGCGCTGCAGTCTACGCGTACCGATACTGTGCACCTGTTTAATAACGTGGCGAATAGCGTCGTGAGCGGCGTGGTCTATCAGCGGCTCTCGAGAAGCGATAATAGCGTCAGCGTAACGGCGGCTGCGGGCAGCGCCCGGCAGGTGTCCGAGCAGCTACGTCGTATTGCCGCACTATCGGGTTTGGGCGTGCCAGTGCTCTCGGCGCTGGAAAGCGAGCAAGACGGCGCGGGCCGCGTGTTTCATTTCGACGTTGACCAGGCGGCGCGATGAGTTTTCAGCGCGACCAATGGGCCATTGAATGGCAGCGCTTGCGCGAGGTTGACTGGCGAGGGTTAGACGTCAAAGAAGCCGGTAGCTGGCCGTGGCTATTAAAGGTTTTGAGCTGCGGTGTAACGCTGCTAGTAGCGTTGGGCGTGATGCTATGGCTGACGGTGAGCGAACAGCGCGATGCCTTTATGGCCGCGCAGCGCCAGGAGGTTCGGCTGTTAAGTGAATACCGCAGCCGAGTGTCTGAAGCCGCCTTCTTGCCGGAACGGCGTGATCAGTTGGTAGCCTTAGAAACGCAGGTGGCGCGCTTTCACACGATGCTTCCCAGCGATGCGGAAATCCCCTCGCTGCTCGATAGTATCAGTGATGCCGCGGCTGATAACCGCCTGATAATTGACACTGTCTGGCTGCGCCCCGCGTTGGAACAGCCGCACTATATAGAGCAGCCGCTGGATATTCAGGTGCGCGGCGGCTATCACCAGCTGGCGCGTTTTATCGCCGATATCGCGTCGCTGCCACGCATGGTGACCCAGCATGACTTCACTTTGGCGCCCGTTGAGGGGCACGGCGATATGCTGCAGCTGTCGCTCCTTGCCCGCACCTATCGCTATGCAGGAGACAGTGATCAGCCGCTGGATGAGGGAGCAGACGTGCTATGACGCCAAGCCAGCCGCGACTTGTAAAGCGTGCCGCGCCGACGGTGATGCTGTTGAGTTCGGCGGTCTTGCTGATGGGGTGTGCGGAGCCTGATTTAGAACCATTGGCGCAGACGCTGACTGATATTCGACAGTCGCCGGTAGGCGAGCCGCCAACAATAAGCGTGCTAGAGCCTGAAAGCGCTTCCTTAGACTACTTATATAGCGATCAGCGCAGCCCCTTTTTGGCGCCACAGGCGATAGCTGAAGATGGCAATGAGCGCAGCGACCGTGTGCAAGCGCCGAACCCGCAGCGTGCATTACAGCCGTTAGAGCATTTCCCTCTGCAAGAGCTTCATCTGGTGGGCACGATGACAATGGCGGGGCGCCGTTTAGCGTTAATTGCATCGCCCGATGGCGCCGTGACCAGTGTTAAAGAAGGGGACTACATGGGCACTAACGATGGGCGAATTGCACAAATAGACGCGCAAGCGCTTCATCTCACCGAACAGGTGCTTACTCAGCAGGACGGATGGCAGGAGCGACAGGTATCGCTCGTCATTAACGCAGACGACTTGTAACTGGATAATAGCTTATGACAGTGACCGCTTGGCGACGCAGACTCTTTTCGAAGATAGCCGTACGCTTGCCTTCGCTATTGGCTTCATTATATATAGCAATAGGCGCATCCATATCAATGGCGTTACCTTCATGGGCCGCTGAGTCGGTGCTGACCGAGATCGACGTGCTGCCTGCGCAAAGCGGAGGGATTAACGTTGATCTTTATTTCTCCGGCGGCGTGCCCGAGCTGCGCAGCTATCGTTTAGCGGCGCCGCCTCGCGTCATGCTTGATTTGGCCGCTACGCAAAATGGACTCGCCAATCGGCGTGTTAACGTGGATCGAGGGGGCATTGAGCGGATTACCGCCATGGAAGGCAATGGACGAACGCGTCTGGTCGTTAATCTGCGCGAGGCGCAGAGCTACACTTCGAGCGTGCTGGAAGATCGTCTACGTATTCGCTTTGAGGCTGATCCTCATGGCGCTAATAGCGAAGCTGCCGCGGCGCTTGAAATCGACGAGGGGCCGTATATAGAAAACATTGATTTTCGACGCGGCCAGGACGGTGCCGGTCGGCTTATTGTTACCTTTGATCGTGACGGTGTTGACGCAAACGTGCGTGAAAATAGCGCAGAGGCCGTGCTCGTTGAGCTGCTCGGTGTCTCCCTGCCTGATGCCTTGAATCATATCTACGATGTCACTGATTTTGCCACTCCAGTCACGCGCATTACGCCTCGATCTGAGCCGCGCAGTACGCAGCTAGTGATCGCAACGCAGGGGGCTTTTGCGATGATCTCCTCGCAAAAAGAGCGCACGTTGACGGTTGATGTACAGCCGGTCAGCCAAGTGCTGCCTTCTTCTCAAACGCCAGAGAAGAGCTTTGATGGCGAACTGCTGAGCCTTAACTTCCAAGATGTTGAGGTTCGCTCAGTGTTAGCGACGCTGGCCCAGTTTACCGGCCTTAATCTGGTCGCCAGTGATAGCGTGGCCGGACGCGTAACGCTTAATTTAAACGATGTGCCTTGGGATCAGGCGCTGGCGCTGATCTTACAAACCCAAGGGCTATCGAGCCGTGAGCAGGGCAATGTGATATTGGTAGCGCCTACTCATGAGCTGGCTGACTTAGAGCGCCAGGCGCTGGAAGCTCGCCATCAGCGTGAAACGCTGTTGCCACTGGTGACCGAGTTTGTCGAAATCAAATATGCGCGGGCCGACGATTTGGCTCAGCTGCTAAGCGGGGGTGGAAGCGACGGCTTCGGGCTGCTGACTGAGCGTGGTCGGGTGAGCGTTGATCATCGCACCAATACGCTATTAGTGCAGGATACCGCAGCGCAGGTGCGCGATATTGCCCGCACGATTGATCGCTTAGACGTCGCCGTTCGTCAGGTGCAAATAGAGGCGCGCATTGTCATCGCGCGGGACACCGCGTCGCGTGAGCTTGGTATTAACTGGGGTATGTCGAGTACGCGAGGTTTTCAACAAGGCGATGATGGCGCGTTTAGGCGGCGAAATATTAATCCCAATAACATTAACCGGGCGCAGGGCGGTCTGGCGGTTGACTTAGGGGCGGCATCAGGGCGCGGCACCGGCTTTAGCTTTGGCTATTTATCGGGTGATGTTTTGTTGGATCTGGAGCTGCGCGCCTTGGAAAGTGAAGGTAAAAGCCAGACTATTTCGCAGCCTAGAATTATTACCGCCAATCAGCGTACTGCCAGAATCAGCCAGGGTGAAGAACGCGCTTTCCAGCGCGTAGATGGCAATGACAATCTGGACACCGAGTTCAAAGAAGCCGAGCTTTCACTGGAAGTCACCCCGCAAATCACGCCGGACAACCGCATTATTATGGATCTGGTGATCAAAAATGATAGCTTTCGTGAATCAGAATTTGGCGGTGAGCCGCCGATTGATACCAATCAAATTGAAACCCAAGTATTGGTAGATGACGGCCAAACGGTGGTGTTAGGCGGTATTTTAACGACAGAAGAGCTTCGCCAAATTGCCAAAACACCGCTCTTGGGCGACATTCCTTTACTAGGTAGGCTGTTTCGCTATACCGCAGAGAGCAATGAAAAGGTAGAGTTGTTAGTCTTTATTACTCCACGACTCCTTGACGATGGTTTGACGGTTCGCTGATGCAGGATTTACCTAATCTATTTCTTATTGGCCCCATGGGGGCTGGCAAAAGCACTATTGGTCGCCTGCTGGCGGCCGAATTGTCGCGCCAATTTTATGACAGTGACCACGCCATACAAGATCGGTGCGGGGCGGATATCCCGTGGATTTTTGATGTCGAGGGCGAGCAGGGCTTTCGACTGCGAGAAATCCATATGATTGATGAATTGACCCAGCTTTCGTCCGTGGTTGTCGCCACTGGCGGTGGTGCGGTGCTGCGCGAAGAGAACCGCCGCGCACTGCGTGATCGAGGTACGGTCGTTTATCTACTCACCACCGTTGATCAGCAGCTCAAACGCACGGCGAAAGATCGCAATCGGCCGCTGTTGCAGTGCGCTAATCGTGAGCAGGTGCTCATCGATATGTTTACCCAGCGTGATCCGCTTTACCGGGCGACCTCGGATATTGCCGTGCGCACAGATCGTCGCAGCCCCCGGGCAGTGGTGAATGAAATATTGCGACGGGTATATCGGTTGGTTGATCCCTTGGAGCCATCACCCGTCAATCACACTGCTGAAACGCTTAACCATAAGGTATTTCCATGACCGCGATAGTCGATGCACGGCGTACGCTTCACGTTGACTTAGGTGAGCGCAGCTATCCCATTCATATCGATACGGGGCTCATTGGGCGCGCCGATGCTTTGACACCCTATTTGGCCGGTCAGCAGGTGATGGTTATCACCAATGAGACGATCGCACCGCTTTATCTAGACAAGCTCTGCGCTAGCCTGCCCGGTGATGTCGAGGTACGCACCCTGGTACTGCCGGATGGCGAACAGTACAAGACCATTGAGCACGTCAGCCGGATTTGGGATGCGCTATTGGAGGCAGGCTTTAATCGTCGCTGCACCCTGGTCGCGCTAGGTGGCGGGGTAATTGGCGATATGGTGGGCTATGCTGCCGCTTCCTATCAGCGTGGTGTTGCATTTATTCAAGTGCCGACCACGCTACTTTCCCAAGTGGATTCGTCGGTGGGAGGCAAAACGGGCGTTAACCATCCGCTGGGCAAAAACATGATTGGCGCTTTCTGGCAGCCTAAGGCGGTGCTGGTAGATATCGAGTCGCTGAAAAGTTTGCCGCGTCGTGAGCTGTCGGCAGGGCTTGCAGAGGTCGTTAAATACGGGTTGATCCGTGATGAAGCATTTTTAAGCTGGCTGGAAGCCAATATGCCGGCGCTGCTGGATGTCATGCCCGATGTAATCGCCGAGGCCATCGCGCGCAGTTGCCAAATCAAAGCTGATATCGTTGCCGAAGACGAAACCGAGCAGGGCGTGCGTGCATTACTCAATCTAGGCCATACCTTTGGCCATGCTATTGAGGCGCATCAAGGTTATGGCAACTGGTTGCACGGTGAGGCAGTGGGCGCCGGCATGGCCATGGCCGTGACGCTTTCCCAGCAGCTCGGTTGGGTTGATGAGGTGATGCTTGCCCGAAGTCTGGCGGTCATTGAGCGTGCGGGGCTGCCGTTAGCGGCGCCGGCGAACATGTCCAGCGAAGACTTTTTAATGCGTATGCGGCTAGATAAGAAAAATATCGATGCCAAGCTGCGTCTAGTGCTGCTCAATAGCCTTGGCGATGCTTGCGTCAGCGACGCCACGCCGGTGTCGGTACTACAGGCACTGCTGGATGGCTATCCGCGCCGTTAAGTGGTGCAAGGGTGCATCATTAAGTAAACAAGTAAGAACGTAAGCTAGCTAAGCCCGCCTTCCATCGTCGCTCCCTAAGCTCAGCGGCGATGAAAGGCGGTTTTTTTTGTGCTCGGCTTCCAGGCAATTAACGGCTTTTAAGATAATTGGCATGCCTTATACGCTATCGGCATGGGATGGGCGGGTGATTTAAGACTAAAGTCTAACGCCTGGTAGGTATCGTTTAAATAACGTTGTATGTGCTTGCAAGTGTTTGAAGTCTATGTATTTTTTCCTTAAGCGGTGATGCAAGCTCAGGATTTGAAAAGAGTTTTTCTAGCATCGCCTGCAAGTGGCGATTGCGCAAATAGGGTGCGAATCGCTATGCTGGCCGACCATTTTGTTTCAGCAGCGAAGGTGGGAAGTATCCTTTTTGGGTGGGTAAGAAGCATTATAAAAAAAGCAAAACCCGCCTTTTTACCACATGCACGCTGCTAAAAAAAGACCCTGACTAGAGGCGCGCCCATGAATAAAGGTCTTCACCAGCCTGGCGAATTTCGCGACAACTGTGGTTTTGGCCTGATTGCCCATATGGAAGGGCAGGCTAGCCACGATTTGTTGAAAACGGCCATTGAATCACTGACCTGCATGACCCATCGCGGCGGTATCGCGGCCGATGGAAAAACCGGCGACGGCTGTGGTCTGCTTATTAAAATGCCTAAGCCATTTATGCAGGCGCTTGCTAAAGAAGCGTTTGATGCTGAGCTGGGCGAGAAATTTGCCGTTGGGGTGATCTTTCTACCTAACGATGACGCCCGTGAAGCGCATGCTCGTGACACGTTAACTCGTGAGTTTGAAGCGCGTGGGCTTAATGTACTGGGCTGGCGCGATGTGCCTACGGACGCCAGCGTTTGTGGGCCGATGGCGCTCGACTGCCTGCCGCGTATTCGTCAGCTATTTGTGCAGCCAGGCCAGGGCGAACACTTCGACGTTGATCTGTTCATGGCTCGCCGCCGTGCCGAGCAGGCGCTGCGCGACGAAAAAGATTTCTATGTGGCTTCGCTCTCGTCGGAAGTTGTCTCTTATAAAGGCTTGGTGATGCCGGAAGACCTACCGGCGTTTTATCAGGATTTAAATGATCCGCGTTTGGAAACGGCTATTTGCGTGTTTCACCAGCGCTTTTCGACCAATACCGCGCCCCGCTGGCCGCTGGCACAGCCGTTTCGCTTGTTGGCGCACAACGGCGAAATCAACACCATTGAAGCCAACCGAGGCTGGGCAAATTCGCGTAAAGCGAATTTCGTTAACGAGCGCCTGCCTGATATCGCTGAGCTGGATGAGATCGTTAACACCATCGGCTCTGACTCCTCCAGTATGGACAACATGCTGGAAGTGCTGCTGACCGGTGGCATGGAGCTGCACCGCGCGGTGCGGATGATGGTGCCACCCGCTTGGCAAAACGTAGAGACAATGGACGCCGAGCTGCGCGCCTTCTACGAATATAACTCGATGCACATGGAGCCGTGGGACGGCCCTGCAGGCGTGGTCATGACCGATGGTCGCCAGGCCGTCTGCATGCTTGACCGTAACGGCCTGCGCCCCGCGCGCTGGGTGATTACCAAAAATGGCTATATCACGCTGGCATCGGAAATTGGCACCTACGGCTATAAGCCGGAAGACGTGGTCGCCAAGGGTCGCGTTGGCCCAGGGCAAATGCTGGCGGTGGATACGCAAACCGGTGAAGTACTGCATACGCAGGATATCGATGACCGGCTGAAGTCGGCTTACCCGTACAAGCGCTGGCTTAAGCAAGAAGCGAACTACCTGGAGTCGGCGCTGACCGAGCTTGCGCGCTTCCAGACCATGGATACCGCCGCGCTTAACGTTCAGCAGAAGCTGTTCCAGATCAGTTTTGAGGAGCGCGATCAGATACTGCGCCCGCTGGCAGAAAGTGGTCAGGAAGCGGTGGGCTCAATGGGCGACGACACCCCCATGGCGGTATTGTCGAGCCGTCCTCGCCTGCTGACAGATTTTTTCCGTCAGAAATTTGCCCAGGTCACCAATCCACCAATCGACCCGCTGCGCGAAGCGATTGTAATGTCGCTGGAAACCTGCTGTGGCGCTGAGCTTAACGTCTTTAAAGCAACGCCCGAGCACGCGCATCGTTTGATTTTGACTACGCCGGTGCTGTCACCACGTAAATTTACCGCGCTGGTCACTCAGGAAGACCCCGCTTTCGCCAGCCATACGCTGTCACTGGGTTACGACCCTGAGCAGCAAAGCCTTCACCAGGCGGTTAAGGCGCTGTGTACAGAGGCAGAAGCGCAGGTGCGTACTGGAAAAGTAATTTTGGTGCTTACCGATGCAGAACTGGCGCAGGGGCTGATCCCGATCCAGGCCGCTTTGGCGGTGGGTGCTGTGCACTCCCACTTAGGTCACTTGGCGCTACGCCCCAATGCCAACATTGTGGTGGAAACCGGCTACGCCCGAGATGCACACCAAATGGCGGTGCTGTTTGGTGTGGGCGCCACGGCGGTGTATCCGTGGCTGGCGTATCAGGTGATGGCGGATATGCATCGCACCGGCGAGCTGACCGGTAATCCGGCAGATGGCCGCGAAAACTATCGTAAGGGATTGCAGAAAGGCCTATTTAAAATCCTTTCCAAGATGGGTATCTCGACGCTGGCTTCCTACCGTGGCTCGATGCTGTTTGAAGCAGTGGGTTTGTCTGACGAGGTGATGGATCTGTGCTTTGTGGGCATGGCGTCACGTATTCAGGGTGCTGGTTTTGCTGAGCTTCAGCTGCAGCAGGCGCTGTTGGCGAAAGACGCCTGGATTCCCCGTAAGGGCATCTCTCAAGGCGGTATGTTCAAGTATGTCCATGGCCACGAATATCACGCCTACAACCCTGATGTCGTGATGTTGCTGCAGCAGGCGGTTCAAGAGGGCAGCTACGCCAAGTGGAAGAAGTTTGCCCAACTGGTGAACGAGCGTCCGGTAGCGACGATTCGGGACTTGCTCAAGCTTAAGCCATCAGAAGCGCCGGTTGCGCTTGATGAAGTAGAGCCTGTTGAAGACCTGCTGCCACGCTTTGACAGCGCGGGCATGTCGTTGGGTGCGCTTTCCCCAGAGGCGCACGAAGCGCTGGCTCAGGCCATGAACGAAGCCGGCGGTCGCTCTAACTCGGGCGAAGGCGGCGAAGACCCTGAGCGCTATGGCACTATCCGTAGCTCCAAAATCAAGCAGATCGCCTCCGGCCGTTTTGGCGTTACCCCAGCGTACCTTGTGAATGCGGAAGTGCTGCAGATCAAAGTTGCCCAGGGCGCAAAACCTGGTGAAGGTGGCCAACTGCCCGGCGGTAAGGTCAATGCGTTGATCGCTCGCCTGCGCCACGCGGTGCCTGGCGTTACGCTCATTTCACCGCCGCCACACCACGATATTTACTCGATTGAAGATTTGGCTCAGCTGATTTTCGATCTTAAGCAGGTTAACCCAGAAGCTCAGGTATCGGTGAAGCTGGTCTCCGAGCCGGGTATCGGCACCATCGCCACCGGCGTTGCCAAGGCCTATGCCGACCTGATTACCGTGTCGGGCTATGACGGTGGCACCGCCGCGAGTCCCTTAACGTCGATCAAGCATGCCGGCTCCCCCTGGGAGCTTGGCCTGCCGGAAGTGCATCAGGCGCTGCGTATCAACGGCTTGCGGGATAAGATTCGCCTGCAAACCGATGGCGGTCTAAAAACGGGGCTGGATGTCGTAAAAGCGGCCATTCTAGGGGCAGAGAGCTTTGGGTTTGGTACCGCGCCGATGGTGGCGCTGGGCTGTAAGTACCTGCGTATTTGTCACCTAAATAACTGCGCGACCGGTGTGGCCACGCAGGATGACTTCCTGCGTGGCGAGCACTTCCGTGGCACCGTGGATATGGTGAAAAATTATTTCCGCTTTATCGCCGAAGAAGTGCGTGAGCTGATGGCCGAGCTAGGCGTGCGCAAGCTTACTGATTTGATTGGTCGCACTGACCTGCTCGAAGTGCTGGAAGGCAATACGGCTGCTCAGCGCAAGCTCGATCTTACCCCGCTGTTGGCGAATGACTTTGTGCCTCAAGATGCGCCGCAGTTCTGCAGGGTAAGCCGTAACGTGCCGCATGATCCCGGCGCCAAGAACCAAGAGGTGCTGGCCGCGCTAAAAGACGCTATCGAGAACCGTTCGGGAGGTGAGTTTAACTTCACCATTACCAACTGCGATCGCAGCGTAGGCGCATTGTCATCGGGTGCGATTGCCAAGCGCTACGGCGATGAAGGGTTGGGGTTAGCGCCGGTGACCGCGAATTTCGTCGGTGTGGCGGGGCAGAGTTTTGGGGTGTGGAACGCGCGGGGTTTGAATCTCTACCTCGAAGGCGATGCCAATGATTATGTCGGTAAAGGCATGAGCGGCGGCAGTATCGTGATTATCCCGCCGAAAGTGAGCCAGTTTGAGAGCCATAAGACGGCCATTATCGGCAATACCTGCTTGTACGGCGCGACTGGCGGCACGCTGTTTGCGGCCGGCACGGCGGGCGAGCGCTTTGCGGTGCGTAACTCCGGCGCGTCAGCGGTCATTGAAGGGGCTGGCGACCACTGCTGCGAATATATGACCGGCGGCTTGGTCTGTGTGCTGGGCGAAACCGGGGTGAACTTCGGTGCGGGTATGACCGGTGGGTTTGCCTATGTGCTCGATGAAGATCGCTCCTTCGTCGATAAGTACAACCACGAGCTGGTCGAAATTCATCGCGTTACCACAGAGGCCATGGAGGCGTATCGCCGCCATCTGCGCGAAACGATTGAAGCCTATGTGGCCGCGACCGGTTCCGCACGTGGCGAAGCCATCTTGGAAGACTTCAGCGACTATGCGCGCCACTTCTGGCTGGTTAAGCCAAAAGCGG
>NZ_JBQDLQ010000037.1:0-35253 GCF_052095695.1 Halomonas sp.
GGCGATGGACAGCGTATTGGAAGCGCTGGCCGATAGCATTGATTATTTCCAAGATAACATCGAACGCCTGCGCCCATCACTGCGCGACGCTTTAAAGCCGCACTATACTGCGCGATTAAAGCAGATGCGCAAACTGCAGGATCTTGCCCGTGCGCATTTAAAAATGCTGCCGCGTGATGCGGACGTTGAACGCGATGATTTTCTGTGGCTATGGAGCCGTTTGAAAAGCTTTGTTGGCAACGACAGCCAGGTATTGATCAATGAGCTATTAGAGCAAGAGCGAGTACTGATGCAGGCGCTCTCCTCACTCTTTACCCACCCGCTACCCGACCCAATCGAACCCGTAATTGATGAGGCCATGCAAGGGTGTCGTAAACTAATTCGCGAGCTGTATGCGCTGCAAAAGCGGAAAACGCACCGCTAAGGTTGGAGTTGGGGGCGAGGGCTTATTAAGCGCTCGTCTAGCGAGGGCACGATGAGGTCTATTAGCGTCCTTCTTGGCAATTTAATGGGCTCCGGCGATCCCAGAAAATACGGTTGCCTGTTCCAAATATAAAGATCCCCTAGGGTGGCCACTCGCGCCGCCCACTCACGCACTTTCAAACCCCACTCAACCCCCGCCGTTGGATCATCGGCCACACACCCAGCCACATCTATCCCGAGTGCACGACCAATAAACACGGCCCGTGGTAGGTGCCAGCTTTGGGTAATTAATAACGCTTCATCTAATTGAAACACATCGCGTGCGCGCGCCAGCGTGTCATAGGTGCTAAAGCCTGCAAAATCCATGGTCAGCCGTTCAGCCGCGACGCCGCGCCGATGAAGATCGCGCCACATTGCCCGCGGCTCATTATAGGCCTTGGTGCGATTATCACCGGATAGCAGCAAGTGCTCGACCTGAGACTGTTCAACTAACGCGGCTGCGGTGCGCATCCGCGCATGAAAGTGAGGGTTACGCACGCCGCTACGCGTCCAATGAGACGTGCCAAACACAATGCCCACTTTGTCGGCACGGCACTGCAAGGGCTGCTGCTCAATATAAGCGGCGGTGGTGGCGACCACCCATAAATTACCGGCTATAAACAGCAATGCCGCCAGCAGCAAAAGCGCTCCTAGCGACATTAATAAGCGCTTAATTCCTTTCAAAAACGCGTTATACATCCAGCGCCCCAGCCGAAATTAAAACATGCCGAGTTCAAGCTTGGCCTCGTCACTCATCATGTCACGGCTCCAAGGAGGGCTGAAAACAATCTCAGTGTGCACTTTGCTAATCTGCGGTGCGCCAAGAATTTTATTTCTCGCGTCTGCCGCAATCACATCCCCCATACCACAGCCGGGAGCAGTCAACGTCATGCGGATAGTGGCAATGCGTTCGCCACTAATTAGCCGATCAATACGGCACCCATAAACCAGCCCTAAATCAACGATATTAACGGGAATTTCGGGGTCGAAACAGGTGCGCAGCTGAGCCCACACAAACTGCTCGATCTCTTCCTCAGACGCTGTTTCTGGTAGCGTAGGGCGCGCTAATGCCTCAAGACCTAAGGCGTCTAAATTGCGCCCTTCGACCAGATAGAGACGCCCCTCAAAGCCGACGCTCACCGAGCTGCCTTTCGCTTGCATTACGCTCACGATGCTATCTTCGGCCAGCGTTTCCGTTTTACCAAACGGTATGGCAATAGCATCTACATCACGCTGTAGCGGTAACTGTTGGCCTCGTTCGAGACTCGCAACTTGCTCAAGATCCATAACCATCCTTAAAGAACTGGCCTTAACGCACCATACCAATGACACGGTTGAGTGCTTCAATAAAGCGATCCACTTCTTCGAGCGTATTATACGCAGCAAATGATGCACGGCAGGTAGCATCAACGCCAAAATGAGCGAGCAACGGCTGCGCACAGTGATGCCCCGTACGAATAGCGACACCCAGCTGGTCAATCAGCAGGCCAATATCTTGGGAGTGTGCGCCGTCGACTACAAACGAAAGCACGCCGGCTTTTTGAGGCGCGGTGCCTAAAATACGCAGCCCATCGATACCGCTAACTGCTTGCGTAGCGTGATCGAGAAGCCGCCCTTCCCACGCGCCAATGGCCGTGATGCCAACGCTCTCAACCCACTCCAGCGCCGTGCCAAGAGCGATGACTTCGGCAATAGCCGGCGTACCCGCTTCAAATTTATGCGGAATAGCGGCAAAGGTGGTACCCGCATCAAACGAGACGGATTGAATCATCTCACCGCCGCCCTGCCAAGGGGGCATGGCTTCCAGCAGCGCCTGCTTACCATACAATACGCCTACACCAGTTGGCCCATAGACTTTATGGCCCGAAAACGCATAGAAATCGGCATCGATCGCCTGCACATCGACCACTTGATGAGGCGCTGCCTGGGCGCCGTCAATTAAAATGAGCGCGCCATACTGATGCGCTAATGCGGCCATTTCCTGCACGGGATTAATGGTCCCAAACGCATTAGACACGTGATTGACCGCAACAAGCTGGGTGCGCTCATTGATCAGTGTGCGGTAGGCTGCCATATCCAGTGCGCCGTTGGCCTCAACGGGAATGACCTTAATGGTAAAACCAATCTCAGCGGCCAATAGCTGCCAGGGCACAATATTAGAATGATGCTCCAACATGGAGATCAGCACTTCATCGCCAGGGGCAAGGTGCTGACGCCCCCAGCTCTGAACGACTAAATTGATCGCCTCGGTCGTGCCGCGAGTAAAGATTATCTGACGCGCATCTTCAGCGTTAAGAAATCCCTTCACCCGGTGACGAGTGCCTTCAAACGCCGCCGTCGCTTCATCGGCCAGCGTGTGCAACCCGCGGTGAATATTGGCGTTATAGCGTGAGTAGTAATCGCTAAATACGTCAATCACCGACTGAGGCGTCTGACTCGTCGCCGCGTTATCCAGGTAGATCAGCGGCTTGCCATGCACCTCACGCGCCAGGATCGGGAAATCCTGACGCAGTCGCATAACATCAAACGGCGCTTTCACACGCGTAGGCTCAGTAACGGTATGTGGCATCAATCACTCCTGGTATAGCCCTTGAGAGCGGGTGGTTAAGCGAGTGGTTGAGCTAGTCGTTAAGTGCGACGGCTGCTTCAACAAGCCCAGCAAGGTTGAAGCGCTCTGGTAGCTTACCGGCAACGGCTAGTTCAACGCGCTCTGCAATCGCATCCAAGGTAACTTTGTCCAGCACTTCACCAGCAAACGCGAGTGTTAGCAGCCCACGCGCCGTGGCTTCATCAATACCACGCGTGCGCAGTGCGTAAATAGCATCTTCATCCAACTGGCCCGTGGTTGTGCCGTGAGAGCACTTAACGTCGTCAGCGTAGATCTCCAGTTCAGGCTTGGCATCAATATGAGCACGATCAGATAACAGCAGGTTTTTATTGCTCTGAAAGCCTTCAATTTTTTGGCTATCGCGCTTCACATACACTTTGCCGTTAAACACGCCATGAGCGCGGTCGTCCAAAATACCCTTGTAGTTCTCATTAGAGAACGTTAGCGGCGCATTGTGGTTAACCTTGGTGTGGTTATCGACGTGCTGACGGCCCTGTCCAAAGAACAAGCCATAGAAATTGGTTTCTGCCCCTTCACCATTCAAATCACTGATGAGGTCGTTACGCACCAGCGCACCGCCTAGGCTCAGGTTGTAAGAGCTATAGCGCGTATCGCGCGCCTGCTCGACGTGAATGCTCGCCACGTGCAGGTCACCCAGTGGCGCTTCTTGCAGCTTGTAATGCGCCAGTATCGCGCCCCGATCAAGCATGAGCTCGGCCACCACGTTCGTGAAGTTAGCCGCGTCACTTTCACCTGCATAGTGCTCAATCAACGTCGCCTCGCTACGCGCACCGGCTGTAACCAGCACACGAGGATGACTCATCACAGGCTTACCCGCACGAGACAGGAACTGCAGAATAATCGGTTTCTCAACGGTCGTACCCGGCGCAATACGTACCACAGCGCCCTCTTCCATGAATGCTGTGTTCAGCGCAGCAAAGGGAGAAAAATCTACGCCGGTAAGACGGCCAAGCGGGCCACCTACCGCTTCGTGATTTTCCTCTAGCGCCTTGGAAAGCGGTAGCACTTGAACGCTTGAGGGCAGCGATTCAACATCCGACAGCGCTGATGAAAAAACACCATCAACGAAGGTCAATCGGTAAGCATCAATCGGTAGTGTCAGCGCAGCGGCAGTAGCCTGGGAGAACTCAGCATTATCGGCAAGCGAAAAGCTGCCCTGTGCAATTGAGCGCACATCCGTATACTTCCATTCCTCGTCACGGCGAGTAGGAAAGCCGAGCGCTTCAAAACGCGCAGCGCCGGCCTGACGACGGGCGGCAATCCACGTCGGCTCCGCCTTATAGCGAGAGCTACGCGCCTTCAGCGTATCTAAAAAGTTTTGCGTATCGCTCATGCCACAGACTCCTCGATACCTTCATAGCCGTTGCTCTCAAGCTGCTTGGCAAGCTCAGCGTCGCCGGTTTTCACGATACGACCATCGACCAAGACGTGAACTTTGTCTGGCACGATATAATCCAGCAGGCGCTGATAATGCGTGACCAGCAAAATGGCGCGATCATCAGCACGCAGGCTATTGACGCCGTCGGCGACGACCTTCATCGCATCGATATCCAGACCTGAATCTATTTCATCCAGCATGGCAAGCTTGGGCTGAAGCACCAGCATTTGCAGGATCTCGTTACGCTTTTTCTCGCCGCCCGAAAAGCCTTCATTAACAGCGCGCTGCAGGAAGCTTGCATCCATTTTCATAAAGCCTAGCTTCTCTTTCACCAGCTTCATGAACTCAGGTGCCGGCATTTCACCTTCACCGCGCGCGACGCGCTGGGCATTCAGGGCAGACTTCAGCAGGTAGATATTTTTAACCCCTGGAATCTCAACCGGATATTGGAAACCCAGCAGCAAGCCGGCTTGGGCACGCTCCTCAATTTCCATTTCCAGCACATCTTTGCCTTCAAAGGTAATCGTACCCTGAGTAACTTCGTAGCCGTCTTTACCGGCGATTACCGCCGATAGTGTCGATTTACCCGCGCCGTTCGGCCCCATGATAGCGTGTACTTCACCCGCATTAATGGTCAGGGTAAGGCCTTTAAGAATTTCTTTGTCTTCGACGGTGACGTGTAAATCTTTCACTTGCAACATATTGATTACCTTTTGATTCTAGCGAGCCGCCGCGGCGACACTGGTAAATTAAATAGGATGAACAGCGAACTGCTTAGCCAACCGCGCCTTCAAGGGTCACGCTGAGCAGCGCTTCGGCTTCTACAGCGAACTCCATGGGCAGCTCTTGGAAAACGTCTTTACAGAAACCATTGACGATCATGCTCACCGCGTCTTCTTCTGAAATACCGCGGCTCTTGCAGTAAAACAGCTGATCTTCACCAATTTTCGATGTGGTCGCTTCGTGCTCAATGGTCGCCGTGCTGTTGCCAATTTCCTGGTAAGGAAAAGTGTGTGCCCCGCACTTATCACCGATCAGCAAAGAATCACACTGGGTAAAGTTACGCGCGCCTTTGGCACGCGGCCCAATTTTAACCAGACCACGATAGGATTGGTTGCTCTTACCCGCAGAAATGCCTTTAGCGACGATATAAGAACGGCTGCCTTCGCCAATGTGAACCATCTTGGTCCCGGTATCTGCCTGCTGGCGGCCATTAGTCACCGCCACGGAGTAAAATTCGCCGATACTGTCTTTGCCGCGCAGCATACAGGACGGGTATTTCCAGGTAATCGCTGAGCCGGTCTCGACTTGCGTCCAGCTAATCCGTGAACGATCACCACGGCAATCGCCACGCTTAGTGACAAAGTTATAAATACCGCCTACGCCATTTTCATCGCCGGGATACCAGTTCTGCACGGTGGAATATTTGATATAAGCATCATCCAGCGCAACAAGCTCTACGACTGCCGCGTGAAGTTGGTTTTCATCGCGCATCGGCGCGGTGCAGCCTTCTAAATACGAAACTTGAGCGCGGCTTTCACAAATAATTAGGGTACGTTCAAACTGGCCGGTGTTAGCCGCGTTAATACGGAAGTAGGTAGACAGCTCCATCGGGCAGGTGACGCCTTCAGGAACAAACACAAAGGAGCCATCGGTAAACACCGCCGAGTTCAGCGCCGCAAAATAGTTGTCCGCCACGGGAACAACCGTGCCCAAATACTGCTTGATGAGCTCTGGGTAGTCGCGGATAGCCTCCGAAATCGAGCAGAAAATAACGCCCGCTTCGCCAAGCTCTTTCTTAAACGTTGTGGTGACAGAAACAGAGTCAAACACCGCGTCTACCGCAACGCCAGCAAGGGCCGCGCGCTCATGCAGCGGAATACCCAGCTTTTCGTAGGTTTCGAGCAGCTTGGGATCTACCTCATCCAGACTCTGAGGGCCATCTTCGGGCCGTTTTGGTGCACTGAAATAGGAGATTGCCTGGTAATCAATCGGCGGATAATCGAGATGAGCCCAGGAAGGAGCTTTCATCTTCCACCACTGACGATAGGCATCAAGACGCCACTCCAGCATCCATTCCGGCTCACCCTTTTTCTTCGAAATAAAGGCGATGGTATTTTCATCAAGGCCAGGTGGCAGGGTGTCGCTCTCGATATCCGTTACAAAACCATCTTTGTATTCGCGACGAACCAACTGTTCCATTTCTTCGCTTGCCATGGTGATACCCTCCGGGCAGTTGGGTGGCGAGGTCGGCTCGCCGTCAAAATGAGTAAGGCCTGTTGTACGTCGTTAGGAAACCGACGCTGTCGACAGGCTGATCGTTTGAATAGGCAGTTGCACCGGCAGTTTGATCGGCGCAGTATCCGCCAGATGCGCGAGCGTTACGCTTTCTAGCAACGTGCGCATTGCCAGTGAAACTCGCTGCCAGTTGTCTGCCACACCGCAAGTAGCCACAAGTTCGCAATCGCCTTCTGCCTGACTGCATTCGGTCATGGCGACAGGGCCTTCAATGGCCGCGATAATGTCAGCGGCGGTAATCTGCGACGCCGGTCGCGCTAGGCGATAGCCGCCTTGCGATCCTCGCTGGGAAACCAGCAAGCCAGCGCGCACAAGCATTTTGAGCGTTTTGCTCACAGTCGGGTGTGGCAACTGCACGGCATCCGCTAACTCTGCCGCTGCATGCGATGCCTGAGAGTGACGGGCAATTTGCGCCATCACCACAGCGGCATAGTCTGTCAGCCGAGAAAGCTTGAGCATGTCACTCCCCTTCATATACTTAAAACGCAGTAGATCAAATGAACGCCACATCAATTGAGGACCATTTTAGTCCTGTATAAATTTGATGTGAAGCCCTTGAGCAAAATGGTTAGCAATTTGCGCGAAATATAAGCACGTTCGGCGCTGATAGCATCAAAAACAACAATCATTATCATTTAAAAAAGCTATTAGTGTATTTTGCTCTCACCCGAGGCGTTGCATATAACCAACGGACAGCAATGCCGCGTATGGCTACTCAGGTAGCTCGGGAGTAAAAAAATAGCCCTTGAAATCAAGGGCTATTTTTTTACATAACGCTTGGAGATCGTGAACTTAGGCTTTTTTAACAAACTCAGATTTCAACTTCATCGGGCCGATGCCCTCAATTTTACAATCGATATCATGATCCCCTTCTACCAGGCGGATGCTTTTGACTTTGGTGCCTACCTTAACGACCAGTGAGCTGCCTTTTACCTTTAAATCCTTAATGACCGTTACGCTATCGCCATCGGCCAACGAATTGCCATTCGCATCACGCACGCCGGATGCGTCATCAGCGCCCTCTTCTTCTGCTACCTTTGACCACTCGTGACCGCACTCGGGGCACACGTATTGAAGCCCATCATCGTAGCTAAATTCAGAGGCACAGGCAGGACAGTTAGGAAGATCACTCATCAGACGACTCCATTACTTAACAAACACGAGAACGCGTACAAGCACTCGTATATAAGGGTTCAGAAAGCGATGGAGCCTACACGGGTTACATAAAATGTCCAGCCGCTAGCGAATCAACCGCGCTGGTAAGTACCTACCAAGCGATTCATGCCCAGCAGATGCGGCTCTATCTCGTTGAGCAACTCAGCCTGGGTCAGTCCTGCTGGAAGCGACGTTTGATGATCTAACGCTAGCACCCAGAAATAGTAGAGATGCTTGCCATGCCCTTCTGGCGGCATCGGTCCACAGTAGCCGTTATTACCGCGATCATTCACGCCTGCGGTGCCCACAGACGTGTTCTCAGTTAATGCTTGAATATCGCCAGGCAAGTTATAGAGCACCCAGTGAATAAAGCCGTAACTGCCCTCTTTAACCAAAGGAGCATCCGGATCGTGGCATATCACTGCAAATCCTTTGGTTCCTTCAGGTGGATCTTGCCAGGCTAGCGCAGGAGAAATATCTTCACCTTCACCGGAGTGTCTGGAAGGAACCGCTTGGTGATTAGCAAAAGCTGCGCTAGTAACCTGCATGGTGGAAAGTGCAAAGGCCATCGTTCTCTCCTGGACTATCTTAATAATGGTGGCGCGTTAGCGATCAAGCTGCATCGAGTGACGTTGCCACCACTGCTGGGCGATAGCAACGTTGTCAGCGTTATAGGCCGGGTCTAACACCACTTCCAGCTGAATATATTCACCACTGGTTCGGACCATAAGCTGCGGATCCTGCGTAGCGAGTTGCAGAGCATAAAGTGCCAGCGCCAGCTCATATTGGTCGGCAGTATTCAAACGAGTAAACAGCAAAGGAATCGCGGGAAGGCCTATTTCGCCCAAACGCTCGGCGGCAATATAAAAAGGCCGCCGGTTATCATAGCCACCGTAGCTGGTCACAAAGCGCCTATCCGCTAAACGGCTAACGTAATAGGACGCCTCCTCTTCTGGGCTAATAAACAGAGGTGGCACCCAGTCACTTGCCATCCCGGTAACGGGCATCGCATTCATGCCCGTCTCACTCAGCATGGGCTGCGGGGCCGTTACCGGCGCCTCACTATCAGGCTGAGTAGGCGAAGGCGCAGGACGTTGCCCACCGGCACAGCCTGCTAACAACAGGCTCCCCCCAATCCCTACCGCCCACATCCATAGCGAACTTCGCTGCATTGCCAGGCATCCTATGCTAGTGCTTAAGTGGGCCAGCGGCCCTGTTTTTGTAGGCGGCGTTTTACCCACCTATCGTAAAGGGCACGAACGCCCGGCTTTATTCCTGGCAGGCCAAGAATCCAGGCGACAGGCACCAGTAATGAAATACGCCTCATTAGTACACGATAGGCATCAATGCCTTCTATCAGCTCGCCCTGCGCCGTTTCGATATGCAGCGAGCGCAGCGCCATGGCAGGATCAGCGCCCTTATCTCGTAGCGTCTGCTCATTCTCGCTGACATCAAGCCAGCCGATGTCATCCGCCTCGTGCCCTAGCCAACGCTCATAGCGAAGACGCTCTTTACGGCAAAGCGGGCACTGCGCGTCGTAAAAAATGTTGATAGATGTCTTACTAGGCATGATCAGCCCTCTGCATTAAGACACTCGCCATGTTAAAACATTTAAGTAGTGTCTTCACTCTAGCAGTCTCACCATAGTGGCCACTATAGCGACTTAAGCGGCGGGCAACATGGGCAGCCACAAAGCCAGGGCGATCAAGGTCGCCAGTAGTACTGGCGGCGTAATCAATAAGCCAATTTTCATGTACTGGCCCCAGCCAATTTTATATCCCTTACCCGCTAGCACATGTAGCCATAGCAGGGTCGCGAGACTACCAATAGGGGTGAATTTTGGCCCCAGATCATTACCAATGACGTTAGCGTAGATCATTAACTCCCGAGTTCCCGCTGGCAATTGCGCCTGTTCAATAGCCAGCGCGCCCACTAGTGTCGAGGGCATATTGTTCATTACCGAGGCCACAATGGCGGAAAGGAAGCCGGTGCCTAACGTGGCGATAAAGTCGCCCTGTTGCGCCAGCCATTCAAGCGCCAAAACGCCATAATTCGTCAGCCCTGCACTACCTAGCCCGTAGACAACGAGATACATCCCAATTGAGAACAGTACTATCTGCCAAGGGGCGCCACGTAGCGCTCCCGTTACGGAAACGACGGCACCTCGGCCTGCTTGCCACCAACGCCCCGCAATAGCCATCAACAAAACAGCACCTGCTCCCGTCACAAACGCGATTGGGATCCCTAACGGGGCAGTCACAAAATAGGCAATAAGCAGCACCGCTAGCAATGGGAATGCTACGCGAAATACGAGGAGATCTTTGATGGCAGAAACCGGCGCGTCAAGATTTTCGACACTATAGCGTACAGGAATACGGCGACCAAATACGATCCAGAGAACGATCAGCGTTGCCGCCAGCGCCACTAGGTTGACCGGTACCATGACCGCAGCATAACGATCAAAGCCGATATCAAAGTAGTTGGCACTGACAATATTCACAAGATTGGAGATCACCAGCGGCAGGCTTGTGGTATCGGCGACAAACCCCGTTGCGATAATGAAAGCGAATGCCGCAGGCGGCTCAAAATTAAGGCGTAACAAGATAGCGATCACAATGGGAGTTAGCAGTAAGGCCGCGCCATCGTTAGCGAAGAATGCTGCAATGATGGCGCCTAATATAACGACCAACGGGAAGAGAAGATGTCCTCGCCCATTGCCCCAGCGCGCAACATGTAACGCCGCCCAGGCAAAAAATCCTGCCTCGTCTAGAAGCAGCGAAATGATGATTAATGCCACAAAGGTGAAGGTAGCATCCCAGACAATCCCCCACACTACCGCGACATCCCCTAGCTGCACGACGCCCATTAACAGCGCCACTAAAGCACCGCCCAGCGCGCTCCAACCAATACCTAAACCTTTAGGTTGCCAGATCACTAAAACCAGAGTGACAACAAAAATGGCTAGTGCCAACATGAAATGACCTTCGTCAGTGAGTGTTTTGATTAATGCGGCGAGAGAGTTCTTCAGCACTCTCAACGCGCTCAGAATAGCGATCAGAAAGATAGGCGGACCGGTCTCGCGTCAGCCAGGTAAACTTTACAAGCTCTTCACACACATCAACGATACGCATATAAAGTGGTGACGGTTTCATTCGCCCGGCGTCATCAAACTCGGTGAATGCCTTGGGTATAGACGATTGATTAGGGATGGTGATCATACGCATCCAACGCCCAAGAATTCGCATTTGATTGACTGCGTTGACGCTTTGACTGCCGCCAGACACTTCCATCACCGCCAGTGTTTTTCCCTGAGTAGGTCGAACACTGCCGAGCGATAGAGGTATCCAGTCAATTTGCGTTTTCATAATGCCCGTCATCGCACCGTGCCGCTCGGGGCTAACCCACAGCATACCCTCGGACCATTGGGCAAGATCGCGTAGCTCTTGCACTTTGGGATGGTCGGCCTCTGAGTCATCCGGTAGCGGTAAACCCGACGGATTAAACGTGCGCACGTCACAGCCGTACCAGCGCAACAACCGCATTGCCTCTTCGGACGCCAGGCGTGAAAAAGAGCGCTCGCGCAGGGAGCCGTAAAGCACCAGAATTTTGGGCGGATGACGTTTTGTATCAGGCCCTGCCAACAAATCGACATCAATCGGCTGCAGCTTTCGAGGGTCAATGTTGGGCAGGTTATCGAAACTGGCATGCTCGCTCATTGGTGATGGCCCTTGAGGTGCACGATATCTCCATCCTCTTTGGTAAACGTCGTGACTGGATTAGCCAATAATTCAAGCACAAGCTCTGAAGGACGGCACAGGCGAGTACCCTTTTCGGTTATCACAATCGGGCGATTGATCAGGATTGGATGCGCGATCATGGCGTCTATCAGTTGATCATTACTTAACGCGGGATCATCAAGGTTAAGCTCATCATAGGAAGACTCCTTACGACGCAGCAACTCTCGCGGGGCAACCGCCATCATTGAAATCAGCTCGACTAGCCGCTCACGGCTAGGCGGTGTCTTGAGATACTCGACCACCTTGGGCGCCTCGCCTGAAGCTTCGAGCATTGCTAGCGTATTACGGGAAGTTCCGCACGCGGGGTTGTGGTAAATCGTCGTTTTCAACGCCTTTCACTCCTGACTTTCATTGGTGGAACATTCACTGAATGTCGCCCAAAAAGGCTCACACACGTCTGGATGGCCTGCACAGCAATCATGGATCAGAAAGTTAAGCGTTTGCTGCATGTGCCCCAGACTAGCGCGGTAAATAATTGAGCGCCCCTGCCTACGCGATACAACCCAACCCGCCCGCGAGAGTACCGAAAGATGTGCCGACATCGTGTTATGTGGCACAGATAACTGACGGGCAATGTCACCCGCGGGAAGGCCTTCGGGTTCATGACGTACAAGTAGCCTAAACACCTCAAGGCGCGTACCTTGAGACAGCGCTGCGAAGCTATCGGTAACATTTTTAATTTCCATATGTCCAGAATAATGGACATATTTAAATATAGCAATTTTTCCTTTGCGTATTTTCCAGATCTGGCCACTCCAAAAAATTGAATAACCCCGCCTAGCCTGCCTTACTGTCAGTAAGCATTTCGTGCCCATCGCGAGATAGAGCGACCGTCCAACCCTCTACTCGCATAGCCGCTATTATCCAATGCATGCATTCTAGGTAGCCATTTTACTTAACCGACATTTTCAGCTTACGCGGCAAAAATGCGTGGCTGGATGTCGACACCACGGCCGTTTCGCCAGGCAGCGTAGATACGGCTGAAGTCGCGGCTGGCACGGCGATTGCGGTGGTAGAAGCCGTGAGTCCAGAGCCGTGCTGGCTGTGTTAGCAGGCAACACCGTCCCGGTGCCCGACACCTGCGGGATAGCTGAAGTTGAAGCGGCAGCTAACTTGCATCGCACGGCCTTTCAAGCCGAATGAAAATTCGTTTAAATAACGACACTTAAAAATAAAAAACGGCACCTGATACGGTGCCGCTTGGTTTTAAGCTAACAACGCTTTGATAAAAACTTAGCCTTTATTTAAGCCGTTCAAACACGGTGGCTACGCCCTGCCCCATGCCAATACACATAGTTGCCAAGCCCAGGGTCGTATCGCGCTGCTGCATAACATTGAGCAGCGTAGTGCAAATGCGTGAACCTGAGCAGCCCAGCGGGTGCCCTAGCGCAATAGCGCCACCGTTGAGGTTGACCTTATCGTCTAGCGCATCTAGGAAACCTAAATCTTTCAGTACCGGGATGCCTTGAGCAGCGAACGCCTCGTTAAGCTCAACGGTCTCAATATCCGCGGACGACAGACCCGCGGCTTTAAGCGCCTTCTTGGATGCAGGCACCGGGCCATAGCCCATAATTGATGCATCGCAACCTGCCACACCGGTTGAGAGCACACGTGCGATAGGCGTTAAACCAAGCGCCTGGGCACGCTCATAGCTCATGACTGCCATCGCTGAAGCGCCGACCGACAACGCCGATGAGGTGCCCGCCGTGACGGTGCCGTTACGCGGATCGAACACAGGCTTCAGATTCGCCATAGACTCGAGGGTGGAGTCGCCACGAATAACTTCGTCGCGCTTCACCATTACTTTAAAGCCGCGCTGGTCGTGGCCTTCTACGCCGATAATCTCATTATCAAAATAGCCCTTTTCCATCGCCGCCTGGGCGCGCTGATGAGAGCGAACGCCAAATTTATCCTGCTCTTCACGCGAAACGCCGTGCATTTTGCCCAGCAGTTCGGCGGTTAACCCCATCATCATGGCCGCTTTGGCCGCGTACTTACTGGCCGCCGGGTTCACGTCAACGCCGTGTGCCATGGGCACATGCTCCATGTGTTCAACGCCGCCGATGATAAAGAAATCACCCATGCCCGCTTTAATATTCGCAGCGACAATGTGTAGAGCCGTCATGGAAGAACCACACAAACGGTTCACCGTTTGCGCGGGGACCGAGCGGGGTATGCCGGTCATGATCGCTGCGTTGCGGGCAATGTTCATGGACTGCTCAAGCGTTTGGTTCACGCAGCCCCAAATCACATCGTCTACTTCTGATGGATCTAGATTGGGGTTACGGGTAAACAGCGCCTGCATCGCCGCTGCGGATAGATTCTCAGCGCGAACGTTGCGAAAAGCACCATGCTTGGCTTTTGCCATGGCGGTACGGACACCGTCAACCACCACAATATCTCTCGGACTCAAACTCATCTTTTATCTCCTATGCATGGTGGTTAGGCTTGATTGGCCGGCTTATCGCTGGAATAGAATAACTCACCGTTTTTCGCCATCTGACGCAGCTTGTCAGTGGGCTCGTACAGCGGCCCCAGCTCGTCGGCCAAGCCTTCTGCCAAGGTGACGAACGCTGCCACGCCCATCGCATCAATGTAGCGCAGTGCGCCACCGCGGAAGGGTGGGAAGCCGATGCCATAGATCAACGCCATATCCGCCTCCGCTGGCGTCGCTACAATGCCATCTTCCAAACAGCGTACGGTTTCCAAGCACAGTGGTACCATCATGCGTGCAATGATGTCTTCGTCAGAAAATTCCTTATACTCTTTCACCACCTCTTTAATCAGAGCGTAAGCGGCTTCATCGGTTACTTTCTTAGGCTTACCTTTTTTGTCTTCCTCGTAAGCGTAAAAACCTTTGTCGTTCTTTTGACCAAGGCGGTCATTGTCATACATGACCTGAATAGCGGTTTTATCCTCACGTGCCATACGATCAGGAAAACCTTCCGCCATTACCTCATTAGCATGCACGGCGGTGTCTAAGCCCACCACGTCGAGCAAATAAGCGGGGCCCATAGGCCAGCCGAACTTCTCCATCACTTTATCAACATGCTGGAAGTCAGCGCCCTGTTCGACCAGAAAACCAAAGCCGCCGAAATACGGAAACAGCACGCGGTTAACTAAGAAACCGGGGCAGTCGTTAACCACAATCGGCGTTTTTCCCATCGCACGCGCATAGGCTACAGTGGCGGCAACGGCGGCATCAGATGTCTTTTCACCACGAATTACTTCCACCAACGGCATGCGGTGAACGGGGTTAAAAAAGTGCATACCGCAGAAGTTTTCTGGACGCTTAAGATTCTCTGCCAGTCGATTAATCGAAATCGTTGATGTGTTAGAAGTAAGAATGGTGTTATCGCTCACCGCATCTTCAACTTCAGCTAGCACCGCGCCTTTTACCTTGGGGTTTTCAACCACCGCTTCGACAACGAGGTCAACGTTTTCAAAACCACCATAGGAGAGCGTTGGGCGAATATTGGTCAGTTTTTCAGCCATTTGCTCAGTCGTTAGCTTTTTACGCTCGACCTGCTTGGCAAATAGCTTGCGCGCTTCTTTCAAGCCAAGCTCAATCGCTTCATCCTTGATGTCTTTCATCAGGATTGGCGTGCCTTTAGACGCGCTCTGGTAAGCGATACCGCCACCCATAATACCGGCACCCAGCACTGCCGTTTGGTTCACGGGCTGAGCCTGTTTCTCATAACGGCCAGCTTTCTTTTTAACCACTTGGTCATTCAGGAATAGGCCTATCAGGTTAAACGCCACGCTACTCAGCGCAAGCTTAGCGAATGCCTTGGCTTCAATTGCCTGGGCACGGCTGCGCTCTTCACCCGCGCCTTTCTGAATGACTTTAATGGCCTCAACCGGCGCGGGATAATGCGGCCCGGCTTTTCCGGCAACAAATCCTTTGGCGGTTTCGAACGCCATCATCTGCTCAATGGGATTAAGTTTCAGCGGGCTGGTTTTTTCCAGACGGCGCGCTTTGTAATCTAGCTCGCCAGTATTAGCGTGGTCTAGAATGTCGAACGCCGCTTCTTCTAACTGTTCGGCAGTGACCACCGCATCGACAGCACCCACTTTAAGTGCCGCATCAGCACGGTTTTCGGTGCCGCCTGCGATCCACTCAATGGCATTGTCTGCGCCAATCAAACGGGGCAAACGAACGCAGCCTCCCCATCCGGGGAGTATCCCTAGCTTGGTTTCTGGAAGGCCGATCTTGGCAGTTTCACTCATCACACGAAAATCGGTGGTCAGCAGAACCTCACAACCGCCGCCAAGCGCCAGCCCATTGACCGCCGTGACTGTCGGAAAAGGCAGATCTTCAATCGCGTTAAAAATGTCGTGAACCTTAAGGTTCATCTCGACGAGGTATTCTTCGCCTTTATCGAAAAGCGTGTGAAATTCGGTGATGTCAGCGCCTACGATAAACGCGTCCTTACCACTGGCGATGACTAAGCCTTTCAAGCTGTTTTCAGCCTGAATAGCCTTCACCGCCTCAGCAAGCTCTGCAACAACAGCGCTAGAAAGTTTATTGACGGACTCATCTTTCAAATCAAAAGTGAGCATTGCGATATCATTACCGCTAGGGGTGTCACGACGTGTCACCGTGATGGCATTGCCTTGGTAGATCATCCGCGTTCTCTCCGCTTTTCGGGCTGGCTCTGACAAGAGAACCCGCCACACTTTTAGACGACTTTCATACGGCCGTTTGATTGCCTTAGCTTGGTTGAGATGCCTAAGCACGTCAAGCCCTGACTTTCGGCTAATAAATCAATTAATCCAGCCTGGGGTTTGCAGTAGAACAGCGCCAAGCCCGGCAGACTGTTAGAATCACACATCTTTCATCATCCAGGTTACCTTGTATGGGCACACTGCTCACACCTTCTCGCATTGCTTCGGCTCAGCGGCGTATTGAAAGTATTGTCGTACGCATAAAGCCTTGGAGTTGGTTATGGCCCCCAATGGCATTCGCCGCAGGCCTGGGAAGCTTTTTTCTAGTCGATCGTCAACAGTGGCTAGGCGCGGCCTTAGCGCTTGGGCTGCTGTTCGCCTGGACACTGCTACTATCAGAAGGATTGATCAGCCGCTGGCTATCTCACCGGGGTCACCCGACGCCACCGCGGGGCGTGGCAACGTTTATTGCGCAAATGATTCACCAAGAAACGCTTTTCTTTACGCTGCCGTTTATTTTAGTCACGACAGTTTGGAATAGTGGGCAAACGCTCTTTGCGATATTGGTTGGCGGTATGTCCTTGCTGTCTATCATCGATCCACTATATTTCAAAGTAGCCGAACGCTGGCGCAGCCTCTACTTTATGTTTCATGCCCTGTGCGTATTTTTGGTGCTGCTGGTCACACTGCCTATCATGGTGCATCTGACCACCGGCCAGAGCTTGTTACTCGCGCTCAGCATTACCATTGTGGTGGCGCTACCTAGTTTTTGGCATTTATTGAAGCGGCGTTCGCTCAAACGCTGGTGCCTATTTTTTGCACTAACGTTAATACTCGCCTATGGCGCCTGGATAGGCCGCATATGGGTACCGCCTGCCAGTTTATGGATGACCAGCAGTGCACTGTCGCCCTCGTTCAACATTGAACAGCGGCTGCCTCAAGGTTCAATAGCGCTAACGCCGCAGGCGATTAGTGAAAACGGGCTTTATGTTTATACGGCCATACGTGCGCCAAGGGGATTAAGTGAAACCATTACCCATGCTTGGCATCATAACGGCCAGCCCATGGACGTGGTGAAACTGAATATTAACGGTGGCCGCGAAGAGGGTTATCGTGCATGGAGTCATAAGCAAAACTTCCCCGATGACCCCACTGGCGATTGGCGCGTCGATATTATGACTGGCAGTAGGCAGCGCCTCGGCTTGATACGTTTTGAAGTCTCAGAGGATAGCCAAATCGCTTCTAAAGCCGATTCGCAAATCCGCCCCAGCGGTCTAAGTGGATTGAACCCGAGACGTTTCATACCCGGCAGTTCCAACAGCAACGAGAATGAATAAGCACATTGATTGACTCAGCATCTTGCATTCAGCGGCGTAGCTTATGACAATTCGCCTATACACACTTATTGGTAGCTAGTTGCTTATGGCTTCATCTATTGGTTTTCGCATTGCCCGTTTACCGCATTTATGGCGCGCAATTCTAGATCGGCGACTTGCCCCGCTGGGCTTAACGCAAACTCGCTGGGTAACGCTTTATCACCTGTGGCGTTTGGGAGAGGGGCATCCCCAGTGTGATCTTGCCCGGGCTATTGGCGTGGAGGCGCCCTCCCTAGTGCGCACGCTAGGTCAGCTTGAAGAACAAGGCTTGATTGAACGGCGTGCCTGCGACAATGACCGACGCAGCAAGCGTATTTATTTAACGTCTGCCGCGATGCCGTTACTGGAAAAAATTGACAGCGTTGCCAAAGAGGCTCGCAAAGAGATATTACAAGGCCTAACGGACGACAATATTCAGCAGCTGGATGAATGGCTGATCCTGATTGAGTCAAACGGACTGGCAATTCAAGCGCGCGATCAGGATGGCTCTGAAGAAAACGGCCCTGAAGAAAACGACACTGAAACCGACTGCGTTCAAGAAAAGGCTCTTCAAGACAAGCCCGCGTCCTGAGGCTTCGTTGCCCTACTGCCAGGCTGCTCTTTAAAACCGAGCGGCCTGGTAATGGGTCGATCAGCATAGCCACGCAGCGCATTCTTTAATTGCTCAAACGCCGGAACATAAGTCGTAAATCGTTCCGCCGTTTGTGACTCCCACCACCAAAGCGTCAACGCATATTGGGTCGACTGAACTACCAGCGCATCCTGTGGCAACCGCTCTAGCAACGTTTTTAAAGGCACCGTTGCGCTATCGGGCAATGGGCGCAGCGGCGCTATTCGCCAGCGCCAACCGGCATGGAAAGGCGCTAATGCTTCGCTTGCATTGCTGTCTCTTACCAGCAGAAAATCCGGCCCAGGATCGTCTTGCGGATAGTGCCAGCGATAAGCTGGCATCGTGCCCTTAAAATGGTGAAGCGGAGGCTTTTCCATCTTAATCGTGACGCCTTGACGCGTGATCTGCGAGCGAAGCAATGAGTGACGCTTTTGCTGCGGACTGGGCTTCAACCACATCACGGGCGCGATAACAAACATCACAATACCGACAATAATTAACCATTCCATCTCTACATTTCCTTCAACATAAGCCACACTTACTAAGCTAATCTAAAAACCCATGACATAGGTCGTTGTTAAGAAACGCTACGCCATCTAAAGTAAAGGCCATCATCATCGTACAAAGAGCACCTTTGTAACCCACTGCCAAGGAGATACGCCATGAGCTATCACCACATTTTAGTTGCCGTTGACCTAACCAAAGACTCGCACAAAATTCTTGAGCGCGCTGTCGTCATTGCCGAGCGTAATGACCGCGCCAAAATATCCATCATGCACACACTTGAACCGCTTGGCTTTGCCTATGGTGGTGATATCCCGATGGACCTTACCAGCATTCAAGACCAGTTGGATGAGCATGCTAAAAAGCGCCTGGCTGAAATTGCCGCTCCGCACGTGCCTGAAACCAATCAGCACGTGGTTGTAGGTATGCCCGACACCGAGATTCATCGATTTGCCGAAGACCATAACGTGGATTTGATTGTCGTCGGCTCTCACGGCCGCCATGGCTTTGCCCTGCTGCTGGGCTCAACCTCCACCGGCGTACTTCATGGCGCCCAATGCGATGTCTTAGCTGTTCGCGTCGGCAAAAAAGGTGAGAAAACCGACGAGTAATCAAGTCCACTTTATCAAGAACAAAAAAGGCGCCCATAAGGCGCCTTTTAATTTATCGGGCTTACTCTCCTGCGGCCATTGCTTCCAGCTCCATCCAGCGCTCCATTGCTGTTTCTAACTGCTGTTGCACGGCTTCGAGCAGCTGTAACTTAGCCGCGACGGCGTCGGCGTCCTGCTGATAAAACGCTGGGTCACCTATCGCATTTTCCAACGTTTCCACTTCGCCCTCAAAACGCTCAATATCAGCAGGCAGCGTATCTAGCTCACGCTGCAGATTGTAAGAGAGTTTAACGCTTTTTTTAGCAGGTACTGCGGGGGCTTCAGGCGCTTTTCGGGGCGCCTCTGAGGTCGGTTCAGTACGCTGACGTGCTGCCCCTTCCCAAGGCGCCGGCGGCAGCGTACCGCCCTGACGAATCCAGTCGGTGTAGCCGCCCACATATTCACGCACCACGCCCTCGCCTTCAAAGGCCAGCATGCTGGTCACGACGTTATCCATAAAGGTTCGGTCGTGGGATACCAGCAGCAGTGTGCCATCGAAATCAAGTAGCAGCTCTTCAAGCAGCTCAAGGGTTTCCATGTCGAGGTCGTTGGTAGGCTCATCGAGCACTAAGACGTTGGCCGGCTGGGTAAATAGCTTGGCGAGCAGAAGTCGATTAGATTCACCACCGGAAAGTGCTTTCACCGGCTGACGTACCCGCTCAGGCGTGAACAAGAAATCCTGCAGATAGCTCATGACATGACGGTCCTTACCGCCAACGCTCACTCTGTCACTACCCTGAGCAACGTTATCGTAAACCGTTTTGTCCAGTTCAAGCCCGGCGCGCAGCTGGTCAAAATAGGCCACTTTCAGATTGGTACCCATCTGAACGCTGCCCTCGGTGGGTTCAAGCTCACCCAACAGTATTTTCAGCAGCGTGGTTTTACCCGCCCCGTTGCGTCCTAAGAAACCGATTCGGTCGCCACGCAGTATTTCGAGGTTCATGTCACGCAGCACAACGTCATCGCCAAATCGCTGAGTGACGTCTTTCAGTTCTACGATTCGCTTGCCGGTGCGCTCACCGCGGTCTACCGTCAAGTTGGCAGTACCTTGGCGCTCACGGCGCTGGCTGCGCTCGTTGCGCATGGCTTCTAAAGCCCGCACGCGGCCTTCATTACGCGTACGCCGCGCTTTGACGCCCTGGCGAATCCAAACTTCCTCTTGCGCTAACTTTTTATCAAACTCGGCATTCTCACGCGCTTCAACTTCAAGCTCGTGCTGCTTGCGGGCCTGATACTCGACGTACTTACCAGGATAGCGACCCAGTTGACCACGGTCTAGCTCCAGAATACTGGTCGCCAATTTAGATAAAAATGCCCGGTCATGGGTAATCAGCAGCACGGCGCCGTTAAACGACAGCAGCTGTTCTTCAAGCCAGGCAATAGTGTCTAAGTCCAGGTGGTTGGTCGGCTCATCAAGCAGCAGCAAATCAGGCTCAGCGACTAACGCGCGTGCAAGCGCCACACGCCGACGCCAGCCACCGGAAAGCGCGCTCATTTGCGCCTCAGGCGGTAAGCCCAAGCGGGTTAATACGGTATCAATACGCTGGTGAAACGACCAGCCATCAATAGCTTCCAGGCGCGTTTGCAGCGCCGCCATGCGGTCCATATCAGGATCAGGGTCATTGATAAGATGATCATACTCAGAGAGCAACTCCCCGGCTTCGGGCAGCCCTTGGGCGACCATATCGAAAATAGTGAGGCCGGATGACTCCGGTAACTCCTGGGCGAGCACGCCGATCTTGAGGCCAGGAGCACGCCAGATGGTGCCATCGTCGGGTAAAATATCCCCCGCTACCAGTTTTAGCAGGGTGGACTTGCCGGTACCGTTGCGACCGACCAGCGCCAGGCGTTCGCCTTTTTCAACCGTCAGATCGGCGCGATTGAGCAGTACATGGGTGCCATAGGCGAGTTGCAGCTGTTCGAGTCGTAACAGGGCCACGCGGAGTCCTCCTTAATCATAAGGCGCACAGTGTAACGCATGCGCGCGCCGAGGGGGTGGAACCTATGGAGCGAAAACTGGCAGCGTGGTAACGTTTTGCCAATGCACAACAACAATTCGTCGAAAAGACACTTTCCATAGGCAGGCCGCCAGTGACGGTTACCGTCTCGATGCATTTTGTAAATGAGCTATTTAGAGGCTTACCAATAGCCGCAACGCCACCCACTCGCTATCTTGAACGGGCGGGGATCTCACCCTTTTTACTCGCAGCACCACATGGCCGAGTAACGGTTGAGCAGTTTGCTGAGCTGTACCGCTTATTGGTGCATGAACTAGACGATGAAACGCCCGGCTTTTTTGCCCGCCCGCTGCGTGGAGGGACATTAAAGCTGCTGTGCTTAACGATGCTGGATGCACCCAATCTGCAGGTGGCGATGCACCGCTACACGCAGTTCTTCCGCATTTTGCTTGATGACTTTGACTACGTGTTTACGCTGGAAGGAGATCTAGCCCGCATGGCCCTAGTCGAGTACGCGCCCTTGGCGGGGAGCAGAACCTTAATTCATGAGCTGATGCTCAAGCTCTTTCACGGTATCGCGTCATGGATGATTGCACGTAAAATACCGCCGATTTTAATGGAGTGTGCCTACGCCCTGCCGCCACACAGTGCTGATTATCTGTACTTCCACCCAGGCACGGTTCGCTTTGAGCAGTCTCAAACCGCGATCTATATTGATCGGGTTTGGCTTGACCATCCGATACGCCAAACCAAGAAACACCTGGGCGCCTTTTTAAAGCGCGCCCCAGCGGATTGGTTTTATGTCTCTTTTGCGGACCGCCTGCTGGCGCACCGTGTGCGCGAACACTTAGCGCTCGACCTTATCAATGCCGGCACGGTGCACAGCGTCGCGGGCGCACTGCATATGTCAGCGCGCACATTAGCTCGACATTTAAAACAGGAAGGTACCCACTTTCAAGCTGTTAAAGATGAGTACCGGCGCGACTACGCCGCTCAGGCGCTAACTTGCAGCGAAAAGCCGCTCAGCAGTATTGCCGAAGCATTAAGCTTTGAAGACTTGGCCTGCTTTAGCCGCGCGTTTAAAACCTGGACAGGCAATTCGCCCGCCGCGTACCGCAAAGTTCGCACTACGGGCAACATTCACTGATCGTGCGATAGATACTCTAGACTTTAGACACGTTAGGCCTCACTACGAATGCGCTTTTTATCCAGCTTACCCACACTGGTTTTGGGTATTTCATCGACGAAACGGATCATGCTCGGAATGGCCCAGCGCCGGAGCTTTCCCTGGGTGACAAACTGTTCTAGAAATGCCTGTACAGCTTCCACCGTCGGCGGGTTGTTAGCGTCAACTGCTACGGCTAATGCAGCCGGGCGCTCACCCCACTTGTCATCGGCGATACCGATCACGGCCACTTCGGCAATCCCTGGGCACTGGCTGATATAACTTTCAAGCTCTAACGATGAGAGCCACTCACCCCCTGTTTTAATAACATCCTTGATCCGGTCGCTAATGGTTAGAAAACCACGTTCATCGAGTGAACCTACATCTCCGGTGTGTAGCCAACCATGGCGCCATAGATCGGCACTGCGCGCCTCTTCTTTAAAGTACGCCTGAGTCAGCCAAGGTGCTTGAACACGCACTTCGCCGATACTTTTACCATCTTGCTGTAGCAGCTCCCCGTTGGCATCTACAACCTGCAGCTTAACCAAAGGAATCGGCAGCCCCGCTTTACAGCGCCAGGGCAGTTGGGTCGCAAAATCGGCGGCGGCGATATCCTGGGGCAAAATCCCGGCGGTCAGCAGTGGGCAGGTTTCCGACATACCATAGGCACTGCGCGTATCAATACCAAGTTCCCAGGCCTTGCTTGCCAACGATTGCGTTAGCGCACTGCCACCCACCAGCACCTTCCAACCAGTGAGATCAATCTGTTTTGAGGCAACCCCCTCAGCGCTGACCACCATGTTTAATAGCGTCGGTACACAGTGTGAAAAATCGACCTTTTCGCTGACCAGCAGTTTCACCAGCATTTCTGGCTCATATCGTCCCGGGTAGACCTGGGTAGCCCCCATCAGAGTCGCCGTATAGGGCACGCCCCAGGCATGCACGTGAAACATGGGCGTAATGGGCATATACACCTTGTCTCGATTCAGCAGCTCAAAACCTGGCGCTTGGAACGCACTCGCCTCACTTAAGGTATGTAATACCAACTGGCGGTGGGTAAAGAAAACACCCTTAGGACTGCCCGTGGTACCCGTCGTGTAGAACAACGTCGCCACGGCATTTTCATCAAAACTAGGAAACGCATAGTCAGTGGGCTGCTCACTTAACAGCGATTCAAACTCACCAACAACCGGAAGAGTGGTATTAATCACCTGTGGCGCTTCTTGACACAGCAGGTAGCCACGCACTAAGGGAAGCTTGTCGGCCAGCGGCTCAATCAGCGATATGAACTCTTCATGCACGATAACGAAGGCGTCTTCGGCGTGCTCCATGGTGTAAAGAATTTGCTCCGGCGCCAAGCGTACGTTGACCGTATGCAGAACCGCACCAATCATTGGAATCGCAAAGAAACACTCTAGGTAACGGTGGCTATCCCAATCTAACACTGCCACCACATCACCCGCTTTAACGCCCTGGGCAGTCAGTACGTGGGCTAGTTGATGGACTCGCGCGCGAAAATGCTCATAGCTATGGCGGCTTTGGTCTCGATATACGATTTGGTTATCGCCAGACATGCGAACACCCGCGTCCAGCAAGTCGCCAATCATTAACGCTGGATTGGTGGCCGACGCGGTTGCCGATAACATTTTTGGTGTGATCGTAGACATGAAAACTCCTTTTAGCTTGTTCTTGTTGCGGCGAGCTTCATTAGCAACGCTCAATCAGCAGCGCGATGCCTTGACCGCCGCCAATACACAGCGTGATCAAGCCATGGCGACCGTTAATACGCTCTAATTCATACAGCGTTTTGAGTATCAAAATAGCCCCCGTCGCCCCCACCGGATGGCCTAGCGCAACCGCCCCGCCGTTAGGGTTGAGTTTTTCCAGAGGGAAGCCCAGCGTCTGCGCCACCGCCATTGCTTGAGCAGCAAAGGCCTCGTTTGATTCAATCACATCAATATCATGAATGCTAAGACTTGCCTGCTGCAGGCAGCGCTTAACCGCGGGAATCGGCCCCAGCCCCATAAGCGAGGGCTCAACACCCGCCATCGTAGCTACCCGCAGACGTGCCCGGGGCACCAGCCCGCGCCGGGTCGCTTCATCAATGTGAGCAAGGACAAGCGTTGCCGCGCCATCATTAATGCCTGACGCGTTGCCTGCGGTCACCACCCCGTCCTTTTGAAAGGCAGGCTTCAGCCGCGTTAAATCGCCTAATCGGAGACCTTCGCGTACGTGTTCATCCTGACAGAAACGCACCGTCTGCTTACCTTGGCTTATTTCTATCGGTACGATTTGGGCATCAAAGCGACCTTCTGCTATTGCGCGAGACGCCTTTTGGTGGCTTTCAAGGGCAAATTGATCCAGCTGCTCACGGGTAAACCCATACTGTTTAGCGATGTTTTCTGCGGTGCATCCCATATGGCCGCTACCAAAAGGATCGCTAAGTATGCCCAAGGTTAAGTCCTGGATGCCCATATCGCCCCTACGCACACCGTTGCGCGCTTGAGGCGGTAGCAAATAGGCCCCGCGAGACATGGATTCAGCACCTCCCGCTAACGCCAAACGACTATCGCCTAAAACGATCTGCTGCGCGGCAGACACCACGGCCTGAACACCCGACCCACACAGCCGGTTAACGCTGAAGGCGCCGGCCTCCGTGGGCACGTCAGCGTCCAGCGCAATATGCCGCGCTAAATAGGCGTCTTGAGGGCCTGTGGTAATGATGTGGCCGAAAACAGAATGATCAATATCTCTTCCCTCAACACCTGAGCGCCGTAATGCCTCTTTAGCTGTTATCGACCCTAGTTCAGATGGCGCCATGCTGGAGAGAGACCCACCAAAACCGCCAATAGCGGTGCGCGCACCCGCTAAGATCACGACATCATCCAGCCGCATAGGTATTTCCTCATGTTTTAACTAACTGATTCTTAGCAACGCTTTATTAGCGACTCGGTGAGCCCACTTTTCCAAGCAAAGCATCATGAGGTAATTGCATATGATCAAAGCTAAGCTCGGCGGTGTCGCTAGCATGCTGGCCATTGGTGATAAAAATTTTGCTGCCGCTTAACTCCCAGCCTTCATCAGTGCGCTTCGCACGGGTGTTCAGCGATGCCAAATCGCTACCGGCATGCGGCTCAGTTATGTAACGCATGCCACAGCGAGCGGGGATTTCGCCTGCGGCCTCCCCCTGATCGTAAAACGGTGCCACTTCTTTCGTGAGACAGCGCTTAATCATACTGTAGAACAGCGCGCTTGCTTCCTGGTCCACACTCATGGCTTAAGCTCTTGACGTAAATGGCGCTTGAGAATTTTTCCAGCAGTGCTCTTGGGTAACGCATCGGTAAAGACAATGTGCTTAGGCACTTTATAAGGCGCCATTAACGTTTTGGCGTGATGGATCAGCGCTTCCTCACTGACCGACTGGCCTTCTTTTAGAACCACCACGGCGGTGATTGCTTCAATCCACTTCTCATCCGGCTGGCCGATGACCGCCACTTCCGATACCGAAGGATGTTTAAAAAGCCCCTCCTCTACTTCACGACTGGCCACCAGTACGCCGCCGGTATTGATCACATCCTTAATGCGGTCGACGACATAAAGATAGCCTGCCTCATCGAAGTAGCCCACGTCGCCAGAATGAAACCAGCCTCCTTGGAAGGCTTCTTCGGTCATCGCGGCTTTATCCCAGTACCCTTTCATGAGCTGTGGTGAACGGTGGACAATCTCACCATGTTCGCAGGAAGGTACGTCGTTCATGTCAAGATCGACGATGCGTGTTTCCACCGTCAATATGGGCCGCCCGGCGGAAGCCGGCCGCGCGGCATGCTCTTCAGGACGCAGGACGGTGGCTAAAGGGGCAATTTCGCTCTGTCCATAGCAATTGTATAGCCCTACGCCCGGTATGCGCTGCTGCAGTTCCTCTAGTACCGGCACCGGCATAATCGAGGCGCCGTAATAGGCTTTATTGAGGGCATTTAAGTCGAATCGATCAAATTCAGCATGGCGCAGTAGGCTGATCCAGACCGTTGGCGGGGCAAAAAATGACGCGATCTTGTGGTTAGCCATGGCGCTTAAACATAGCTCAGGAAGCGGCGCTTCAAGCAAATAGACGGTAGCGCCCAATAACAGCGCGGGCATTAGAAAGACGTGCATTTGCGCTGAATGGTAAAGCGGCAACGCGGCGAGCATGGCATCCTTGCCCTTAATATCCAGCTCGACCATGCAGGCCATGTATTCGGCCATTAATGCTTGATGCGTCATCATGGCGGCTTTTGGCGCCGCGGTGGTGCCCGAGGTATAAAGTAATTGAGCAAGACTGGCGCCATCGACTGCAGCGCCTGGCTCTTGGCTAAGTGCTGATGATCTCGCATGCGTTAGCACATCAAAACTGCCAGCAGTACTCTCCTGCTCAGCGTGTAGCGTTCCCATCAGGGCCAAATTCACCCCCTCTGTCGCGGCATTCACTTTGCTAGCAAGACTTATATCACTCAGCAAGCCCATGGCACCCGACTGTTCAAGAATGTAGCGCAACTCCTCGCTGCTTAGCGCAAAGTTAATAGGCACATGCACTAAACCTGCCTTGGTAGCTGCCAGCCAAGCAATCACATAAGCGTCAGAGTTTTTGCCATAAACGGCCAATCTATCACCTGGTACGAGGCCTGCTGCCAGCAAGCCATTAGCCACCCGATTGGCGGCTTGACTGAGCTCAAGATAGCGCCACTCACGTTCACCAAATACCAGTGCCAACTGATGTGGATACTTTCGAGCGCTGCGACTTAAAGCGGCGCCAATACTATTTTGCTGAATAATAGACGGTTCAGACATGCTAAATCCTCAAGTGGGTTGCCGTGAATGAGCAACGCTTTAGCTCGTGACTAGCGGGCAAACACTTTCTGAAAGCGGCCTGAAGGCTTCTTCAGTAGGAATGGTACGAATGATATGGAAAAGATTATCCTCATCCTGCGACTCGTCAGGCGTCTTAACTTCGACTAAATACATATCATGCACCATGCGGCCATCCTCACGGATGTAGCCATTGGTAGCAAAAATGTCGTTGATGGGCGTATCAGTCATTTGCTGACGCACGGTTTGTGTATCGTCCGTGCCCGCTGCGGCGATGGCCTCAAGATAATGGCGAGCGCTGGAGACAGCAAAGCGGTGAGATATTGGCATCGTTATTAGACTCTCTATTGTTGTTATTAAATCAATGGCCGCAGAATCGTCGGTAGTACCCTCACTTCATCCTAGCCGCAAATACCCCGTTGCTGTTTACCTAACAAGCCAAGTTTTTTGCAATTCGCGCGTGCTGATCGCTCTCAACAGAGCATTAGTCGATGTACGCGCATACCGTTACAATGGAGGCTTTCTAACTGGCTAAGGAGCAACGTTTGGCTACTGCTGACACTGATGCGTTTTTACCCGAAGCACTACAGTTTCGCCCTAGCGCTCCTTTAATAGATATTGGTGCAAATCTGACGCATGAAAGCTTTGGTCGCGATCTTGAGGCGGTAATCCAGCGTGCCCAGGCAGCGCAAGTCACGACTATGATCGTGACCGGCACTGATCTCGCCCATGCTGAACAGGCCATTGCACTCGCCAAACAATATCCTGGCTTATACGCAACGGCAGGTGTACATCCTCATGATGCCAGTCACTGGAATGACGACCTGTCGCACTCGATGGCGGCGTTACATGCCATGCCAGAAGTGGTCGCAGTGGGTGAGTGCGGACTGGATTTTAATCGTAATTTTTCGACGCCTCAGCAGCAGGAGCGTGCCTTTGAAGCCCAGTTGGTACTCGCCGTTGAAAGCGGTTTACCGCTCTTTTTACATGAGCGGGATGCGGGTCAACGGATGCGCGAAATATTGCATGCATGGCGAGACGACATCAGCCAAGCCGTGGTGCACTGCTTTACGGCCGATCGCTATACGCTTTTTGGCTATCTCGACCTAGACTTACATATAGGTTTAACCGGTTGGATCTGCGATGAGCGTCGTGGACATCACCTGCGCTCACTGGTTAGCGATATACCGCTGACGCGGCTGATGGTGGAAACTGACTGCCCCTACTTGCTGCCCCGCAACCTGCCGGCGAAATTAAAAGGGCGTCGGCATGAGCCCGCGCTGCTGCCGTGGATCGTACGCGAGCTTGCCCAGTGGTACGGCATCAGCGAAACAGCGTTAGGCGCAGCCACGACCCAAACCGCACAGCGATTTTTCCGCCTTCCTACGACGCCCCCAGAGGAGTAATAGCGTGTCTGATTATCCAGGATTTATAGCCATTGAAACGGGCGAAGACGATGGCCTACCGCTAGCCATTGCTTGGTCGCTGCCCGATGGTCGTGTAAAGCAAACGTTGATTCAGCCGGATGATAGCTGGATTAAAGAAGACACGAATGCCTTGGGCGCCTACAGCATGGAAGAGCTGGAAAGCCTCGGCGTGAGCCCGCTTGAAGTCATTCGCGAGCTGGAGACCGATCACTTTTCCGCCACGCTATATACCAGCGACAACGGAGAAGACGAAGCGGCGCTTGCGCGTCTATTCGACACCTATGGGCTAGACCCTTTTGTTGAGCTTGCCCCCGCCTCGGAACTCTACCCATCGATCACTCCTAGTGAATGGCATCGCCAGCGCCGGGAAACCTTTAGCGAACTGGGCCTGGAACCGATGCGGCCAGAACATGAGCTTGAGGTCATGCTGTCGATGCATCAGCGCCTAACAGACGACGATTAAGCGCTGGCCGTCACGTCTAGATCTAACACAGCCTGCCCTTCGGCGATGGCGTCCGCTAGCGCTTTCTGATTAGAATAAAAGCAGTTAATGGCCACCAGAAAAGCGTTAGCGCGTACAGGTAACCCTTCTTTCAAGTAGCCTTGCGCGCGAGATGCAACGCGCGCCGTAAATGCACTTCTATCTACCTCAACATCGCCACCGAGATTATCGACACTGATATTAAACGAGCGGCCACAGGCATGAGTAAATATTGATTCGAGCGCCTGTGGCGCAATTTCAGCTCGCTCGAACAATGCCTGCTGCTCGGCATTACGACCATCAGGACAGTACCAGTAGCCGTAATCTTCTTGCAGGCGACGCTGCGAGCCGGCAATACACCAATGGCTGATCTCATGCAGCGCACTGGCAAAATAGCCTCGCGCAAAAATCACCTGGTGATAAGGTGTTTCATTATTCGCGGGGCGATAAAGAGGCTCATCGCCTCCTCGAATCAGGCGTGTTTGATAGCGCTGGCCAAAAACACCGTCAAATAGCGCGATAATTTCTTCAAGAGTCCAGCGCTCCTCGGCGTAACTCACATTGACCTCATTTGTCGTTTAATTTTTTGCATTATACCTGCCGGATGAACACCAGCTAAATACTAGGCGGCAAGGCTTAGTGATCCCTGCTAATCTAGCGCCCTTTTATAGCTTAACTCGCCAACCAGGAGCCAACCATTGGGCGATTTCACTCGACAAGTTAAATCAGTGTACTGGCCGGAAACGCGCGCCTTGATCTTTTTGGCATTGCCCATTTGTGGTGCTCAGTTAGCTCAGGCGGGGATGAGCGTTGTCGATGTCATGATGACGGGCCGACATAATGCTACGTCACTCGCGGCCGTCTCGGTTGGCTCCAGCCTGTGGATGCCGCTAATGCTGTTTATGACCGGCACCTTGATGGGGTTGACGCCGATTGTGGCTCATTTACTCGGTGGCCAGCGTCAAACGGCCATTCGCCCAGCAGTACACCAGGGTCTTTGGGTCGCTCTACTGCTAGGCATCGTCGCGGTGTTGCTGCTTTGGTCAGTCGTGATGCCCATATTTGAATTAATGGACGTGCCACCCGCCGTCGCGCGCGAATCTGCAGCCTACCTCTCTGCCGTCGCGTTTGGTATGCCTGGAATCGCGCTCTTTCAGGCGCTGAGGGCATTCTCAGATGGCATGAACCATTCTCGCCCGGCGCTGTGGATTAGCTTAGTGGGCTTGAGCGTTAACATTCCCGCCAACTATGTCCTGATTTACGGCGGCGATGGTTTAGTCGAGCTATTTGGCTCCTGGACACCTGACATATTGCAGCAAATACCCGCGCTAGGCGCCTTTGGCTGTGGTGTAGCGACAGCGTTCTCAATGTGGACGATGGCGTTAGCGATGGCCTATTACACGCGCCATGGGCGTACGTATAAAAGCGTGGCTATCTGGCAAGGGCTAACACTCCCACAGTGGGCAGGCATTCGCGAACTTATCGTTGTGGGTGTTCCCATCGGCGTGGCTATTTTTGTTGAAGTGACGCTATTCACACTTATTGCGCTATTCATTGCAAGCCTTGGTGAAGTTACCGTGGGCGCCCATCAAATAGCGCTGAGTTTTACTACTATTTTGTTTATGCTGCCCATGTCGCTGAGCATGGCGTTAACCGTGCGCGTTGGTAACACGCTAGGGCAGCAGCGCTGGGCGCTCGCTAGAAAAGTCGCCTGGAACGGAGTTATCATTAGTGTGATCATCGCGGTTATTAATAGCACACTACTCTTGTTCACGGCGGTACCCGTTATCTCACTCTATACGTCGAATAACGAGATACAGGCCCTCGCGTTATCGATCATTGCATTGGCCGCTATTTTTCAGCTATCCGACTCTCTTCAGGTTACGCTGGCAGGCGCTCTAAGAGGCTACAAGGATACGCGTATTGTTATGGTCATTACGGTACTCTCTTATTGGATTGTCGGCCTAGGGGGCGGCCATTGGTTAGGCACTCATGGCGTAGGTGATATGGTTGCGCCGTTAGGCGTTCACGGTTACTGGATTGGCCTAATTGCTGGTTTAAGCACTGCCGCACTGCTGCTCGGCTGGCGCCTACAGCACATCAGCATTCGGGCGTAATCATGATTCGATGGGCGCATGCTTGTGTTACGCTCGCGCTAAGCGCCCTACTGGCTGGCTGTGGCGACAGTCCCGCCGAACAGCAGTGGCAAGCCTATCACCAGCAGCTTGCCGCTGATCTTGCACGAGCAGATATAAACAGAGCTGCTCCGGCAAATATTGGCGCATTTCCTGATCGCAAAGATCGGCTCATTGATATTCCTGAAACGCGGGACAGCATGCTCAACGTTTACGCGCTGCGTGAATGCCAAATTACCTCGCTAATCGCGGCACGTAATAATCAGCTTGGCCGCGTAGCGCCTCCCAGCCAGCAGTGGCTATATGAACGAACGCTATGGCAGCGGCTTAGCGCCTGTTCGCATAGCGACGTTGCCGACCAGCTAAGCCTTGAAGATCAAGAGCGACTACAGCAGCTAACGACAACAAAAACGGCACAGCTATCCGCCGTAAGCTGGAACGCTATCTTTGATTCCAGCGAGTGGATAAAAAGCTTTTCGCGCTCAAGCCAGCCGCTAGCCAATGTCGATAAAGCGGTTATCGCAAACCATCTCGAGGCTATCGATTACTTGCAGGAAATGACTGAGCACCAGTTTGACCTCGACTGGCAGCAAAACTCTTCAGCCCTTGAAAACCATCTAAAAACGCTGCAAGAGCGGCCACTGACGGCTGAAATTTTGCGGGCATTACTACTCGCCACTCAACGCTTAGCCGAAGCAAATACGCTATTAACGCAGCAAAGCGATACTCCCACACGCTGTTTAAACCCTGGAACCCACAGCTGCTTGAGGATTTAGCAAACACGTCGTACGAATGGCTTACTGCGATCAATCGGCTAATCGATGCGCAGCAGGTCGACAAACCTGCGACAGTCCAACGTTATCAAGTGCGCTGGCTTTCACTCCAAGACCCAGGTGCTCCGTGGCAACAGTTTCAACAGGCAAGCAGTGAACATAACGCGTTAAGAGCACGCTTCGCTGCTTGCACTACGAATTAAATGGCCCGAACCCTTAACCTTATGAGCAACTTGTGCTATTTGTGAATAGAAGAGGTGAAGAATGCGGCAAGCTAGCCTGCTTCGCCACTGTCATGACCACGCAGCACAAGGAGGGACACAATGGGCGCATCCCTGTCACCCCGCTCTGCCCAGGTCATCGACCTGGAAACCGTGCGCCAACGCCAGCAGGCGCAAAAGTGTTTAGTCCGTTTAGCACCTGAGTTAGATGGCATTGAGATGGTGTATAAGCTCGCTGCGAACCCTGACACCTATTACGGCATGCCCATTTTAGCCTGGGGGTTAAGAGAGGACGGTTACATTATCGGTCTAGTACCGTGGATGGAAACCTTAGCCGCCTGCCAAGATCTGAACAGTGAAGAAAATGGCTATTTCGTTGGCTATCGTGATCCTGAAACGGAAGAAATTTTCGATTCCCCACCCGATCACAAGTTTTATGAGCTAACGGCGGCAGCGGAATACTTCGATTATGAGGCGTCAGGCGACGTCACCCTTATTCAGCAAATCCCAGATACACTTGGTACACATGCTTTGTGTATGAACCACCCAAACTCGCCTTGGCATATGAAACCCGTTTACGGCTGGCGCCTCTACAGTGACGGCAGTCTTGACGCGCTGCTAGCCGACGAACCAAAAGCGCTAATGACACCCATTCTTCTAGGCGACAAGTGCCTATACAGCGCACAAGATCGCCACCAGACCGTTTATTTTTTCCAACGCCATATTGCTAACCGTATATTGGAAGAAGATCCGGCCACGCTGGATGCTCTCGCCATGATGGTCGTGGCAAGCGATTGATACAGACGCTGCACAGTTGCACTAATAGCGAGGCCAGTCGCTCTGTGCCTCGCAAACTTTAAAGGCCTTATGCGGGGCTAAGCTAAGCGTATAAAATAAAGGTAGCTGCTCTCAGTTGAGACGTCTTGCTCAAGTAGCTCATGGCCCAGAAACTGACAGAATTTAGGCACGTCACGCGTTGTCGCTGGGTCTGTAGCTACCACTTTAAGAACTTGGCCTGACGCCATGTCGCGCACTTTATTATGCATCAACATAATCGGCTCTGGGCAATAGAGCCCAGAGGTGTCTAACAACTCATCATAGCTGGGTAAGTTAGCCGTATTAGCAGCCATTGATATCCTCGGTGCAGGAAGCAAAGCGTATGATTAAAATCATCATCGAACGGCGCATTATGCCCGGCCTAGAAGAAGAGTATGAACAAGCAGCACGGGAAGCCATGCGCGCCTCTTTAGGCGTAAGGGGCTTTGTCGGTGGCGAAACCCTCGTAGAGCGTGGCCATACCGATCGCCGTTTAATGATTACTAAGTGGCGCGACATCCGTGCTTGGAAAGAGTGGCACTCAAGCGATGCGCGCACAATGGCTATGCAGCGTATTTTACCGCTACTAACCGAAGATGAAACTATCCGTATTTACGAGCCCGGCTATTAAACTTTAAAGACCGTCGGTACTAGCTTCTGAGCCTTACATGCACAGTGACTTCTTCGCGATCATGGTAAAGATGACGACACGTTACCTTAGCACTGACATCCGCTTTTTCCAGCGCGTCTTCCAAAGTCGTTAAGCAGCGCGTTACTTCGTCCCAGCGCTTTTTCATAGGCAGTTTGAGGTTAAAGATTGCCTCTTTACACCACTTACGAATTAGCCAGCGCTCAACCATCGCCAGCACGCGTACAGGCTTATCAACAATATCACACACCAACCAGTCTAAACGCTGTGGTGGCTCCCAGGTAAAACCATCTTCTTTAAGATGATCAATCTGCCCTGTCCCCAGCAGTTGAGAATCCATTGGGCCATTATCAATCGCATACACATACATGCCGCGCTGTACGAGCTGCCAAGTCCACCCGCCGGGTGCAGCGCCTAAATCAGCGGCCTGCATATGCGGCGCAAGACGCGTCTCCCACTCTTCGCGAGGGATAAATTCGTGCCATGCCTCTTCTAGCTTCAACGTTGAGCGACTAGGCGCACGCGATGGAAAACGCAGCCGGCGAATACCGTTAACAAGCTCGCTACGGTTACCCGGAAAGCTCATTGCCAGCTGCGCTTTATCACCATCGGTCCAAAAAACATGCAGCCGCCTAGCACCCGCGCTTCGCCTTAACGCGCCACGTTTCTTCAGCAAGCTTTCCAATGGCTTTTTAAGCGCCTTGATTAACCCTGCCAGTGCTTTACCGTCGTTAGTGTCCGGCGTTTCATGCCAAATTTCTTCGAAGTTCCAGCCACTGGCCTTGACCTGCTCCAATATAGCGGTAAGACGATCATCACGCGATAGGCTCAGCGCAGGCAGTGCCGCTAGGCTCTGGCGAGCGAAAATCAGTGATTTAAAGGCAGCTTGGCGGTGCAAATCATTAACCGGTTCGCCATCGGTGCGCGTTAAGCTTACCCAACCCTCGCCATAAGAAGATTCACACCCTACATCGTTTAATGCTGCGTGATGCTGCATTTCTGCTAAGGCATCATTTTCAAACCCTGCACGGCAGTAGACGAGCCACGACGTAGGTACTATTTCACTCACCTTTTTACCTCTATTCCGACCATCACAAACGGTGATGGCTAGCTAATTAATTGGGTCGCATCATAGCATTTATTCAGCACTATTTATTTTCTTCCGCGCAAACAAAAAACCCAGCCGATGGGCTGGGTTTTCTGCGGTATAAGTGCCTGACGATGACCTACTCTCGCATGGGGAGACCCCACACTACCAT
>NZ_JBQDLQ010000038.1:0-34434 GCF_052095695.1 Halomonas sp.
CGACGATGACCAGTGACTTGCCCATAGTGCTCCACTTTCCTAATGCACGGGCTGACTCTAGCGCGTGCTCTGAATTCGGTGCCGTATCGCCGGGAAACAGTCCATTAAAAAGATACGGATGAAAAAATGCGCCTACCCTACCCCAGCCCTTGGCTAAGCGCCAGTAGCAACTAGCTAGTGATGTGAATCCTTAAATTTCAGATAAAGAGTAGCTAGACACTAGACTGCCCTCGGCTTTACGGCAACCCAAAAGGTGCTAAAGCAAACAAAGCGCCCCCACTAAATAGGCGGGGGCGCGTTGAGCTAAGCGACTGATTTAGCGCTTGGGCTTAGCAACCGCCTTAACGGGTGCTTTTGCCGGGGCGGCGGGCTTGGCTGGCCTTGCTTTACCAAATAACACTTTAATCTGTGCATAGCGCTCTGCTGCACGCTCTGAAAGCTCACCGCTGGCGGCGAAAACATGCTCCAGCTGCTTCACATGGACATCAATATCGGCATTACTCTGCCCGTTGAGTAGCTCAGGCAACACATTTAACGCTTGCTCACGATCAAGCTTCAATATGAAGAACTGCTCGCGTACCAACCGCTTAAACTCACTGAGCTTGATACCGGGCTCGAGCTCAGATCGCGAGGCGCGCAGACGCTTGAAATTACGCTCATCGGTTGCGGGCGCGCCGCCGAGTACATAAATAAGCGAGCGCATGACTGCCTCATGAGCGCCACCTTGAGCAATTTTTTCACGAATCTCTTCCTGGCGCTGCTTAACAAAACGGCGGTGCTCAGGCTCTGCACCAGGACGGCGACGGTGGGCGTGGGCATCGCCATGAAGACCCACAGCCGCTTGCAAAAATGGCTGACCGTAAATATCCATGAATATTTTTTCGGTATTGGCGTCACGTAAATCGCGGATGCTGTTTAAGCTAGCCACAAGCTGGTCTGAGCCCATGATCTCAAGTGCTTTAAACAAATTGTCTTGAGAGATAGAGTGACGGTTCTTGCGCACTGCCTCCGCCATTACCGGCAGTGGCACTGACAATGGGTTACGGTCAGAAAGTAGCTTATAGCCCAAACGAATGGGGTGCATGCGGCGCATCCAGCGCGCGGCTTCCGGCGTGATGGTCGCCTTGAGCCAAGGCTGAAGAAAGAGGCGATACATGCCCAGATTAATTTCGGAAACACGCTCAACCGTTGCAAAACGGCGGTCATCCTCCGGCTTATGCATCACGTCCCGATCCAGCTCTGTAAAATTGCGGGGCGTAAACTCCAGCAAGTAATCGCGCTCGATTAACTCTGGATCATTACGGTCATCGACATGCGTCACCACGGTTTCATACAGCCCCGGTGGCATCACATCAATGTAATCCATATTGGCGGTGAACTCGGTATGCTCTTTACGCGAAACGCTGCCTGATACAAAAATTCCTAAATGGCCAGTGGTGTCATGCTGGCAATAGACGATGGTTTGCTCATTGGCGATAAGATCATCTTCGTCTTCATAAAGATCACGAATCCAGCCCAGAGCTTGAGGCGGCGGCGTTATATCGTCGCCTTTTGAACAGAAAACAACGACCGGTGAGCGAACATTACGCAGATCAATGCGACGACCGTCTTGTGTCACTAACTGTGCGGTCGAAAGCCGATTCCCGACAAACAAGTTATCGACGATGTATTGAATTTCTTCACCGCCCAGCACAACGTGGCCACCCCACCAGCGTTCAAAATCAAGGTAGCGGCCCGCTTCGGTGTCAATGTTGTCGTAAAGGTGATATTGCTTTTTCCAGTAGGTATTCGCTGGATTAAGGCGCTCAAAATTCTGCACCAGCCAAGCACCGTCAAATAGGCCGTCGCCGATATCGCTCGTTAAGGCAGTGATCCAACTGCCGCCCGACATTCCGCCGGTATAACGCATGGGGGCCTTACCGTGCTCGCCAGCCCAGTAAGAAAGCGGCGCGCCGGCGATCAATATAGGCCCAAACACATCAGGCTCTAAGGCAGCCCCCATCATGAGCTGCCATCCCGCCTGACAGTTGCCAACGACCATGGGTCTTTCAGTGGTTTCCGGATGCAGTTCTACTACATGGCGCAAGAAGGCGATTTCTGCCTCAACCACATCCTCAACGGTTTGGCCTGGCTCAGGAAACGGCAGAAAACCAATAAAATAGCAGGGGTGGCCAGCTTTCAGCGCGACGCCTAGCTCGCTGTCAGGTTTAAAACCACCGATGCCTGGCCCATGCCCTGCGCGCGGGTCTACAACGACAAAGGGACGCTTTTGCAGATCAATTTCGGTACCTTCATGGGGTAGTACACGCAGTAGCTCATAGTTGGTTGGTCGCGGCAGCGTGCGCCCATCCATTAACACTTCGGTATCGAAACCTAACACATTGGGCTTAGTTTGCTCCATATGCTCAAGGTATTGATTGCCGCGTTCGCGCATGACATCTAAATACAAAATGCTGCGCTCAACGCTATCGCGCCAGTAATCAAAGGCCGCACGCCCAAATCCGAACGGATCAAATAAAGGCGTAAGCGTGGAACTAGAAAGCAAAGGATTTGCCAGAAAATTCATAGGTTCCCCCATTGGGTATATGCACAAGCATCAGACCCGAAAGCAATGATACTGCAACGCAGCATAGCTTAGGACACTACCCGCATGACGTCGATCTTTAGCCCAAAATAAATGCCCTTGCTATTTTTAAGGCGATTTTCAAGCTTTTTTCAGGATGATCCTGCGCAGCACTTCGATTTCCAACGGGGCATCTGCCCCTGAGTACAACAGCCCGCAGACCGATTAGGAATGCGCTGGCAGTAGCGCCTATCGGTGTCCTGTTGACGGCGGGATATGTTACATTAGCGCCCATTAGGCTTAAGAATTATCCAGCGAGTTACGCATCAACTGGCAGGCTGAGTGAGAGGTGAGCGCCCCCTCCGTTACCATGCCTACCGCACAATAGAGAGGCTCTGTCCCTATGAGCAAGATTCCCTCGCAGCGCGTGTCTAGCGGTGAAAAATTCCGCAATGAACATGGCATGTCGGTAATCAAGGATGGCATGAAGCAGCGCAAGGAGCAGGCAGAAGCCCCTACTCTTGAGCGCAAGCCAAAGTGGTTACGTGCCCAGATCCCGGGTGGCGAACGCTTTGAAGCGGTGAAAAAAAACGTCGCCACGCATCGACTTAGCACCGTATGTGCAGAATCACACTGCCCCAATATGGGCGAGTGCTGGAGTAACGGCACGGCCACTATCATGCTGATGGGCTCCGTCTGCACGCGTGCATGCCGCTTCTGCGCAGTAGACACCGGCAACCCACAAGGGTGGCTGGACCTTGAAGAGCCTGAAAACACGGCTAAGTCAGTCGAGCTGATGGGGCTTCGCTATATTGTACTGACCTCAGTAGATCGTGATGATCTGGACGATGGCGGTGCAACACATTACGCCAACTGCGTAAACGCCATTAAAGCGCGCACGCCGGACGTTGTCGTTGAGGCGTTAACACCTGACTTTAATGGCGAACTCACGGCGATTGAGCGAGTCGTTGATTCCGGGCTGCAGGTATTTGCCCAAAACGTTGAAACCGTTGAGCGCTTAACCGGACGCGTACGTGACCGGCGTGCAGGCTATCGTAAAACCCTCGATGTGCTTGCTCATGCCAAGCGCTACCGCCCTGACATGATCACCAAAACCAGCATAATGCTTGGGTTAGGTGAAACCGATGAAGAGATCCTACAAACGTTCGACGACCTGCGTGAAATAGGTGTCGACATTGTGACGCTTGGGCAATATCTGCGCCCAACTAAGAACCACTTGCCGGTAGAGCGCTGGGTAACACCAGAAGAGTTTGACCGCTACCGTGAGATTGGTCTTGCAAAGGGCTTCATGGAAGTTCCATCAGGCCCGCTCGTGCGCTCAAGCTATCGCGCTGACCGCGTTTTTGAAAAAAATAATCTAGGCCTTGCCTCACCTGCAGCCATTCCCGGCCAGCATCAAGAACCCGATCCCAATCGTATTCCTACACTCAATGTAGGCTAGGCATTAAAAAACCGCTGTACTGGAAGCTAGGCTCTCGGTACAGCGGCAATTTATAGCACGAGGAAATCATGCATCTAGAACACAGCAGCTTTAAGACATAACGGTTCTAGAAAACAGACCTAAAAATTAGCGTACTGGCAACGGCTCAACAGGCAATAAACGGCGCTTTAACTGAGCCGCTAGCGCTTGCGCCAACTGCTCGCCTACACAGTGATCATCAGGTAATACCACAAAATCTGCCAATTTTGCCATCGGCATGCCGGCATAACCGCACGGATTAATGCGCAGAAACGGCGATAAATCGCCATCTACGTTCAACGCCACCCCATGAAAACTGGCACCCCTTCTAATACGCAGCCCGAGCGAGGCGATTTTTGCCTCACCTGTCTCGCCAGCAACATAAACACCAGGAGCGTCAGGTTTGGCATACGCGTTAAGACCATAGCTGCTCAACACCCCAATCACCGCGCGCTCCAACGCGGTCACCAAATCACGCACGCCGATCTTGCCTCTGCGCACATCTAAAAGCGGATAAAGCACTACTTGGCCTGGCCCATGATAGGTCACTTGACCACCGCGATCAGTCTGAACGACAGGGATATCGCCGGGCATTAGCAAATGCTCAGGCTTACCTGCCTGACCCTGAGTAAATACAGGGTCGTGCTCAACTAGCCAGAATTGATCCGGCATGAACTCATCCCGTGTATCGGTCAACGAGCGCATCGCCTCCCATATCGGAAGATACGGCTGGCGACCTAGCCGATGTAGCTCAATCGGCGCCGAATCTTGCACGATTACACCACCATATGGACACGGCCAGTGGCCTTTAGAGCATCAAACAGTTGTTTTATTTGCTGCTCACCCGTTGCCCTGATCACCACACGCACTGACTGAAAGCGTCCGTTTCGGCTGTCAACCACCTGCATCGTGGTCGCATCGAAATCAGCTGCGTATTGCACAATGACTTGGCATACGCTGGCCGGAAAATCGTCCGCGGCGTCTCCTACGATTTTTAATGAATAATCACATGGAAAAGTGATTTTAGGCGGCTCCAGCACTGCCGGCTGGCGCAAATCGCGGACTCCCTGAGGGGCACCTTTTTTCATAGCAAACCTTTCATCGTCAATATACGTTTGGGCTAACCAGCGAACATACCAACGTCAGACTAGTCGGTAAAATTACTAATCAAGCCGCTAAAGAAACGCTTAACCTGATCAAACAGACGCTTGAACAGTCCCCCCTCTTCAACATTTTCCAAAGCGACTAAACGACGCTCGCCCACAATTTCATCACCCAGGTGAACTTCTAGAGTACCCACCTCGTCGCCAATCGCGATCGGCGCTTTCAGGTCAGGATCAAGATTCAGTCGAGCGCGAAGTTCTTCATTACGATTGCGCGGCAGAGTCATGAAGACTTCTTCATCAACGCCGACCCGCAGTTCGTTAATATCACCACCCCAAACGCGCGGCGTAGCGAGCACAGCGCCACGCTCGTAAAGCTTCATCGTTTCAAAGAAGCGGAAGCCGTAGCTAAGCAGCTTTTGCGTTTCCTGAGCACGCGCTTCGTCAGAATTGGTGCCCATGACAACAGAAATCAAACGCATGTCGTCACGCTTTGCCGAAGATACCAAGCAGAAACCCGCTTCGGTTGTCCAGCCGGTCTTAAGACCATCTACCGAGGTGTCACGCCACAGCAGGCGGTTGCGGTTGGGCTGATCAATGCCGCCAAAGGCAAAGGAACGGTGCGAGTAGATTTCATAATGTTCAGGATAATCATTGATGATATGGCGTGATAAGCGCGCCATATCATGCGCGGTTGAATAGTGATTTTCAGCTGGCAAACCAGTAGCGTTCTGGAAGTTTGTGTCGTTCATGCCCAGGCGCGTAGCGTGCTGATTCATCAGGTCGGCAAACGGCGCTTCACCACCGGCCAAGTGCTCGGCCATGGCCACACTCGCATCGTTGCCTGAAACGATAATGATACCGTGGAGCAGGTTATCGACTGACACTTGGTCGCCTACTTCAATAAACATTTTCGAGCCGCCGGTGCGCCAAGCGTTCTCGCTGATATTGATCATGTCGGTGAGATTGATGGTGCCGCGATCAAGCTCACGCTCAACCAGATAAGCGGTCATCAATTTGGTCAGACTGGCGGGGGGAAGGCGTTCATCCGAATTATGCTCGGCCAATATGCGCCCACTATCGGCATCCATGAGTATCCACGAACTTGCCGCTAACTGTGGTGCCGCCGGAATAATTGTTTGTGGCTGAGGAATTACCTGGGCAGCGGCAGGCAGAGTAACAGTCGCCATGGCAGCAAAAAGGCACAGCCGTGCAGAGCGGCCAATGGATGTAAACACGTTCATAACGTCAGTCTCACTTACTTGGAAAAAAACAGCGGCGCGTTAGTCGCGCCGCCAGAAATAGATAGGCAGTGAATTATCGCACAACAAACACCTGAGGGAAGCCCGCTTGGCGTAATGCTTCACGTGCTTGAGATTCTTGCGCAGGTGCAATAGGGCCCACCTGCACTCGATACATATCCGCGTCGTTCATTATACGCACTGAGTGCGGTTGTTCACCTTCCAATCGTTGCTGTAACTTCTGTGCACCTTCGGGACTACCCAAAGCAGCAATTTGTAGATACATAGCGCCACTGGTAGCACCAGCTGCCGCGGGCGCCTGAGCAACCGCTGTTTGAACAGGAGCAGCGGGTACGGGTACAACGGGCTGTTGCGTAGCAACGCTAGGCGATGGACGAGCCGCGGGCACCTGACTCACGGTTTGAGCACGTGGTGGGGCTGCCCCACCACGCTCAGCCACCCAACGTTCGGAATCAATAGCCTCCACTTTCACAGGCCCTGTACCGTTATCGAGAAAGCCTAGCCGAGCCGCTGCTGCGTAAGAAAGATCGATTTCACGATCACTGTGGAACGGGCCACGATCGTTGACCCTGACAATAATTGACTGACCGCTATCGAGACTTGTTACCCGCGCATAGGTAGGCAATGGCAGTGAACGGTGAGCGGCCGACATTTTATACATGTCGTAGATTTCCCCGTTTGAAGTGGCATAGCCATGAAATTTTTCGCCATACCACGACGCCGTACCGCGTCTTTCGTAGCCTGTCGCATCAGGCAACACGTGGTACGTTTTTCCCCACACTTCATAGGTCGAACGATTGCCACCTGCAGAGGGTTGCTCAATACGCGGCTCCGCATCCGGCACTTTGGTAACATCCGGCGGCTCAACCGGGTAAGCATCGCCCGTTAACGCGTAGCGTCCTCCAGCCGTATTGGCAGCCGTTGGCGCTGGGCCCTTAGCAGCGGCTTGACTGGCTGAGCTAGGCGTATCAGTGCGCTGAACGTTGTTATTCGCACAGCCGCCAACCAATACAAGTATGGCGAGCAAACCGCCCGCTCGCAGAGGCATTGTAAGCTGCGTTTTCGCTAATCGTAACGCTGACAAATGAGCCTTCATTCCTCGTCCTCATATCGCTCAGCAATCGCTTCTGATAGCTCGGCCACGGCCATTGCATACAGGTGACTATGGTTATAGCGGGTAATAACATAAAAATTATACTCGCCAAACCGATAGTGCGTTTCACCATCAGCGAACTCTAGTGCCAACGGTATCACCGGCAAGTTGCTGTCTAACGGCTCGTTAGGCTCAATGCCGTGCGCAGAGAGTTCAGTAACACTCACCGTAGGCGCAGAGGTTTGATTGAACGAAAGCTCATCCAATAGTTCGACGGGCAATACGTCGGGACCACTGGCCGGGTGATAAATAGGCGCGCCCTGCTTCCAACCATGTACGGCGAAGTAATTAGCAACACTGCCTATCGCATCGACTGGATTCTCCCACAGATCACGGATACCATCGCCATCAAAATCGACGGCATAGGCTTGATAACTCGTAGGAATAAACTGCGGGTAACCCATAGCCCCAGCGTAAGAGCCCTGTAACTCAGAGGGCTCAACATGCTGCTCATACGCTATGCGTAAGAAAGCGGCCAGTTCACCACGAAAAAACGCACCTCTTGAGGGATGATAAAACGCCAGCGTCGCAAGCGAATCTAGCACGCGATGCTGCCCCTTATGACGCCCGTAATACGTTTCAACCCCGATAATGGCGGTGATAACTTCTGCGGGAACGCCGTAGGTGCTTTCGGCGCGTGCTAAGGCATCAGCATGAGCATCAATAAATTCAGCGCCTTCTTGAATCCGCTGCTCGGTCATAAAAATATTGCGATACTCGTACCAACGCAGGCGACGCTCTGCCGCCCCTTCCATAGCATCTAGCACGCTTTGGGTGTAGCTCGCCTGTCCCAGCGCTGCGTCCACCCACGCTTTTGGCAGGCCGTCTGCGACGAGCTCATCTACCAGCGCCTGACTATCAGCATTGTACTGCGGAGCAACCTGCTTCTGAGAAGCCTGTGAGGGCTCGTCGGCGAATGCCGCCGGCGTTACCCAGCACATCAGCGCTGCTAAAAAATAGCTGCTCGTCTTGCAGTGAATCCCGTTCATTTTTCTACTCCTGAACATTCCATTCCTGAGGCCTCCATTCCCGAGCAACGCGCGCGAACAGCACAAGCTGAACCTTGCACATTATGTCTAGCGCGACAGCAGCCGACGGTGGGCATGTATAGACATGAGAATACCGAAACCCGCTAACAAGGTCACGCTTGAGGTGCCACCATAGCTCACCAGCGGTAGCGGCACGCCCACAACAGGCAGAATTCCACTCACCATGCCCATGTTGACAAACACATAGATAAAAAACGTCAATATGATGCTGCCTGCGACCAAGCGACCAAAGGTATCCTGAGCAGAGCTTGCCATCCATAAGCCGCGACTCACGATCAGCAGATACAGACACAGCAGCACCAGCATTCCCACCAACCCGAACTCTTCGCCTAATACGGCAATAATGAAATCCGTATGACGCTCGGGTAAAAACTCTAGCTGCGATTGAGTGCCTTGAAGCCATCCCTTACCCCATACGCCACCACTGCCAATGGCAGTAGTCGATTGAATAATATTCCAACCTGAACCTAACGGGTCGCTTTCAGGGTTTAAAAACGTCAGTACCCGTTGACGTTGATAATTATGCATATTCATCCACAACACCGGAACGCCCGCAGCGCCCAGCACGGAAATAAATCCTATCAATCGCCACGACAAGCCTGCTAGCAGCACCACAATTAGCGCCGCACTGGCGACTAACAGCGAGGTTCCCAAGTCTGGCTGAATCGCCGTTAACACTACCGGCACCCCAATAATCACACCACATACGATGATATCCCGAAGGCGGGGCGGTAGTTCACAGCGACTAAGGTAGGCCGCCACCATTATAGGCGCCGCTAACTTCATCATCTCGGAGGGCTGAAAACGAATCACGCCGGGAATCTCCAGCCACCGCTTGGCTCCCATCCCCACATCGCCAACTAAATCAACCGCCAATAGCATTACGACACCGACCCCGTAGCCAAGTGGCGCCCAGCGTAGGAAAGTCGACGGGGAGAACTGCGCGATAATCACCATCACCGCCAGCGCAAGGCAAAAACGCAGGCCTTGAGCAATGACAGAATCAATAGACTGGCCGGAGGCACTGTAAAGGACCACTAAACCACCGCTCATCAGTACAAGCAGTAGCCCCAGCAGCCAGGGGTCAAGATGGATTCGCTCCCAAATACTTTTACGCCGTGAAATACCGCTATCCGGCGGGCGGACGGGATGGCCACGCATCGATCGAGTTATAAAATGCCACGGCATGGCTTAGTTTCCCTCCACATTGGCATTATCATCCGCTAGTGCTTCGCGCACTTCTTCCACGTCAGGCGCGTCATCCTCCAGAAGCCAAGCATCGGTCATGGCTCGCGCCAGGTGCGCAGCATGCGTACTACCGCCACCGGCATTCTCAACAATAACGGAAACAGCGATTTGTGGGTCGTCTAACGGTGCAAACGCCACAAACAACGCGTGGTCACGTAGCCGCTCTGCTAGCTCATCTGCGTTATAGCGCTGGTCTTGACCTAGTGAAAATACTTGCGCGGTACCTGACTTACCGCCCATACGATACTCAAGCCCTGCGCCGGTGCGGCGCGCGGTTCCCTCACTACCGCTTAACACCTTTTCCATACCGCTGAAAACGCGATCCCACCAGCCATCATTGCTCAACGTTATATCGTCCAAAGTATCTGGAAGGTCTCGTGGGACAGGTGTATCACCAATTTGGCGCGCTAGCCGTGGCCTAACCCAGTGACCGCGATTGGCCAGCGTCGCAGTGGCGCTGGCAAGCTGCAAAGGCGTCACCTGCCAATAACCCTGCCCGATGCCTACTGACAGAGTTTCACCCGGGTACCAGGGCTGGTTAAAGCGCCCACGCTTCCAATCCCGAGAGGGCATTAGAGCGCCACTTTCGCCCTGAACGTCGTATGCCACGCGCTGACCAAAACCAAAGTTACTCATTCGATCATGCAGGCTATCAATACCCAAATCGTGGGCCAAGGTATAGAAGTAGGTGTTATTAGATACCGCTAACGCTCGCTCTAAATCTACCCGCCCATGCCCCCAGCGCAGCCAGTTACGGTAGCGGCGCGTATCGTTTGGCAATTGATAGTAGCCAGGGTCATTAATCGTGCTGTCGGGCGTAATCACGTCCTCAGAAAGCCCCGCCAGTGCTAAAAAAGGTTTAATCGTAGAGCCAGGTGGATAGTGACCACGAATGGCGCGGTTAAACAAAGGCAGATCAAGATCTTCCTGCAGGGCGCGATAAGAAGCTACATCGATTCCGGTGACAAACTGGTTACTATCAAACCCCGGTGTGGACACCATCGCCAGAATGTCGCCCGTTGCAGGCGCGATGGCGACGATGGAGCCGCGGCGTCCATCTAGTAGCTCATATGCGAGCATTTGAAGCGATTTATCCAACGTTAAGGTCAGGTTTTGCCCTGGCACAGGGTCGGTTCGCCCCAACTCTCTTAGTACTCGGCCGCGGGCGTTGGTTTCTACCTTGCGCAAGCCCGCTTGGCCGTGAAGCTCTTCTTCATAAAAGCGCTCAATGCCCGTTTTGCCAATAAAATGCGTGCCCGCGTAGCGGCCCGCATCCAGGGTCTCCATTTCTTGAGCGTTAATACGTCCCACATAGCCCAATGCGTGGGCCATGACCTCAGCATCGGGATAAAAACGCAGCGGCTGGGCTTCCACTTCAACGCCAGGGAGTCGATGGCGATTAACCGCCAGGCGCGCAATCTGCTCTTCGCTAAGATCGCTGGTCAATAGCGCTGGCTGATAAGGTCGCTGACGCTGGCGCGAGCGGACATTGAATGCCTCAATCTCTTCTTCAGGCAACTCAAGTAAGTCGACTAAAAGTGCCAGCGTTTCATCTAAATTATCGACCCGCTCACGCACCAGCGTTAAGTTATAGGTAGGGCGATTTTCTGCCAACAGCACGCCATTACGGTCGTAAATCAAACCTCGATTGGGCGGCAATGGCTCCACGCGTACACGGTTATTTTCAGAGCGTGTGCTGTACAAATCATGTTGAACAATTTGTAAGTAAACCAATCGGCTCGTTAATAGGCAGGCAAGTAACAACACGGATAAAATAGCGATCAGCGCCCTGACTCGAAAAATACGCAGCTCTTGCTCGGAATTTTTAAGCGTGTTGGGGCGCTTGAGCATGGCAAAAATGACTCTCAAATCGAATAATGAGCGCCGCAAGTCGAGAGCAGTGGTTGCCCACAATTCAACCTTTAGCGGTGATAGGGATGGCCCACTAGCAGTGTCCAAGCGCGATATAGCTGCTCAGCCAGCATAATACGAACCAGAGGATGAGGTAACGTTAAAGGAGAAAGCGACCATGCTTTTTCCGCCATCGCCGAAAGCGAAGGCTCAAGCCCATCGGGCCCACCGACCAGTAGAACAATATCGCGCCCGGTCATGCGCCAATCGCCGGCTTCTTGGGCTAATTGTTCGGTGGTCCACGGCTTACCTTTCACTTCCAATGCAACAACGTACTCATCACCACGCAGCTTGTCGCGAATCCGCTGGGCCTCTTGAGCACGCGCTTTAGCAATGTCAGCATTTTTGCCCCGTTGCCCAAGCGCAATTTCTTCAATCTCAAGATTAAAATCTCGCGGCAGCCGTTTGCGGTAGGTTTCCACGCCCTCTTCTACCCAGGCAGGCATTTTGTTACCTACGGCTAACAGCCGAATTTTCATGACATATTGGCCCGCTCACGGAAGCGCTCAAGCGATTCGTCAATGGCGCCAGAGTCGCTCGGCAAATCAGCCCATAGACGCTCTAGGTCATACAAAAGCCGCGCTTCAGGCATCATAACGTGCACGACGATATCGCCTAGGTCGACAAGCACCCAGTCTGCATTATCGCCACCTTCAACACCCAGAGGCCGCAGCCCGGCCGCTTTGGCTTTTTCAACCACATTTTGGGCAATAGCGGCTACGTGCCGGGTAGACGTACCACTGGCAATCAGCATGAGGTCAGTGACCTCGGTTAATTTGGAAACATCCAAGTGCGTAATGTCACGTGCTTTTAGCTCTTCTAGCGCGTCAACCGCTAGGCTTTTCAATGTATCGATGTGCATGACTCCTAAAGACAACCTCGTTCGATAACCGGTCAATAAAGCCGGCCATTGTAACGGCTTCTTTGCTGACTGCCAGCGCTATATCTCACTGCTGATAAAGTCCGTGGCGCTTAATGGCCTGCTCAACGGGCTCTGGCACCAAATAACGCACGCTTTTGCCTTGATCTAAACACTCGCGAATGCCCGTAGCGGAAATTGCCAACAATGAAGGCAGCTCAAGGAATAAATATCCCCCGCAGGAAAGCTGCATCAACTGTTCTACGCTATCGACTCCACGTTGCCCCACCAGTTCCGTTAATGACTCAGGTAGCGCGTCACTGTAGCCAGGTCGCGCGATGACCACTAAATGAGCCAGTGCAAATATGCGCTCAGGCTGATACCACTGCGCAAGTCGCAGAAAGGCATCATAGCCAATGGCCATTACTAAGCGCGCCTGCTCGCCATAATGGGCTCTCAGCTCGGCCAGCGTATCGACACTGTAGGAAGGCCCGTCGCGCTGCAGCTCACGGTCATCGGCGACAAGCCCTGGAGTATCGCCGATACCCGCCTGTAACAGCGACAACCGCTGCTGGGCAGATACCTGCGGGCGTCCGCGCAGCGGTGGCTGCTGAGCTGGAATCATATGCAATTGATCAAGCGCCAGCACCTGGTGTAGTTCTACCGCACTGCGCAAATGACCCAGGTGAACGGGGTCAAACGTGCCACCCAGCATGCCGATACGAGGCTCATGGCTACTCACTTCACCCCCTTATTATTCCACCTAATCACTCGCGAACCTGCCCGTCACCAAACACCACGTACTTACGTGTTGTTAGTCCTTCTAATCCTACCGGGCCACGGGCATGAAGCTTATCGGTTGAAATACCAATCTCAGCGCCTAAGCCGTACTCAAAACCGTCGGCGAAACGCGTTGATGCATTGACGATCACTGAGCTGGAATCAACTTCAGCCATAAAGCGTCGTGCCAGCGAGTAATCTTGAGTGACGATCGCATCGGTATGATGGGAGCCGTAAAACTCTATGTGCGCAATGGCTTCCTCGATGCCATCGACGATTTTGATGGCCAGAATCGGCGCTAAATACTCCGCCGACCAGTCGGCATCCGTTGCGGCAATGGCTTGCGGCAACAGCGCCAACGTGCGCTGACAGCCACGCAGTTCAACGTCATGTTCGCCATAAGCGCGCGCTAGTTCAGGCAACAGCAGGTCTGCAATCGGCGCATCCACCAGCAGTGTTTCCATCGTATTGCAGGTGCCATAACGATGTGTTTTGGCATTGACGGCAATCGCTAGCGCTTTGCCGGGATCCGCCGTTGTATCAATATACACATGGCATACGCCATCTAAATGCTTGATCACCGGCACGCGCGACTCACGGGAGATACGCTCAATCAGTGATTTCCCGCCGCGCGGAATAATGACATCAACATACTCAGGCATGCTGATCATTTCACCGACGGCCGCACGATCAGTGGTGGCCACCACCTGCACGCTGCCAGCGGGCAACCCTACATCCGCAAGCCCGGCTTGAATACAGGCGCTGATGGCAGCGTTGGATTCACTAGCCTCGGACCCACCGCGTAAAATACAGGCGTTACCCGACTTCAAACACAGGCTTGCGGCTTCCAGCGTCACGTTAGGGCGTGACTCATAAATAATACCGATAACGCCTAGCGGCACGCGCATTTTACCCACCTGAATGCCGCTGGGACGGTACCGCATGTCATCAATCTCACCCACTGGATCAGGCAACGCGGCCACGTGATGAAGGCCTTCAATCATGCTACTCACACGCCCATCGTCCAGCGCTAAACGATCTAGTAGCGCGCTCTCTAGGCCGTTTTCACGACCGCGCTGTAAATCTGCTGTATTGGCGTCTAAAATGCATCCGCGCGCAGCCTTTAAGCGGTCGGCAATGGCCAATAAAGCACGATTTTTCAAGCCAGTATCCGCTCGCCGCAGCTCACTGGCTGCATGCCGAGCCGCCTGCCCCAGTGCCTGCATGTAGGCGGGCACATCACCGCTAGAAAGGTATTGAAGGGCGCCGCTTTGGAACGGTGTTGAAACGCTCATGCTGTCTCCGCGCGTCGTCGCGCATACTCGGTTATAGGTGCCCTAAACACTGGCTAGGGTCGTCAACTAATACTGCTGTTTCTAGGCTGGCAAGGATGCTCGCATTGCCGTTTGTCGCGCTGATAAAGATGTTACGCCTTTTGGACGTTATGCTAAGGGTGACTAAGGCGCTAATGTATACAGCGTACGCTTACCATTCTGCGCTCACCCATTTGCCTTAGCGCGCTAGGCTATTCAGGACGAATAATAAGCCACCATGCAAAGCAAGTACAAAAACGAGGGCTGCCATGCTGATGTTACCGCAACGCAGATGGTGCGCTGCCTTTACTCTAAAGTGCTGCGCTAATTAGTACCGCAATGGTGGCACCTCAGTCGGACACCCCGACACTCATATTCTTATTAGCTAGCTTGATAATACTCAGTTTGATCGCCCTGTCGCGAGCACAGCAGCTTATCGATATGGACGTGGCCATTCGCCAACGCTTACGCTTGATCCCAGGTCTAAACCTATGGGCTGAGGAACAGCTGCTTCGTGATATCCTTCGGAAGCAGCGGCGCTGTCAACGCGAGGGAACGCACGCCGAAATATTTATCCTGCACATGAAACGCCACCAGCTTTGGCCCACTGCCCATGAACTGTGCGACCTGACCCACATGCTACGCGCCACCGATCCAAATGACAGCGACTGTAACGCTTATCATATTGATACGCTTAAAGAGCGCCTGCATAGCGAATACCAGCGAGCAGAGATGCTTAATAAGCAGCTAGCCCTGTTAGTATTGCACCTTCCCCAGCTAGATATGGCCGAGGAACAATTTGGCCAGCGCGCAAAAACAGCACTGCTCGGCGCTCTGTGCAGTGAGGTTAACAGCCGCTGCCGCGACCATGATGTTTTGGGGCGTACCAGCAATGCTACTTTCTGGCTTGTGCTGCCTGATACTAGTGAAAGCGGTGCACTATTGGTCCGTGAGCGCTTACAGTGGGCACTTTCTCGATGCGTCTTGGTCGAAACGGGGCAACTTGGAGTACGTATTGCAGCCTGCATACCTACTCGCGCAGAAAGTTTCGAACGTTACTTAAGCCGTTTAGAAGCGCGCGGCGCGGCTATCGCGCACGCATAGTCTCCGTTTACCCATTATTCAAACATTTAGCTGGAGAGGCTTGTGTCCTTCGCTGATACGCTACAGTCCTTAACGTTATCCCCACCACTGTTACTTTGCTTAGTTCTCGTTATTGCACTTGTCGAGTCTCTGGCGCTAGTGGGCCTGCTCGTACCCGGCGTTATGTTAATAACCACGGTGGCTTCATTAGCAGGTCATCAGGATATTGCCCTGGCATGGTTGATAGGCGCGGCCTTCATCGGCGCCATTTTAGGGGATGGCATTAGCTTTGCGCTGGGTTTTAAGCATCGCGAGCAGGTAACTCAGCGCTGGCCACTGTCACAGCACCCTGAATGGCTAGATCGGGGTACGCGCTTTTTTAAGCGCTATGGCGTTTCATCCGTTCTTATTGGCCGTTTTGTAGGGCCAGTGAGGCCCATCATTCCGTTAGTAGCGGGCATGATGCGCATGCCACCGCGCACTTTTTTGTTGGCCAACATAATCTCAGCAGCGCTTTGGGCGCCCGCCTATATACTGCCCGGCTATTTGCTTGGGCGCGCTTGGCAGCACCATCTAAATCTACCGCCTGGCTTAGAAGCAGGCTTAGTGACACTCGCGTTTATCATTATTGTATTGGCGGTTATTTTCTCTTGGGGCCGACATCAGGCGTCGCGCCATGGTCGGCTTTATCGCATCATTGCCGGAAGTATTCGCCGCATCCCGCTATTACGACGCCCTTGGCTTGCAATGAGCCAAACAGGCGATGTCCCGCTGGCGTCATTGCTACTGCTAGTTATCGCGTTAGGCAGCTTGTCTGGCTGGACATTGCTGGTTATCAATCATCACGGCCCACTGGAAATGGATTTACTCGTTCAGCGCATGTTCGTTTGGCTGCACAGCGATATCACCTACATAATCGCGAATATTTTTGCTGAAATCGGCGACACCTACGGCATTATCGCGTTAACGCTGCCCTGGGCAATATGGATGCTGGTGCGCAATAGGTGGGATGCTCTATTGCATTGGTGTGGCGCATTAGGCGGCGTGGCGATGCTCAACACACTGATGAAGGAGCTGTTTGCTCGTCCTCGCCCAGGCACCCCGGACTACTTAATGGGCTCGTTTTCTTATCCCAGCGCCCACACGTCAACGACTGTGGTTCTGTTGGGTCTGGCGGCAGCTTTTATTGCTGCCGAGCTACCGCGACAGCAACGTTTTTGGGCCTACTGGGCAGCCCTCTCTTTTGCGCTACCGATGGCGCTATCGCGGCTGGTGATGGGGGTGCATTGGTTTAGTGATCTTGTTGGCGGGGCATTATTAGGACTGGTGGTATGTGCACTGACGCTGCTGCATTGGCAGCAGCAGCCTCGAGCGTGTTTACTCCCCTGCCCATGGCTGCTGCTGTGTATCGCATCATTTGCCCTTATCAGCGCTCGCGTTGGGCTGCTGCCGCCGGTTTAGCGATCAAGTATTAGCTAACCTAGCGCCAGCCACAGACCCACGCCAATCATCAGCGTACCGGCTATACGATTTAGCAAACGCACATTGCCACTTTTACCCAGCACGTTGCGCAACGTTTTGCCGCCGGTGGCATAGACCAGCATACTCGCAAACTCGATAGTCAAAATCACTACAATCAGAAGACTAAGCTGGCCTAAAAGGGGGCGACCACCGTCCAAGAATGGTGGCAGCAAAACCATAAAAAAGGCCCACCCTTTAGGATTGGCTACGGCCGTGACAAACCCTTGCGTTGCCAATTGAAGACGGCTTGCCGGTGGGCCGGCATCCAGCTCGCTAGGAATTGCCATACGCCCACGCGAGCGCCACATCATGATGCCTAAATAACCGAGATAGGCGCCCCCCACCCATTTAAACAGCACAAATAATTCAGGCTGACGCAGCATGAGCGCGGCAACGCCCGCACCGGCGGCTGCGGCGACCAAGCCCACGCCCACCAGTTCCCCGATCATCATCCATAGTGTCCGCCTAACGCCCTGGGTCATCCCAAGCACCATGGCGAGCGTCATGCACATCCCTGGCGTTAGTGAAACAAAGAGAAACGTTGGCACAAAAACCGAAAGTATCGCCCAAGACATCATCTATCAATATTCCTGTGCAGAAGGAGGGGTCGCTGAACTACCCGCTTCGCCCCAGCGAGGGAGCAGCGTATGTTCAATGCTCAGCTGGTTAAGAATGCGCGCTACAATAAAGTCAATGAGATCATCAATGCTCTGAGGGCGATGATAAAATCCTGGCGCAGCAGGCAAAATGACCACCCCCAGGCGGCTCAACGCCAGCATATGCTCAAGATGAATAGGCGACAGCGGGCTTTCACGCGGCACCAGCACCAGCGTGCGCCGTTCTTTAATAGCGACATCTGCGGCCCGCTCAATCAAGTTATTGCTGGCCCCTGTTGCGATAGCTGACAGCGATCCAGTGGAGCACGGGCAAACAACCATGGCTGAGGGCGCGCCTGAACCTGATGCCACAGGTGCCATCCAATCCTCACGCCCAAAGCAGCGTATTTGCCCAGCCTGCGCTCCGCTGCGCTCACTGAGCGCATCCACTAAACGCTGAGGCTGCGCGGGGAGTGAGAAAGGCGTTTCTGTTGCGATCACCATGTGGGCCGCTTTTGACACCATGACCCATACTTCATGCCCCGCGGCGACCAAGACATCAATCAGGCGCAAGCCATATTGCGCTCCCGAGGCGCCCGTCAGCGCTACCGTAATCGGCGTTTTGAACGATGTACTGCTTGTACTTGTCACGCTTAACTCTCCTTGACGATTGTTAGCGCGGCAAGCAGGCGCTCATGAACGCCTTCAAAACCACCGTTGGACATGACCACAATACGGTCTAGCGGAGACGCCTGACTAATGACGGCCTCTACCAACGACGTGATCTCGCCAAATAGCTGCCCACGGCCATCTTGCTCGGCGACAAGCGCCTCCATCGACCAGTCCAGCCCGCTTGGTTGAAACCAAAACACAGCATCAGCATCAGCAACGCTTTCAAGCAAACGCTCGCGTAGCGCGCCTAAACGCATGGTATTTGAGCGTGGCTCAATAACCGCCAGCAAGCGGCCTTTGGTAGTAGCGGCGCGCAACCCTTTGAGCGTAGCGGCAATGGCCGTGGGGTGATGGGCAAAATCATCAATCACCTGAATACCATTGATTTCACCACGCACTTCCTGGCGCCGCTTGGGCGTTTCAAACCGCGCCAATGCCGCGCAACCACGGGCTAAATCAACCCCACACAGGTGTGCGGCTGCTAGCGCGGCAAGCGCGTTACGCGCGTTATGCTCTCCCGTTAGCGACCACTCAACGACAGCGTCTTCATCCTGGCCGTGCTCATCCGCGCAGTGGATGACCTGAAAGCGGCTGGCATCAGCACGTTCTAAGCGCAGCTGCCACTGGCTATTGTTTTGATTGCCAAAGCGCTCGACCGGCGTCCAGGCTCCCTGTTCCAAAACGCGGTCCAGGGCGGGCTGTTCATCAGCGACCAGCAAATGACCTTGGCTGGGCACAGTGCGAATCAAGTGATGGAACTGGCGTTCAATGGCGGCCAGGTCGGGAAAGATATCAGCATGATCAAATTCAAGATTATTGAGAATCGCGATATGAGGGCGATAGTGAACAAACTTGGAGCGCTTATCGAAGAAGGCCGTGTCATATTCATCGGCCTCGACCACAAACGGCGCCCGTGGATCGCCTAGCCGTGCCGATACGCCAAAGTTGCGCGGCACGCCGCCAATTAAGAAGCCCGGTGCTAAACCGGCGCTTTCTAATAGCCACGCGACAACGCTAGCCGTCGTGGTCTTGCCATGGGTGCCGGCAACGGCAATAACGCGCCGCCCTGGCAGTACGTGCTCAGCCAACCACTGCGCACCCGAGGTATACGACACGCCGCTATTAAGTAGTGCTTCGACCTCTGCATTACCGCGTGATAACGCATTACCTACGATGACAATATCGGGAGCTGGCGATAAATGCTCTGCTGTATAGCCTTCCATCAAGGTAATCCCAGCGTCAGTTAACTGGGTACTCATGGGCGGATAAACATTCTTATCAGAGCCGCTAACTTCATGCCCCAACTCGCGTGCCAGTAGCGCTAAGCTGCCCATAAAGGTGCCACAGATACCAATAATATGAAGGTGCATGCCTCTCGCCCCGTTAATCGCCAATAAATGATTCCAACCAGTTAACTGCCCATAAATGCATTACAAAACAGTCAAAATAGGCGTAAAAATAACTAAATAGCCTAGCATGCTGGTGCAATTTGCTCATTACCTCATCGCTATAAACCGCGATTAACGCCCGTCAAACCTCTTCAAGTGACAAATCTCTTCAGTTGTTGCAGGATGCGGCCACTCTTTATGCGTTTTATCGCCAATTTGTCGATCCACTTGTCATGCTGTTATCAGCCAAGGAGCCCTATATGCGCATTCTTATTCGCTACTTTTTTCGTGGCCTTCGCGTCGTACTCGCCCCCGTTATGATTATGTCGGAAAAGCTCACTACGCCAACGTCAATTGAGCGCACGCCTGAAGATCAGGCTCGCGTTGATCAAGCGTGTCAGGGCCTTGCATTATATCAATTTCGTACCTGCCCTTTTTGCATAAAGGTACGCAAAGAGATGACACGCCTGGGATTGAATATTGAGTTACGCGACACTCAGCTTGACCCCGCCCATAAGCAGGCGCTCTTAGCAGGCGGCGGCAAAAGTAAAGTGCCGTGTTTAAAGATCACTCATGACGATGGGCGTGAGGAATGGATGTACGAGTCAGATACTATTAATAGCTGGCTGCATCAGCAGTTCGGCTGAGCAACACAAGAAAGTCCGGCGAAGTTGGGCCTTAGATTTAAAACTCTATCTTCTGCGCCTCGATATCGAACGTCACGTCAATATCAATGCTTTCATTCGGATCCGGCGCATCACCTAACTGAACTTGAAGCGCTAGCATCCCTTGGATGGTGCCCGCTACATGCACCGCTTGGCCATCGCGCTCATAGTGCGTCAGTGAAACCGTCACGTCACCGCCGTCAGAAGTATATAAAGGCGGAGACGTCGATGTGCCAATAAGCTGAAGAACGTCGGCACTCAACAACTGACCGTCACGCACGGTTAGGCTAATAGACAGCGCCTCTTGCGCATCCCAGCGCTCAGGGTCGATAAAACCGGTGATATCGATGTTGATGTCGTCACCAAATTCGACGAACGAGGCATTTGAGTCATCACCTTGGCTTAATACAAACCACTCTTGTGAATCACCCTCCAGCGTTCCTGTAATGTCCGGCGATTGCTGCAGCGATTGATCAGAGGCCAAGCTACCGACGGGTAGCCACCCTGCTATTACGGCGATGCCAATTTGTTTCCACATGGTGAGTCCCTCTCTGCTATTTGCGCTATTTTACGTGCAATGTTTTCGCCGAGTCAGTAGGCGATTGTACGCCGTTCTTAGCGCTGTCATTTAGTAGACGAATGATGCCTGTCATTATTTCGATTGTATGAGGCTATGGGTATTCACTATGTTGTTAGCATAGCTTGCGAGCTGACCGTGTCTGTTTTACTGGCGTTTTCTAAATTTAACGTATCGCTTGATACAGGAAAACATCGGTAAAATTAATAATAAACAATGAATAAAGGGAACGAATATGACGTTCAAGAAGACTCTGCTAGCGACGGTTATTGGTGCAGTGATTGCCGGTACGACGCTGCTGCCAATGACGGCTAGCGCTGAAACGTTGCGCATTGGTTACTCCGCTGACCCTGAAACGCTTGATCCGCACGAGCAGCTATCTGGCGGCATGCTGCGCCTATCGCATTTAGCATTTGACCCGCTAGTACGCTGGACGAAAGACTTTCAGTTTGAGCCTCGCCTAGCCAGTGAGTGGGAACAGGTCGACGAAACCACCATGCGCATGACACTGCGTGAAGGCGTCACTTTCCACTCGGGTAACCCCTTCACTGCTAAAGACGTGGTTTGGACCATTGAGCGTTTAAAAGAAAGCCCTGACTACCGCGCCATTTTTGAGCCGGTTGCGAGCGCCGAAGCCATTGACGACTATACCGTTGAGATCGTGACTACCGAGCCTTACCCGCTGCTGCTCAACTTGGCTACCTACATCTTCCCGATGGATAGTGAGTTCTATACCGGCGACACCGACGGCGGCAATGACAAAGCTGAGATAGTTAAAGCCGGCAACTCCTTCGCTTCACGCAATATTTCAGGTACTGGCCCCTTCGTGGTCACCAACCGCCGCCAGGGTGTCCGGGTCGATTTCGACCGCTTTGACGACTATTGGGACACCGAAAGCGAAGGCAACGTTTCAAGCATCGTGTTAACCCCTATTGCTGAAAATGCCTCGCGTGTTGCGGCCCTGCTTTCAGGCGGTGTCGACTTCATTGATGCCCTACCGCCCAATGACTTAGATCGCGTGAGGGAAGCCAACGGCGTTGATCTGGTTGAGATTGACGGTACGCGCATTATTGGTTTCCAAATGAACGAAGAGCGTGTGGAAGCCTTCCAGGACGTACGCGTTCGTCAAGCCGTTGATTTAGCCATCAATCAGGAAGGTATTGCCGATCGTTTGATGCGTGGCTTCGCCACACCGGCCGGCCAGTTCTCACCGTTGGGCTACTCAGGCCATAACCCGGATTTAGTGCCGCGCTATGACATTGAACGTGCCAAAGAGTTAATGGCTGAAGCGGGCTATGCAGATGGCTTCAGCGTTGAAATGATCGCGCCTAACAACCGCTATGTGAATGATGCTCAAATCGCTCAGGCGGTATCCAACATGCTGGCGCAAATTAACATTAACGTTAACCTGCGCACCATGCCGCTTGCCCAGTATTGGCCGGAGTACGATACGCGCGAATCTGATATGGCCATGCTTGGCTGGCACTCAGATACAGAAGACACCGCTAACTTCTTCCAGTACCTCTCCTTCTGCATTGATGATGCATCTGGCGTTGGCCAATATAACTACGGCAACTACTGCAACGAGGAAATCGATGCATTGGTCACTGCGGCCGATAGCGAAGTCGACCTAGAAAAACGCAACGCAATGCTCCGCGAAGCTGAAGCCATGCTGTATGAAGATGTCGGCTTCATCATGCTGCATTGGCAGAATTTGGCCTACGCCGCCGCAGAGGGTATCGATATTGAGCCAGTGGTCAACGCCATTGACTTCCCTTACCTAGGTGACCTGGTCATTAATCGCAGCGATGATTAACCAATCAATCGCGAGTTAGTGACACAGCATTAAGCAAGTCACTGCAGCGTTAATTGCAAAAGAGTTAACCGCAAGCATGCTTCGTTCCTTAAGCGTTTAAGGGGCGAAGCCTTTTAATTGGCGGTCAATAATTGTGCATAACGTGTCCCAACTCCCTTTTGTTGAACCCATTACATAGGTGGCGTACGCCATGATTGCCTTTCTAATCAAGCGGCTGATGCACGCGGTTTTGGTGATGTTCGTCATCAGCGTGCTGGCCTTCGCCATCCAGGACAACCTGGGTGACCCCGTACAGCAAATGGTGGGCCAGTCGGTACCTGAAAGCGAGCGAGAGGCTATTCGCGAGCGCTTAGGCCTCAACGATTCCTTCGTAGTGCAGTATGTCCGGTTCGCCAAAAATGCGGTACAAGGCGATTTTGGCGACTCGTACTTTTATCGTGAACCTGCGCTGCAAGTCATTGGCCGCCACTTACCGGCCACGTTAGAGCTGGTGTTTGCAGCCACGCTGATTATCATGCTGTTCTCAGTGCCCATTGGCGTATACAGCGCGATTAAGCCCCGCTCACCCATTTCACGCCTGTTTATGGGCGTCTCTATTATCGGCATTTCGATACCGGTGTTCCTAACCGCGATCGTCCTTATTCAGATTTTTGCCATTGGCGTGACCGTCACCCTGTTTCCAGAAAGCACAGGCTGGGGCGCATGGCTTAATAGCTTCTTTTCCACTGAAGGCAACATGCCCTCCTTTGGCCGCGGCTATGACCTTGTCAATGTTGTAGGCAATTGGGATACCAACTTAGCCACCTGGAATGGCCTGCAGCATTTGGTATTACCCGCCGTTTCACTGGCCTCCATCATGCTGCCGCTGTTCATTCGTTTGATCCGCGCTGAAATGATGGAAGTACTCCAGTCAGAGTACGTCAAATATGCGCGAGCTAAAGGCATTTCTATGCGCCGCGTCTACTTCGTCCATGCGCTGAAGAACACAATGCTGCCTGTTATTACCGTCGGCGGCGTGCAAATCGGCACCATGGTAGCTTATACCATTCTGACAGAGACCGTTTTCCAATGGCCCGGCATGGGTCTGATGTTTTTAGACGCCATTAATCGTGCCGATATTCCGCTGATTGTGACCTACCTGATGATTGTCGGCGTCATATTCGTGATCACCAACACCATCGTGGATTTGATTTACGGCTTCGTGAATCCCACTGTTAAACTGACAGGGAAGCCCGCATGACAATGACCACTAAATCATCACCGGCTAAGTCTTCACCCCCCGGCCGCTGGGAGCGTCTACGCGATTCTTATTTATGGTACAGCTTTAAACGCGACCGCACTGCGCAGCTATGCCTAGCAGTGTTTATCTGCATGGTGGTTGCCGCCTTTGCTGCGCCGCTATTGGCGCCGACTGACCCATATAATCTGGCTCAGATCGACATCATGGCTTCAGAACTACCGCCCTTCTGGATTGACGGCGCAGATGACCGTTTTGCACTGGGCTCCGATGCCCAGGGGCGTGACCTTTGGTCGATTGTGCTTTACGGCACACGCGTCTCTTTACTGATCGGTTTTGGCGCCGTCATTCTACAAGCCCTCATTGGTATCACCTTTGGCCTGATGGCGGGCTACCTTGGGGGCCGAGTCGACACGCTGCTAATGCGCCTTGCTGACATTCAGCTATCTTTTTCAACCCTAATGGTCGCCATCGTGGTAGGTGCCGTAGTTAAAGCGACGATGGGTAGCGCTTTCTATAGTCAATACGCGGTGATGATGCTGATTTTAATTATCGGCCTAGCCGAGTGGCCACAGTATGCACGTACGGTGAGGGCCTCAGTACTGGCTGAGAAAAACAAAGAGTATGTCGACGCCGCCCGCGTCATGGGCCTGCGTAGCAAGCGGATTATGTTTCGCCATGTGCTGCCCAATACCATGTCGCCTATCTTTGTTATCTCAACAGTGCAAATTGCCAACGCGATTATCTCTGAAGCGGCTCTGTCGTTTTTGGGGCTGGGAATGCCGGAAACGCATCCATCGCTAGGATCACTAATCAAATCCGGCTTTGACTACATTCAATCGGGCTCCTGGTGGATCACCCTGATTCCGGGCCTAGTGCTCGTTGTACTGGTGCTGTCGATTAATTTACTCGGCGATTGGCTGCGCGATGTCATGAACCCACGACTCTACAAAGGCTGAGGACACCATGGCACTACTTGAAGTTAACAACCTCGATGTCCGCTTCGCGCTTCGCCAAGGCGAAGTACACGCCTTACGAGACATTAATTTTAGCCTTGAGCGCGGCGAGCGCTTGGGCATTGTCGGTGAATCTGGCGCGGGCAAGTCGGTCGCTGCATTTTCGCTGCTCAACTTGATTGCAAAGCCGGGCTTTATTGCAGACGGCACTATTAATTTTGACGGTCAGGTGCTTAATCGCATGTCTGAACACGGACTGCGCAAGATCCGCGGCAATCGCATTTCGATGATTTTCCAAGACCCAATGATGACACTCAACCCCGTGCTGTCTATTGGCGAGCAGATGATCGAGTGCTTGAAAGCCCACCGCCGAATTTCTTCCAAAGATGCCCGCGCGATTGCGCTCGACAAACTGCGTCAGGTGCAAATTCCCTCACCGGAAACGCGTTTAGAACAGTATCCGCACGAGCTTTCAGGCGGTATGCGCCAGCGTATTATTATTGCGATTGCTCTGCTCCTTGATCCAGATATTATCATCGCCGATGAGCCGACCACGGCCCTTGATGTGACGATACAAGCTGAGATCATGGCCCTGCTGCTGGAACTCTGCGAGCAGCATAACGTGGGGCTTATTCTGATCACCCACGACCTTGGCGTGGTCAGCCAAGTCACACAGCGCATGCTGGTGATGTACGCTGGTCGAGTGATCGAACAAGGGCCAACGCGGGAAATTATCAATGACCCACAACACCCGTATACGCAAGGCTTAATCAACGCCCTACCGCAGATGGCAACGCCCGGCGAAAGACTCAACCAGATTCGCGGCAGTATGCCGTCACTTTCTAATCTTCCCAGCGGCTGCGCGTTTCATCCGCGCTGCGATTTTATCAATCGTGCCGATGGTCAACCCCGCCCCGCCTGCACCCAGCAGGTGCCTGAATTTGTCGAATCCGGCAACTGCCGTGTGGCATGCCACATGGTCGCTGAAATGCTTGAAGATCGCCGTTTGAAAGAGGAAATCTTATGAGTGCACAGGCTGAAACGCTGAACGCTCCTCACACGCAGAATGAAAAGAGCGCTGATTCGCTGCTGCAGATTCGCGATCTAAAAAAGCGTTTTTCGCTCTCCGGGGATTTTCTCGATCAGCTGCGCTTTAAGGGCGGCAAACTGGTGCGTCACCAGGAGCACGTTCACGCCATTAACGGCGTCAACCTGGATATCAAGCGCGGCGAAGCGCTGTGTGTGGTGGGCGAGTCAGGCTGCGGCAAGTCCACCGTCGCTCGCACGGTCATGGGACTATTAGCACCGTCAGAAGGTGAAATTTGCTACGACGGCAAGCGTATCGATAATCTAACCTCGCGCCAGCTATTGCCATACCGCAAGCGCATGCAAATGATTTTCCAAAACCCCTACGCGTCGCTGAATCCGCGCATGACCATTCAGCAAACGCTGGAAGAGCCGCTGCGCCTGCATCACCCTGATTGGAAGAGTCCGCAAATTCTTGACAAGGTCGAGCAGGTAATGCGTTCAGTGGGCATTGATCCTGACTGGGGAAAACGCTTTGGGCACGAGTTCTCCGGTGGTCAGCGCCAGCGTATCGCTATCGCGCGCGCCTTGGCCGTTGACCCTGAGTTTATCGTTGCCGATGAGCCTATTTCCGCACTCGACGTTTCCATCCAGGCTCAGGTACTTAACCTGCTGATGGAAGCTCAGCAAGAGCGCAATCTCACCTATCTCTTCATTACCCACGACCTTGCGGTCGTCGAGCACTTTGGCACCCGTGTGGCGGTCATGTACCTAGGCACGGTCTGCGAGATTGCCACCACGGCGACGCTGTTTGAAAAGCCACGCCACCCCTACACTCAGGCACTACTTTCAGCTATTCCGCGCCTGAAAGATGATCGCCCGCAGCACATTCGACTAACAGGTGAAGTGCCCACCCCGGTGAACCTACCCAGCGGATGCGTATTTCATGGCCGCTGCCCGTATGTTAACGCGCGCTGTAAGCAAGAAATTCCCCTATTGCAAACCCAGGATGACGGAACGCGCGTTGCATGCCACGCTGTTGAAGAGGGTCGTCTATGAAATGGACGGCATACATCCAGCGAAGAAAGGCGTGGAGAGGTAAAGCATGGAAATTCGCTGGCTAGAAGATTTTATTGCCCTGGCCAGAACTCGGCACTTCTCGCGCGCAGCAGATGATCAGCACGTTACGCAGCCCACCTTCTCCCGTCGTATTAAATTACTTGAGGAGGAGATGGGCGTCACGCTGATTAACCGTCAAACGCTGCCGCTTTCGCTCACCCCCGCCGGGGAAGAGTTTTTAACCCTGTGCGAGCAGGTAACCGAGCGAGTGCGGTTAACCCGTGTGCGTGTACGCGAAATTAATGCCGGCCAGCAGCGACGCATTATGGTCGCGGCACCGCAGAGCCTGCTGCCCCATTTTCTGCCTGAATGGCTAGCGTCTACAGGGTGGCAGGATCGCGTGCAGCCCTACTTGCGCGCCACGGGCTGGGTGGCCAGCGACTACTTTCAAGCCCTAGCACGTGCCGAATGTGACCTTGCTATTTGCTACTGGCCGGTTGGGCGCTGCGACCTTGATATTGATACTAGCGCCTGCAATTACCGAGTCATCGGCCATGAAAGACTGATTCCAGTGACCGGGTTAAACGCCGAAGGGGCTCCCTGCGCGCTGCTGCCCGGTTCACGGGTTCAGCCGGCACCCTGGCTTGCTTATCCCAAACGCGGGCTGTTGGGGTCTGCGGTTAAAGCGCATTTGGCCAAGCTGCCACAGAGCACCCATTTAACCGCGCAGAGTGAAAACCTCTACGCAGCCGGCATAAAAGAGCTGGTGCTACTGGGCTATGGCATGAGCTGGCTACCGGAGCGCAACGTAGCATCTGAGCTTACTCAAGGGACTCTAGTGCGAGCAGGCGATAGCCGCTGGGATGTCCCTATGGAACTGCGCCTATATCGACATCAAAGCCATCATCACGCTGAACTTGACGGGTTCTGGAGTGAGCTCGCGCCCCCCCGCACCTGATAATGACGTCTGTGAGAACACTTACTTGAGAAAAGGCACTGCTTGTATGTCAACGACTCTATTTAATCTGCAGCGCAAACACTTAGTACATCTGCAAAGTGCTTACGCGACAATACTAGCCGACAATCAATTGGATAGCCTGGCCATTTACAGCGGTCACGCTAGCGACCATTTTGCAGATGACCACGCTGCCTCGTTTCAAACCTACGGCCATTTTATGCACTGGGTGGGCCTAGCTGACGTTCAACATAGCTGGCTGATTATTCAACCCGAAAAGCGGCCCCAGCTTTATCTTTATGCCCCAACTGACTTTTGGCATCTGCCCACCCGCCTGCCTGAAGAGCCCTGGGTTGCTGAATTCGATATTCATTTGTGCAGCGATAAAGTTGCCCCGCCAGTAACTGGCAATGCTGCCATTATTGGCGATATTGAATGCCTCTCCGATAGCACCCTGCAGGCGTTAAACGCCGAACACCATCCAGCAACTATCGTCAGTGCACTTGATGAGCTGCGGCTATTCAAAACGCCGTATGAAATTGCCTGTTTACGCGAAGCAAATCGCTTGGCGCTAGCAGGTCATCAAGCTGCACAGGCCGCCTTTATTGGCGCCTCAAGTGAGCTGGATATCCAGTTGGCTTACTTGGCAGCGAGTCGGCAGCGAGAATCAAGCGTCCCTTACCAGAACATTATTGGTTTAAATCAACATGCTGGTGTTCTGCACTACCAGCATTACGATCTCAAAGCACCTAAACAACGCTATAGCTTATTGGTGGATGCAGGCAGACGCTTTCGTGGCTACTGCGCGGATATTACCCGTGCATACGCCGGCCCCGATGCACCAGCGGCCTTTGGAGAGCTAGTCACGGCAATGCATGGCTTAAAAGATGAGTTGGTCAAAGGCGTAGCGCCCGGCGTTAGCTTTGTGGCGCTTCACGAGCAAATGCACCATCACTTAGCTGAAATACTCATCGCTCACGAACTATTCAAGGGCACGGCCGAGCAAGCCGTTGCTGAAGGCGTCACGCGAGCATTCTGCCCTCACGGGCTAGGTCATTCGCTGGGTCTACAGGTACACGATGTAGCCGGATTGCGCCACCCCGATGGAACACCCGCGCCAGCGCCGGAAAATCACCCGGCTCTGCGCTTAACCCGCACACTCCGCCCTGATATGGTAGTTACCATTGAGCCAGGCCTGTATTTTATCGACATGCTGCTTGACCCGCTGCGTAACTCTTCACTGCCCGTTAACTGGCCACTGGTAGATCAACTCTCGCCCTGTGGCGGTATTCGTATTGAGGATAATGTGGCGGTGACGGCAAGCGGTTTTGACAATCTAACGCTCTGAAAACGTGTTGCCATCACTTAGAACGTCTTATTAATGTTTAGAAGATCTTATCAATATGTAGAATGCACATCGCCCGGCACAAGGCCGGGCGATGATTTACTAACACTTTATATGACACGAGATGCCACATAGAGCCTAAGTCACATAAAACTTATGTCTATATAAAGCTTATGTCTATATAAAATCAGGCTATATAGAACTTAGAAGCGGTAAGTCACACCGCCGCCAATAGTGACAGGGTCGATATCAATTTCGCCAACTTGACCAGCACCATTTGCGTTGATATCAGCACTCACGTCAGCATAGCTAACATAGCCGTTCAGCATAATATTCTGAGTGATCGCAAGGTCAACGCCTGCTTGGCCAATCACACCATAGCTTTCATCAACGTTGAAGCCGCTCGGCTCGCCAGAGAAGCGCGTGTAGTTAAGACCAGCACCTACATAAGGCTGAACGCGTGAATCTAAGCCACCCATCGGGTAGTAATTCACCAGCAGGTTAATAGGCAGGCGGTCAATACTACCAACACCACCGGCAGATGCCGTATTAAGCTCGTGCTCAAATTTCTCAGAGCTGTTTAGCTCCAGACCTACTTTATCGGTAAGGAGATAACCAGCACCGAAAGTAAAGCCGCTTTCGCTCTGCACATTAAGTGAATCACCTGCTACGTTACCATTACCTGAACCTGTATTGGTCTTGGCAACACCGCCACGAACGAATATGTCGCCAGCGTTATAAGCGAGAGCCGCTTGGCTTGCCAGTGCAAAACTAGCAGTGATTACAGCGGCGGAAATCAGTTTCATATTGCTCATCAGATTTATCCTCTCTATGCAGCGCTAGTTCCCTTGCGCCTTGGTATTACGGTGCCGGTTATCCGGCTGTCCTGTACAGTATATAGTATACGAACAGTGTTTCCAAATTGCATGTAAAATATTATTATAAGTATTCCAACCCTGATAGTTTTTTTAAACAGTTTTTTTAAACATAAAATCCAGGCATAAAAAAACGTCCGGCGTCACTTTTTTTCCGGTCACGCAAGGCTTAAAATTTCATATAGGGCAATAGGTTAGGGTCAATATTGCCTTGGCAGCTCCCGGATCGCCACCCCGGCGTACCTCAGCCAACCCACTCTGTGCCAATGAGCGGGCTTGTTCAACGGCCAATTCTCCGTACAAACCCAATGCAGGCTTGCGCCGCTCGCCGGCGTCCGTCCGGTGCTGGAGCATGAAGACTTTGCGACCGGCAGGTGTATCTTGCACAGGAAGCCGGGAATGAGGGTATCACGCAGCTCGATGGGCTGAGCTTGGGGTTTTGCCGCATCGACTGCGGGCTTGGTGAGCTTGATCTTGGCCATAGCTGACTCCTTGGAAAGACCCGTTTCCAGGAACCTGTTAGGAGCCAAGCGGATGGAAGCCAGGTCAAGTTTCGGAAAGCACCGGCATATGATGAACTAGCCTAAGTTATGGATAAGCCTTCTGTAGCGAGCTTAGGCGTAGTCCAGCGAAGTACAGTGCTGGAGTCATGGTGAAATAAAAAAAAAGTCCCCCGAAGGGGACCCAGGTGGAGCACGCCAGCTCACTCGATGTATCGCTATTACGTGGTAGCGATGTAGGTGAAGAAGGGAGAGAAGCAAACTATCCAAGCCGTTGTTTCTCTATTCAATCACCCTTTGTCATATATAGTGCGATCTGCGTGACACCTTTTTAAAAACCCCAAAAAAACAATGATTTAATATAATATCGCTTGATTCACATTAATCTCCCTCGCACTGCAGCAAATAAACTGCACCACCATTGCGCAATTTTTAGCCTTTGTGCATCACAAAGCATCATATGAGTTCGTTAGCGCTTAGAAATCCTTCTGGGAGCCTGTCCGGCTTGACCGATCGTCGCAAGAAGCACGGATTTTGAGCCAAATTTATCGATCGATTGAAGCGAATAGTGCGCTATTTAACGAAATCGATCGAATAAAGTTGGCCATAATGCCGGGGGTCGCAGTAGATCAGTGTTAAGTCGGGCAGGCTCCTAGGATGTCACGATAATTTTCACTTGGGCTTTGTCGTTTAACAGCGCCTCAAAGCCCTCCTCTACAATGCCCGCCAGTGGGATGCGCTGGGTGACCATGTCTTCGGCGCGGAAGTAGCCTCGTTGCATTAGCGCCATTACCGCCGGATACACATGGCGATAGGCGATAATACCCTTCATGGTGCGTTCTTTAATGACAAGGTCGTTGGGCTGGAAGCTGGCCTCCCCTTCCCAAATACTCACCACCACCACTTCGCCGCCTTCATGGGTACTGTGCAGCGCCTGATTGAGCACCGCGGGAATGCCGGTCACCTCAAACGCTAGGTCTACACCGCCGCCGCTAAAGGCTTGTAGCTTTTCCACCACATCTTCCTGCTGCGGATCAACCACAACCGCCCCTAACGCTTCGGCTTTGGCTTTTCGCGACGGCGCCACCTCAACGGCATAAATTTGCGCTGCCCCGGCCGCTTTTAGCGCTTCAATGGTCATCAACCCAATGGGCCCTGCGCCGAATACCGCCGCACTATCTCCGGCTTTCAGGCAGCTTTGGCGCACCGCATGCAGCGCCACCGCTGCGGGCTCTACCAGAGCGCCTTGCTCGTAGCTAAGCTCATCCGGCAGCTTATGCACCATATGTTCACCTATCACGGTGAACTCCGAGAAGCCGCCGCCACCGCCTGAGAGGCCGTGAAAGCCAAGCATGGGCGTCAGGTTATAGCGCTCCATTTGGTAGGCGCCATCTTTATTAGGCGAGAGAATCGGCTCAATAGCGACACGGTCGCCCACTTTCACTCGGGCTACCTTATCGCCGACCTCGACCACTTCCCCTGCGAATTCATGGCCCATAATGATCGGCGCCTGCTCACCGCTAATCGGGTGCGGCTTACCGACCGGAATAAAAATCGGCCCCGCGGCATACTCGTGCAGATCACTACCACAGATACCACAGGCGGCGACTTTCACCTTCACCGCATGGGGGTCGTTGATAGTGGGCACCGCCACTTGCTCCACGCGAATATCCTTCGCTGCGTACCAGACTGCTGCCTGCATCGTTTGCTGACTGATGGACTGACTCATGGGTTACCCTTCCTGTTAAGACGTGTGGTGAACCGGCTGCAGCCCATAGACAGGCGTTTCCAGTCCCTCCATACGTGCCTTTAACTGCAGCGCCAAGTAGTGCGAGTAGTGCCGCGACTGGTGCAGGTTGCCGCCGTGGAACCAAAGCGCCTCCTGCTGGGTGGGTTTCCACATATTGCGTAATTCGCCCTCCCACGGGCCGGGGTCTTTTGTGGTGTCGGAGCCTAAGCCCCAGCATTTGCCCACTTTATCCGCCACCTCCTGGGAGATAAGCCTGGCCGCCCAGCCGTTCATGGAACCGTAGCCAGTGGCATAAACGATCAAGTCTGCTTCTAGCTCACTGCCATCAGTGAGCGTGATGGAGTGGGGATTGATCCGCTCGATCCCTACACCGCTGCGCAGCTTGATATCGCCATTGGCGACAAGATTACAGGCGCCCACATCGATGTAGTAACCCGACCCACGGCGCAGATACTTCAGGAACAACCCAGAGTCATCGTCCCCGAAGTCGAGCAGAAAGCCTGCACCTTCGAGCTTTTGATAGAACTCGGCGTCACGCTGTTTGATCGCCTCAAACGCCGGGCGCTGAACGTCTGGCAGCACCTTGTAAGGAATCGAGGCAAACATCAGGTCAGCTTTTTCAGTGGTCATCCCACCAGCAACGGCTTCTTCCGAATATAACGGCCCAAGCACTTCTTCCATCAGCGAGTCCGACTTCACAATATGCGTCGAAGAGCGCTGTAGCATAGTCACATGGGCGTCGTGTTCCCACAGTGCAGCGGCGATGTCATGTGCGGAGTTATTCGACCCCACAATGACGCACTTTTTACCTTTATAGGCATCTGGCCCCGGATGCTGGCTGGAGTGCTGCTGCTCGCCGGCAAAGCTTTCCGCGCCGGGGAATGTCGGCACATTAGGCATCCCCGACATCCCGGTGGCCATCACCAGTTGCTTGGGTCGCAAGGTGATCGCTTCGCCGTTGCGCTTCACGTTCACTACCCACTCGCCTGCAACTTCATCGTAGTGTGCATTCTGACACTCGGTGGAGCTCCAATAATTGAGCTCCATCACCTTTGTGTACATCTCCAGCCAATCGCCCACCTTGTCTTTGGGCGCAAACACTGGCCAGTTTTCAGGGAAAGGAATATATGGGAGGTGGTCGTACCACACCGGATCATGCAAACAGAGCGACTTGTAACGCTTGCGCCAGGAATCCCCTGCACGCTCATTGCGCTCGATAATAATGGTCGGCACGCCCATCTGCTTCAGCCGTGCGCCCAAACCAATGCCGCCCTGGCCGCCGCCAATAACCACGCAGTAGGGTTGTTGGGTATAACCAAGCTCCGCTTCTTCGCGCTCCCGTGACTCTAACCAGGTTTCACGCTGTTTATTAGCACCGTGCTCGGCGCCTTTTGGGCGGTGATGATTACGCGGCTCAGGGAAGTCGTGCAATGACTGCATCGTGGTGAGCAGCGTCCAGCATTTACCCTCTTTCAGCCGCAGGTAGCCTTTGCCGCTGGCAACCGCCGTCTCAAAGGTGAACCACGCCTCAGCAACATCGCCATTTTGGGTCGCTTCGTCTTCTAGCTGCCAGCTCGAAGGGCGCGCGTCCTCCAAAGTGGCATTGAGCATGGCTTGAATAGCGTCTTTACCCTCGCAGGTTTTTAAATTCCAGGTGAAGGTAAGGAAGTCGCGCCAGTAGCACTCTTCATT
>NZ_JBQDLQ010000039.1:0-33243 GCF_052095695.1 Halomonas sp.
CGCCAATGGCAGTATCCATATTGGTCACGCCGTTAATAAGATTCTTAAAGACATTATCGTTAAGTCGAAAAACCTAGCCGGTTTCGACGCCCCCTATGTGCCGGGTTGGGACTGCCACGGCCTGCCCATTGAGCACAAGGTAGAAACGACTCACGGAAAGCATCTTGAACCGAGCAGAGCCCGTGAACTCTGCCGTGAATACGCGGGTGCTCAAGTTGAAACGCAGTTGGCTGACTTTGTACGCCTGGGCATTATCGGTGATTGGGGTCACCCTTATCGCACCATGGATTACGCTAATGAAGCCGGCGAGATCCGTGCGCTAGCCGATATGGTGGAAGCGGGCTACGTGTTTAAAGGCCTGAAGCCGGTTAACTGGTGTTTTGACTGTGGCTCGGCGCTGGCGGAAGCCGAAGTTGAGTATGCGGATAAGAAATCGGATGCCATCGATGTGGCTTTTCCGGTGGAAGATGCCGACAAGCTTGCCGCGGCCTTTGGCCTAAGCGAGTTGCCCAAGCCTGCTGCCGTGGTCATCTGGACCACCACGCCGTGGACTATTCCCGCTAACCAGGCGCTGAATGTTCACTCTGAGTTCACCTATGCATTGGTTGATACCGGCGAGCGTTTGCTGCTGCTAGCAGAAGAACTGGTGGCAAGCTGTCTAGAGCGCTTTGGCCTGGAAGGTGAGGTGATTGCCACCACGCAAGGCGCCAAGCTTGATCTGATCAATTTCCGCCATCCGTTCTACGATCGCCTGTCGCCGATTTACCTAGCGGATTATGTCGAGTCAGAGGTCGGCAGTACCGGTATTGTCCACTCTGCGCCGTCTTACGGTATGGATGACTTTGTCACCTGCCGCGAGCACGGCATGGAGTTCGACGACATGCTGAATCCGGTGCAGGGTAACGGCGTGTACGCTGATGACCTGCCGTTCTTCGGCGGCCAGATGATTTGGAAAGCCAACCCGCATATCATCGACAAGCTGCGCGACGTTGATGCGCTGATGGCACATACGCCGATCAAACATAGCTATATGCACTGCTGGCGCCATAAAACGCCGGTGATCTACCGCGCTACGGCGCAGTGGTTTGTGGGCATGGATATTCAAGGCAAAGACGGTAAAACCCTGCGCGAAAGCGCGTTGGAAGGCATTACCGCTACGTCGTTTACGCCCGCCTGGGGCCAGGCGCGCTTGCACAACATGATTGCTAACCGCCCAGACTGGTGTATCTCCCGCCAGCGTAACTGGGGCGTGCCTATTCCGTTTTTCCTTCACAAGCAAACGGGCGAGCTGCATCCGCGTACCGTTGAGCTGATGGAAGAGGCGGCCAAGCGCGTTGAGCAAGAAGGAATCAACGCGTGGTTCCGTCTTGAGCCCGCTGAATTGCTGGGTGCTGAGGCCGCTGAGTACGATAAAGTCACCGACACACTCGATGTGTGGTTCGACTCCGGTACCACCCACCGCCACGTGCTGCGCGGCTCGCACCCGCACGGTCATGAAAGCGGCCCGCGTGCCGACCTGTATCTGGAAGGTTCTGATCAGCACCGCGGTTGGTTCCATTCTTCGCTGCTTACCGGCTCGGCGATTGACGGTCATCCGCCGTATCGCCAACTGCTGACCCATGGTTTCACGGTTGACTCCCAGGGCCGCAAGCAGTCCAAGTCACTGGGCAACGTGGTCGCGCCTCAAGAAGTGATGGATAAGCTGGGCGGCGATATTCTGCGTCTGTGGGTTGCTTCTACCGATTACTCCGGTGAAATGGCCGTATCGGACGAAATTTTGAAACGTACGTCTGACGTCTACCGTCGCATTCGTAACACCGCCCGCTTCCTGCTTTCAAACCTTAACGGGTTTGATCCTGAGCGTAATCAGGTGGCCTTTGGCGACATGCTGGCGCTAGACCAGTGGGTAGTCGATCGCGCCGCCCAGCTGCAGGTGCGCATTGAAAAAGCCTATGAAGAATACCGCTTTCTAGATGTTTACCAGCAGGTGCATGGCTTCTGTGCACGTGAGCTAGGCGGCTTCTATCTCGACGTTATTAAAGATCGCCAGTACACCACACAAACAGATTCACTGGCGCGGCGTAGTGCGCAAACCGCGCTGTATCATGTGGTTGAAGCACTGAGCCGTTGGATTGCACCGATTCTCTCGTTCACTGCTGAAGAGATCCACGAGAATATCCCCGGTAAACGCGGCGATAGCGTGCTGCTTGAAACGTACTACACCGGCCTTGCCACTCTAGATGAAAGCGCTGACCTGGGTCGCGCCTTCTGGGAGCAGGTGTTGGAAGTTAAACACTCGGTGAATAAGTGCCTGGAAGACGCGCGTAATGCCAAAGTGATCAAGGGCAGCCTTGCCGCCGAGGTCACGCTGTATGTCAGCGATGAGCTACAGGCGACGCTGGCCAAGCTAGGCGATGAGCTGCGCTTTGTGATGCTGACCAGCGATGTCACGCTCAAGCCTTTAGCAGACGCGAGTGATTCAGCGGAAACAACTGAGCTTGATAGCTTAAAAGTCGCGGTTAGCACCAGCGAAAACACCAAGTGCGAGCGCTGCTGGCACCACCGCCCGGATGTCGGCACTCATGCCGATCATCCTGATTTGTGCGGTCGCTGCATTAGCAACCTTCCCGAAGGCAACGGCGAGATTCGTTACTATGCCTAATGCCGACAATACGCCTAATGCTGCCAATACGCCCAATGCAACCGACGTAAGTGAACGGCCGCCTATGAAGCGGCCCTTGAGCTGGCTGTGGATCGCCGCGGCGGTGATCGTGCTCGATTTGCTCACCAAATACGTGGCCAGCAGCCAGCTTGGCTACGCACAGCCGGTGGAAGTGCTGCCCTTTTTCAATCTCACGCTGCTGCATAACCCTGGCGCAGCGTTCAGCTTCTTAGCCACGCACCCGGGCTGGCAGCGCTGGTTCTTTGCCATTATTGCGGTGGGCGCCAGCATCGCCCTGACGATATGGCTGTCACGCGTCAAAAACGATGAAAAACTGCTGGCGATTGCGCTGCCGCTGATTATTGGTGGCGCTTTAGGCAATCTGTACGATCGCCTCGTGCATGGCTATGTGGTTGATTTTCTTTCCTTTCACGTGGCAGGGTGGTACTACCCGGCCTTTAACGTGGCGGATATTGGCATCACCCTGGGCGCAGTCGCACTAATCTGGGAATCTATCATGGGTGAGCGGCGGCGCAAGAAGGCGCACGCTGCTTCTCATTAATCGACTATTGAGAGCTGTAATGAGCGACTACCGTATCGATGATGGCATGGAAGTGACGCTACACTTCACCTTGAAGCTAGAAGATGGCACGTTGGTGGATTCAACCAAAGACAAAGCCCCGGCAACCTTTGAGTTTGGCGATGGCAACCTGCCGCCAGGCTTTGAACACCCGATTAAAGGCTTAGCCGTCGGGCAGAACGGGAGTTTTCAAATTACCCCCGAGCATGCGTTTGGCCAGCACAATCCGCAGAATATCCAGACGCTGAAGCGTGCCGACTTTGGTGATGAAGCGCCAGAAATAGGCATGGTGATGTCGTTTGCGGATAAAGCGGGAACGGAATTGCCTGGTGTGGTCAAAACTATCGACGGCGAGCGCATTGAGGTCGATTTTAATCATCCGCTAGCGGGCCGTACGCTCACGTTTGAAGTGGAAGTGCTGGACGTTAAGCCCGCCACCACGCACTAGACTTACTAACATTAGACTTACTAGCACTAGCGACGTTCTTATTCACTAAGCGATGCGCTTACGCATCAAGGCGCTACTATGCAACCGACGCAAGCACAGCCCATACAGATCAAATTGGCCAATCCACGCGGGTTTTGCGCTGGAGTGGATCGCGCTATCGATATCGTTAATCGCGCCCTGGATGTCTTTGGCCCGCCTATCTATGTGCGTCACGAAGTCGTGCATAACCGGTTTGTGGTTGAAACGCTGCGCGCCCGTGGGGCTGTGTTTGTAGAAGAGCTGGATGAAGTGCCGGACGATGTCATCGTGATTTTCTCTGCCCACGGCGTGTCTCGCGCGGTTCAAACGGACGCCGAACGGCGTGGCTTGAAGGTATTTGATGCCACTTGCCCGCTGGTGACCAAAGTCCATCTGGAAGTGTTGCGCTACGCTAAACGCGGCCAAGAGTGTGTGCTCATCGGCCATGAGGGCCATCCTGAAGTGGAAGGCACCATGGGACGTTACGACACCTCCCTGGGTGGGCATATCTACTTGGTCGAAGATGAAGCAGACGTTGCTAAGCTTGACGTGCGAGATCCTTCGAAGCTGGCTTTCGTGACTCAAACGACGCTTTCGATGGACGACACTGCCAAGGTCATTGATGCGCTACGCGGCAAATTTCCTGCGATCCAGGGGCCGCGTAATGACGATATCTGTTACGCCACGCAAAACCGTCAGGACGCCGTACGCGAGCTAGCCGATCAGAGTGATTTGCTGCTAGTGGTGGGGAGCCCGAATAGCTCGAACTCAAACCGCTTGCGTGAGCTCTCAGAGCGCATGGGTACGCCTGCCTACCTGATCGACAATGCCGAGCAGATTGACCCTCAGTGGCTTGAAAATGTAGCTCATGTTGGCGTTACCGCCGGCGCTAGCGCCCCTGAAGTATTGGTCAAAGGCGTTATTGCTAAGCTGCAAAGCCTCGGTGCTGCCGTGCCTGAAGAACTGCAGGGGCGCGAAGAAACGATTACCTTTTCTATGCCCAAAGAGCTACGTGAAAAGGTCATTGTTAGCGGCTAGGCATCGTGTATCAATTTGTGACATGCTAACTTTAATACGCTTTTTCAGTGCTGTTTTTAAGCACTAGTTACTAAGCGCTGTTTTTTAAGAGCTATCGTTAGGTACTAATCTCTACGTGCTATATCCGCTCGCTAAGCCATATGAGCGGATTGACCCAGGAGAAAAGTCACATGTCCTATGCTCCTCATTACTCCACTAGCCGTTTTCCGTTGAGCGGCCAGCTGGGTTTTACCTTAATTGAGCTAATGACGGTGGTCGCTATCATTGGCGTGATTGCGTTCATTGCTTATCCCGGCTATACCCGCTACGTGCAGCAATCAGTGCGCATGGATGCTCATGCAGGCTTAATGCAGGCAGCCTCTGAACTTGAACGCTGCTACTCGCGTACCTACTCCTATCATGACTGTGTCATTGCTGAGCTGTCTCCCGATCAGCACTATGCCATCGCGTTAACGCCCCACAATAGCGGCTATATGTTAACCGCCAGCTCGCCTAAAGAAGACGGCTGCGCTGAAGACCTGCGCTTAAATGCACGAGGTGAAAGGTTGCCTAATGCGTGTTGGTGAGCCGAGCCCGCAGCGTGGCTTTAGCTTAATCGAGGCATTAATTGCGCTGGTGATTCTGTCCGTTGGCTTAATCGGCGTGGCGGCTATGCAGCTAAAGGCGTTACACGGCGCCACGACTGGTTATCAGCATTCGATCGCTAATCTGGCCGCCGTGGACGCACAGGAACGGCTCTGGGCCCAGCTAGCAAGCGACGATGTCGATAGCTGCGCCAGTATTGATGTCGAAGCGGCCTGGAAGGCTCATTGGTTTGGTGGTAATGGGTTTGGAGAAAAGGGGGTTGGTAACACTGAGTTGAGCTCGCTGCGCGGCGCTGATGCATCAGCAAGTGGCATACGGCGCTCTGGGTGTGAATTTACCATTGTGATTACGCTGGCGAGTCGTGAAGATGACGCTGCATCAAATGCTCTGAACGATACGATGAGCTATGCGCTTAACCTGCCGGACCTAGCGGGAGGTGGGCGATGACGAGGGGGCAAAGGGGCTTTACGCTTGTTGAAGCAATGGTGGCCATGGCGATTGGTACGGTCATTATTTTGGGGGCTGGCCAACTGTTTCTAACCACCTTCCAAACGTTTAGGGCCGTGGATGCCATCAGCCGCAAGCAAGAGGCGTTAGTCTTTGCGGTGAATATCCTTACGCAAGCGGCGCGCGCAGGCAATATAGCGAATTACGCCATAACGCCCGATGAGCGGCAAACCGATGGTGGTACACGCCACTACTGTGTACTTCAAGATGAACGGCAACATCAGCCCATGGTTGATCTCGCCCAGGTCGATAGCGCGGCCGATTGCCCGGTGCTTTACGAAGCCAATGCCGATGGTGTGTCGACTAACGTAACGCTGCTCGTCGGTGACTGCCGGGAAAGTGCTAGTGCAACGTGCGATCAGTTTACGTGGACGTTGAGTGAGCGTGACAAGGTGGCGGCCTTTTTGGAGGCTCGCTCATGAGGCAGCAGCGGGGCGCGGCGTTGGTGATTGTTATGGCACTACTTTCCGCTGCGTTGATGTTAGGTATTTCGGGTATGCAGAGCGCATTGATTGACGAGCGCTTAGCAGGTAACTACCGGGCAGTGGTGCAGGCCACGATGAACGCTGAGTCTGCCTATTCGAAAGCGCTAGAGGCAGCGTTCAAACAAGATATGGAAGCGCTAGACTGGGGTGCGGAAACGTACTCACGCAGCGCGATTGAAGAAATGACGTGGGATGATATTCCTCATCTCGGACAGGTTAATGATCAATGCGCAGCCGAAACGGCCGTGTGTTTCTATTTGCCGTTAATCGTTGATGATAGAAAGAGCCTCGTTGCGTTTGGCGCGCTATATGCAAATCAAGAAGGGCCAGTGGTGGTGAGTCATCCTTACTTTTTATTTCTTGAGTAAATGCCTGAATTTAGAGACTAACCGCAGTTGTCGCATCGCGATGTCGATGCACGTATCATATTGCTATGTACGTTCAACGATGAGCCATAAATCATGAGTCAGTCTGCTAAAACCCGCGTTCTTACCGGTATTACTACCACCGGCACGCCCCATTTAGGCAACTACATTGGGGCGATCAAGCCTGCCATTGAGGCAAGCCAAGACCCTAACGTTCAATCGTTTTACTTTTTGGCTGACTACCATGCGTTGATCAAATGCCCAGATCCTAAGCGTGTTCAGGCATCTCGGCTGGAAATTGCCGCCACCTGGCTGGCGCTAGGGCTAGATACCGATAACGCTATTTTTTATCGTCAGTCGGATATTGCCGAAATCCCTGAGCTGATGTGGATGCTCTCCTGCGTGTGTGCCAAGGGGTTAATGAACCGCGCCCATGCCTATAAGGCAGCGGTTGCCGAGAACGAAGAAGCAGATAACCAAGACCCAGATAAAGGCATTACCATGGGGCTATTTGGCTATCCTGTGCTGATGGCCGCCGATATTTTGATGTTTAATGCCAACAAAGTGCCAGTAGGGCGTGACCAGGTTCAGCACATCGAAATGGCAAGAGATATCGCCGGGCGCTTTAACCATCTTTATAAAGGCCAGCACTTTGTATTCCCTGAGGCTGTGGTAGACGACAAAGTACAGCTACTAAAGGGCTTGGATGGTCGCAAGATGTCCAAAAGCTACGATAATACGATTCCGCTTTTTTCAGCCGAGAAAAAGCTGCAAAAGCTGGTGCGCAAGATAAAAACCAACTCACTGGAACCCGGTGAGCCCAAAGACCCTGACACCTGCACGCTGTTCCAAATCTACTCAGCGTTCGCCACGTCAGAAGAAACCGCTAGCCTGCGTGATCAGTATGCAGAAGGTATTGGTTGGGGTGATGCAAAAAATCAGCTGTTTGATTACTTGAACGCTCAGCTGAGTGCCCCACGCGAGCGCTATAACGAGCTAATGGCGGATCCTGCTCACATTGAGGCAGTGCTGCAAAAAGGCGCCGAGCGCGCCCGGGAAGAAGCCACGCAGACCATGGACCGTTTGCGAGCCGTTGTAGGCCTTGGACGGTTTGTTTAATAACAGAGCCTTTGCGCAATACTAATAGCGACACGCCTGCAGCGATAGGTCAGAAACGACGAAGCCCCTTCCGGTTGGAAGGGGCTTCGTTTGTTTCAGGCCTTGTATGTCAGGCCATAGCTAGGCTATTAGCAACAGCTTAGCCTTCAATCGGAGCGCGCCAGTCGTCAGAACCGGAGGTGCCGGCAACGGTGTGTTCCCAATCAATTTTACGATAAGCCAGTGAGACATCCATCAGCTGAGTAAACTCAGACTTGTTGATGTCCTGGGCATGCGGCATGCGCAGGTTAATGTCAACGATCGTGGCATCAGTCAATGTCGTGGTGAAAAAGTGTTCCTGCTTACCTTCAACAGACGTGCGGTACCAGTTGAGTGCTACGTTAGGCAGCATTTCCCCAGACGCAAGAGCGTTGTACATCAACGGTACTGATTTGTTGAGAGCAACGGTAAAGATAAAAGGTTTGTGAGCGCGCTGGCCGGAAGGCTGACCAGACTGCGGGTCAGTGGGGACGGTAACCACATGCTTGAACTCTTGAACTAGCATCTCGTCTTCGTGGCCTTCAACATAAATGTTGCCGACAGAATCCGGGGTAAAGGCGCCAGCAGTAATATTACCCTGAGTTTGGCCTTCGATGCTGATATAACATGGTGTTGGCATGGTCTGCTCCTTGACTTAAATATTGAAAGAGATGTCACGCGGACTCAATATATAAAGCAAGGGTCGTGCCGTTTATAGTTTAATCAATAATTTCAGTTACTTATTTGTAATTTATTTTATAGTTAGTTTTTATTAGGCAATATATTGCCTGTTTGAGGCAACTCTTTGCTTGCGTGGCAACGAATTGCTCATTCATCTTTGGCTATGAATTTAGACTATTTATTATAGTAAATTATGAGTAGTTTTGGTTTCATTGAGTAACGAAAGTATTAAAAACGCGGTGTATATTTTCTTTTATTCAACTTCTAATCAGCTGAGTCATTAAGGCGCTATTCATTTCAGGCATCTCATTTGTGCGTGATTTCAGTCAATAACCGTAAGAGATTGCCGACAGATTTTGTAAGAAATATCTTACAAATTATAACTAGGAGATTAATGGTAATTATTTTTTTGATTATTTTCAGGCTAACTTCTTAAAACGTGTCGCTAACATGGCGTAAATCCTGTTCTGAAAACGGATTGCTTGACCATGCTTAGGCAACTGAAGTGCTGTAAGTAGAGAAGCCGTAATTGGTGCGCGGCTAAGCAATTCGTTACCGTCCCTAGATTGAGAACTATTAACAGTTACATTGATACATTTCTCTCCAGGGCTAAATTCCATGGCTAAGCAAGGAACCGTTGCGCCGAAAGAGCGCATCAATATCAAGTATGTGCCAGCTACCGGTGATCAGCAGTCCGAAACGGAACTGCCGCTCAAGCTAATGGTGGTGGGTGACTTTAAAGGCGGGGAAGAAGAAACCCCTATTGAAGAGCGCCAGGCCATCTCTGTTGATAAAAACAACTTCCAATCGGTTATGCGTGAAGCCGGGCTGAACTTGCAGGCCGCGGTGCCTAATCGGCTCGATGAAGGTGATGAGGCGGGCGATATCGCTGTCAATCTTGATTTCAAATCACTCGAAGATTTTTCGCCTGACGCAGTCGCAAAGCAGGTGCCTGAATTACGCAAGCTCGTTGAATTGCGCGAAGCGCTGGTTGCCTTGAAAGGGCCGCTGGGGAACGTGCCTGCTTTTCGTGATCGGCTGCAGAAGCTGTTGGAAAACGACGAAGCGCGCCAGCAGCTGTTAAACGAGCTGCACTTGCTGGATGCCGATAAGGATAAATAAATCCAAGGTATTGGCAGCGTTTTTTCAATGCGATATAGCGTATTCGAGGCACAGTGATGAGTAAGTCAGCAAAGCAGCAGGGCACAGCGGCATCGGTAGAGACAGAAACAGAGGTGTCGCTACTTGATCAGGTCATGGCGCAAACACGCATGGCGCCTGCCGATGAAGGGTACGACGTTGCCAAGCAAGGCGTGGCGGCGTTTATCGCTGAGCTGCTGAATGGCGGCGAGGCGGCCCCCAAGGTCAATAAATCACTTGTTGATAACATGATTGTTGAGCTTGATCGCAAAATTAGTCATCAAGTTGATGAAGTCTTACACGAAACCAACTTTCAGCAGCTAGAGTCAGCGTGGCGCGGCTTGAAGTTGCTGGTTGATCGCACTGATTTTCGTGAGAATATTAAGCTTGATGTGCTGCATGCAACCAAAGAAGAACTGCTAGACGATTTTGAATTCGCCTCTGAAATCAGTCAGAGCGGCTTATATCAGCACGTTTATAATGCTGGCTACGGCCAGTTCGGTGGTGAGCCTGTTGCCGGTATCATTGGCCATTATGACTTTTCACCTTCCACGTCGGATATGAAGCTACTGCAGTATGCGTCAGCCGTGGGCGCCATGGCGCACGCGCCGTTTATGTCATCCGTTGCACCTTCGTTTTTTGGTATCGATAGCTTTGAAGAGCTGCCGAATATCAAGGACTTCAAGGCGATTTTCGAAGGGCCAAAATATGCTCGCTGGCGCAGCCTGCGTGAGTCAGAAGACGCCCGCTACCTGGGCTTGACCGCGCCACGCTTTTTGCTGCGAACGCCCTATGATCCGGTAGAAAACCCCATCAAGACCTTTAACTACCGTGAAAATGTGAGTGAAGGTCACGAAGACTATCTGTGGGGCAATACCGCTTACCTGCTAGCCGAGCGACTAGCCGATAGTTTTGCCAAATATCGCTGGTGCCCCAATATCATTGGGCCACAAAGCGGCGGATCGGTTGAGAATTTGCCCGTGCACACCTACGAAGCGCTGGGCCAGCTTCAGGCAAAAATTCCTACCGAGGTGTTAATCACCGACCGACGCGAGTTTGAAATGGCCGAAGAGGGTTTCATTTCACTCACCATGCGTAAGGGTAGCGATAACGCTGCGTTCTTTTCAGCCAACTCCGTTCAAAAGCCCAAGGTCTTCCCCAACACCCCCGAGGGTAAAGTGGCAGAGACTAATTTTAAGCTGGGCACACAGCTTCCCTACATGTTCATCATCAACCGCTTGGCGCACTACGTAAAAGTGCTTCAGCGTGAGCAGATCGGCTCCTGGAAGGAGCGTCAGGATCTTGAACGTGAGTTGAATGCTTGGATCCGCCAGTACGTGGCTGATCAGGAAAATCCCCCTGCAGACGTGCGTAGCCGCCGCCCGCTGCGTGCCGCCTCTATTCAGGTTTCTGATGTTGAGGGCGAGCCAGGCTGGTACCAAGTTTCCATGTCCGTGCGTCCGCACTTTAAATACATGGGGGCTAATTTCGAACTCTCACTTGTTGGACGCCTCGACAAAGAATAAAGGAATGTCGTCATGGCAACTGACAGCGGTGGATTGCTGAGAAGTGGGTCGTTGAGAAATGAGTCGCAGGGAAGAGAGTTGTTGGGGAGCCGCTTATTCGAACGCTTGGCGGCGTCTCACCAGCCCGTGCGGCGGGACGAAGGCGACGAGCTAATGACGGTGGTGGCGTCGGTCAAGCGCCACCTGGTTGATTTGCTCAATAGCCACCCAGGCAACAGTGCGTGCGCTCCTGAGCTGGGGCTGCTTGATTTCAACGACGCCACGATCGGCGTGTTGGAGCTAGAGCTCAATATTCAGCAAGCCATCCGCCAGTGTATTGAACGCTTTGAGCCGCGAGTCAAACGCGTGGACGTTGAGTCGTTGCCCAATCACGGTGACCCGCTGCAGCTACGTTTTCAGGTGCATGCAACGGTTGCGCTGGGTAAAGATAACGCCCACGCCACGATCGATTTGTTGCTCAACAACAAGCGTTATCAGTGCCTTAACTGATAGGCCCAAGAGGCACGCATGCTTAATCGCTACTATCGAGATGAACTCAACTTCTTGAAGCGTCAGGGGCGGGAGTTTGCGGATGCAAACCCCGGCCTGAGCCGCTTTCTTTCTGAGCGTAGCACGGACCCTGATGTAGAGCGTTTGTTAGAGGGGTTCGCTTTTCTCACTGGCCGAATGCGCGAGAAGGTGGATGATGAGTTCCCGGAGCTCACCCACTCCTTAATAAGCATGCTGTGGCCGAACTACCTTCGCCCCGTGCCCAGCATGACCGTGGTGCAGTTCACGCCGACGTGGCACGCGCTAAGCCAGCAGCAGCAAGTGCCGCGTGGCACTGAACTTGCCAGCGAGCCGGTAGACGGCACGGCGTGCCAGTTTCGTACCTGCCATGACGTGGTGCTTTATCCGTTAGCGCATGCTGGTGTAGATGCCCGCCATACGCGCGAGTCGTCTATCGTTGAGCTGAGCATGGACGTACGCAGCGATCAGCCGATGAATGCCATGGGAATTAACGCTCTGCGCCTGCATTTGGGCGGCGATGGCTATACCGCTCGTACGCTGTACCTATGGGTGAGCCATTACCTGGCCCGCCTTGAGTTAGAGATCGACGGTAAAGTACAGACATTACCCGCTAGCGCTTTAAAAGCCGTTGGGTTTGAGCGCGATCAGGCACTGCTGCCGTACCCACAGAACGTTCATCAAGGTTACCGCATTCTGCAGGAGTACCTCTGCTTTCCTGAGGCGTTCCATTTTTTCGATGTGCTGAATCTAAACCAGTATTTGCCGGCGGAAACGGCGCGCAGCGTGACGTTGCGCTGTGTGTTTTCACGCATATTGCCGACCGATGCGCGGGTGCAAGATGAGCACTTAGCGCTGTACTGCACGCCGGCGATCAATCTCTTTGAGCATGATGCTGAACCCATCGATTTAAGCGGTGAACGCAGCGAATACCGTGTTCGACCTAGCAGCCGATCGCCTTCTCACTACGAGGTATTCAGCGTTGATCAGGTGCAGGGTGGGTTGGCGGGCGAGCATGCGGATGCCCAGGGTAATCCAAGAAACTACGTTCCGTTTGAAAGCTTTCAACACCAGATAGAGCAAGACCGGGGGCGGGAGGCGCTGTATTACCGCGTTCGCGTGCGCGACAGCCTGCGCAGCGATGGCTTTGATCATGACATTGCGTTTGTTCGCGGTGATGAGCGGGCTCGCGTGGGGCGTCGCGAAACGATCTCTTTGCAGTTGACCTGTAGCAACCGCGAGCTGCCCGAGCAGTTGACCGTTGGCGACCTGTGCGTGCCGACCGAAGAGAGCCCCGCATACGCTGCGTTTCGCAATATCACCCGGCCAACGCCGGTGCTGCGCCCTGCGCTTGACGATGGGCTGCTGTGGATCCTGATTTCCAACCTGTCGCTTAACTATCTCTCGCTGCTTGAGCGTGATGCGCTGTGTTCGGTACTACGGGCGTATGACTTTCGTGCGCTAGTGGACCGCCAGGCTGAGCGGGTGGCGCAAAAACGCTTAGCCGGGATTATCGATATCGACACCCAGTCGGTGGATCGGCTGCGCAAAGGGTTGCCCGTGCGCGGTTTGCGTTCGGTGATGACGCTTGATCAGGAGGCCTTTGGTGATGAAGGCAGCCTGTATTTGTTTGGTAGCGTGCTGGCGCGTTTCTTTTCGCTTTACGCAAGCATCAACTCTTTTCACGAGCTGCATGTCATTAATCGCCATAACCAAGAGCGCTACACATGGACCTTACAGGCGGGGCAGCAGCCCCTAATGTAGCGCTTGCCCCCGTGATTCAGGGGGCGCGACGCTATGAGTTTTATCAACTCGTCGAGCTTCTGCACCGGCATCATGGCGATGACTTAGAGCAGCGGCATGGCGGTAGCGTGCCCTCCTTTCAGCGAGTGCGCTACAACGCATCGGCGTCGCTAGGCTTTCCCAGCAGTGATGTGCTCGTCCTACGAGAAAGCCAGGCAGGCCAGTATGAGATGGAAGTCAGTTTTCTGGGTTTGCAGGGTTCGCAGTCTCCGCTACCCGGTTACTACTTGGAAGCATTGGCACATAGCGCCGCCCATCAGGAAGGTGCCGCGGGCGATTTTCTAGACTTCTTCAACCACCGGCTGCTGACGCTCGCTCATCGTAATTGGCGTAAATATCGCCATTACGTGCGCTATCAAGATGACGCTGCCGATGGTTTTTCCGCCGCCATCTTTGCATTGGTTGGGCTCGCCGACAGCGACCTGCGCGGTGAAACGCCGATCAACTGGAGCAAAATGCTCGCCTACGCGGGTCTGTTAGCGGGCCGCTCGCGCTCACCTGATGTGGTGTGCGGCATTGTCGGCCACTGCTTTGATTTAGCCAGTGTCGAGATCGACGAGTGGGTGATGCGCTGGGTAGAAATTCCAGCGGACCAGCGAAGCCGTACGGGCATGGCGGGAATGACGCTGGGAGAAGATATGGTCGCCGGGGAGGGTGTTGCCGATGTAAACGGTAAGTTTGCACTCTGTCTGCGCGGGCTGAGCTTGGCACGTTTCAGAGATTTTCTACCCGACGGTGAAGAACATAAACCGCTGCGGACGCTAGTGAGCTTTGTACTGCGCGAGCCGCTGGCCTACGACCTTGAGCTTGAATTATTGGAGAGCGAGGTCAAGCCGATGCGCTTAGGCGACGCCGGCTCATGCCAGCTTGGGTGGACCACGTTTGTGGATCCAGAAAGCGACGACAGTACTGCGCGCCGCTGTGTACGTATTCAGATGACGAGTTAAACCATGAACGCTAATCAGCTTGAAGCCATAACGTTAGTGGTGACTAACAGCGAACAGCTTGAAGGCCGCTCGGTCAGCAGCTTCGTCTTTCAGAAAGACGGCGGAACGCTGGGTAGCAGCCCTCATGACGATTGGCTGCTCCAGGATCACGGCGGGCAAATCAGGCCCAGCCATGCCGAAATCATCAAAATCGACGGCAAATATTGCTTGGTCGATCTAAGTGGCCATACCTACATAAACCGCACCACGCTGCCGGTGGGGCGCAACCGTAAGGTGGCGCTGCGCGATGGTGATGAGCTGCTCGTGGGTGAGTATTGCTTAAAGGTGCATCTAGGTGATCGGCATGCCTGGCAGCCCGGCGTTCATTCGCTTTCCCGGCTCATTGATGAAGAACATGACGACGTGACGGCTGACGCCACGCTATGGCCAGCGGGCGTCGGTGAAACGTTTAGCCATGAGGCCGAAAAGGGTGACCCTATTGAGGCATTGGGCGGTACTCAGCCAGGCTCTATTCAGCATGACCCAATGGTGGCCTTAGACCGCGATGAATCCGTTTCAGACGTCATAGAGCCGTTGGAGAGTGTGGCGTTTTCACCGCGCCAGATCTATCAAAGCGCAGACTATCAAGCGACAGGCTATCAGCAGTCCGCCTATCAAGAACAGAAATTTAACAAACCGTCTTTTAGCACAACTAGCACAACGACGCAGAGGAGTAGTGGCATGGATGAGCGGCAGCTAGACGACTTAGAGCGCTCGGTGGGTGAGCAATTGGAAGATCGCTGGCAAGCACCCGCAACGCAGGCGCTTGGCCATGTTGGCGCAGACCCGTTGCTCAAAGGCTTGGGGCTGGGTCTGAGCTTTCGTGACAGTGAAGAACAGCAGGCGTTTCTAGAGGAAGCGGGCCAAACGCTGCGTGCCACTATTGATGGCCTGCGGATACTGCAGCAGGCCCAGGATAATAGTAAATATCCGCTGCGCGACCGTCGCTTACAGCCGATTGAAGATAATCCTCTGCGGCTGGGGCAGTCCTACGAAGAGACCGCTGAAACTCTGTTTTCGGCCCAGCGTAGTCCTGTACATCTGTCCGCCCCTGAGGCCGTCGCCGAGTGCTTGCGCCATCAAGGCCAGCATCAAGCCGCTGTGGAAGAGGCCATTGGCCATGCGCTCGGGACTATTCTTGATGCGTTTTCACCCGAGGCGCTGTTAAAGCGTTTTCACGCCTACCGCGGTGCGGGGAATCGTATTGAAGAAGAAGGCGGCTGGGCGTGGGAGATGTATCACCACTATTACCGCGAGCTCAATTCAGGGCGCCAGCAAGGTTTTCAAAAACTGTTTTGGGAAGTTTTCGAGCAGGCGTATGACCAGTCGGTGCGTCGTCAGCAGCGGGAGGAGGCATGATCCGATCAAGCATGAGCGTGTCAACAATGGTACGGCTTGCTTGGCTGATGGGCGTCATTCTGCTGTTAGCAGGCTGTGCCTCAACCCGTGAAGCCACTGGAAAAACGTGGCAGGTCCTACGCGATCCCTCGATCCCCGTTGGCTATCCCGAAGACCGGCCCACCACGGTCGACCTGAGCATGATTGCTGAGCCGAACGTCAATCCAAATGTAGACGGTGAAGGAACGCCGCTGCGCTTTCAGGTGCTGCAACTAAAAGACGATTCCATGCTAATGGCTGCCGACTTGAGTCAGTTAAACCATGATTTAGAAGAAGCGCTAGGCACGAATTACCTGACCCATGACGACTTCACTTTACTGCCTGGACAGTGGAAGTTTTACGAACCATTCGAAGTCGATGAAGACACGCGTTACATCGGGCTGATTGCGTTCTATGCAACGCCCAACGAAGCCGAGTGGAAAAAGGTCGTCAAGGTAAAGGCGAGTGGCGAGCATTACCACCTGCTGGTTCACCTCCGTGACAACGAAGTAGAGCTAAGGAAGGAGGAATAATGGCCAGCCGAAACCGTGTGGTGTGGAGCGAAGGCTTATTCATCAAGCCCCAGCATTTCCAGCAGCAACAGCGCAGCCTAGAAGGCTTAATCGATACGCGTCTAAAAGGGGTTAGCCACTATTTATATGGCTTCCTATCGCTGGAACTGAACAGCGAGTTTTTAAGCTTTGGACGGATAGCGATCAGTCGCGCTAGTGGCATTATGCCTGATGGCGTTGCTTTTCACCTGCCCGCTGATGATATGGAGCCTAGCCCGCTAGAAATCAGCGATGCGAGCATTACCAACCAAGTGGTCTATTTAGGCCTGCCGCTGGCAACCGATGGCGTGGGCGAAGTGCGCTGGCCGGGCGATGATTTGCCGGCCCGCTATCGTCTCTTGTCACGCAGCGTGCGCGACCTACATTCCCGCGATGGTGATTCGGCAGACCTAGAAGTTGCACGCGTCTCCCCCCGGCTGCTTTTAGAACGTGATGATCGCAGCGGCTACGCCTGTTTGGCGGTTGCGCGTATTGTTGAGCGACGCCCGGATGGCAGCCTCGTGTTGGATGAGCAGTTCCTACCCACGCTGCTTAACGTGCAGGCGGCTTCTGGGCTTCAACGTTTCGTAGGTGAAATGGCCGGGCTAATGCGCGAACGGGCACGCAATATTGCTCAGCGTCTCTCGACGCCCCACCAGGCCGGCGTGGCCGATGTGACTGACTTCATGCTGCTTCAGTTGCTTAACCGTGCTCAGCCGCGTTTTCAGCATCTAGCACGGTTAGGTCAGCTCCATCCCGAGCGGCTTTACGACACCATGCACGAAGTGGCCTGTGAGCTAGTGACCTTTACCGATGAGTCGCGGCTGCCGCCAGAGTGCCCCGCCTATGACCACGACCACCCTGATCGCGCTTTCCGGCCGCTGATGAAGATGATGCGCCAGGCGCTTTCAACTGTGCTTGAGCCTCGTGCGGTGGCGATTCAGCTACAAACGCGCCGTTTTGGCTTGCTGGTGGCGCCGCTTTCTGATGTCAGCCTGATCGAGTCGGCGGAGTTTATTCTAGCGGTGCGTGCAGATATGCCCAACGAGCGGCTGCGCAAGCTTTTCTTACAGCAAACCAAAGTGGCCAGCGTCGAGCGTATTCGCGACCTTATCAGTCTTCAGTTACCCGGTGTGCCGCTTGAACCGTTGCCGGTTGCTCCTCGCGAGTTGCCTTATCACGCCGGTTATACCTACTTCCAATTGGACCGTCAGAGCGAAGCCTGGGGAATGCTCAACGGTGCCAGCGGGTTTGCCTTCCACGTCGCAGGGGAGTTCCCCGGCCTGGAAATGCAGTTCTGGGCCATCAGGAGTTAAGCCATGCAACATCTCACGACCGATGAGCGCAATTTGGCGCGTCCACGCACTGAGCGCAGCAAAGCGCGCCATGAAGACCTGATCAATGAGCGTGGCCTAGAGCATTTAATCCATAGCCACGCCGAGCAGTTGGATGCCGATGAGGACTACTGGTTTCGCCTGCGCGGCCACAATTTAAATCCACTGGTAGACGCTGCGAGCAGCCTGCTTGGCATGGTAGTGCGTGTGCGCCAGCTCGATAGCGCAGGCGATGTCGAGCGGCTTTATCGCCAGGTCGTCGACGAAATTGCCGCGATTGAAATCGAACTGACCGAACAAGGCTACGACCGGGCAACGCTGCTCGCTTACCGCTACGTGCTGTGCTCCTTCATCGATGAAGCGGTGATGGGAATGTCCTGGGGGCGGCAGAGTAAGTGGGCGGAACACTCCTTGCTAACGCGCTTTCATAACGAAACCTGGGGTGGCGAAAAAGTCTTTTCTATCCTGGCGCGGCTGCAGCAAGAGCCCAAGCGTTACCGCGACATGTTGGCCTTTATTTACCTATGCCTATGCCTGGGTTTTGAAGGTCGCTATCGAGTGATGACCCACGGTCGTGATGAGTACGAACAAATCGTTCGTGCGCTAGGTGACCAGCTTTCTACTCTGGATCAGCCCTCTGAAGAAACGCTTACGCATCCATTGCGTAACGTTGTTAACGCTCGCCAAGGGCGGCGAACGGGCTTTCCTATCTGGGGCATCTTTGGGCTATTTGGGCTTGCCATGGTGGCGGTATATATGGGCCTGTCATGGTCATTAGACCAGCAGGCTGAGCAGATTACCTCGCTTCTTAACCAAATCTATCGTTAGGAGATACCATGCTCAGGGTAGAGCTACCGGCGCTTATTGATCGGCTGAACCCGATCACCCGCCAAGGACTCGAACAAGCCGCGGTGCTGTGCGCACAGCAACAGGCGCCAGAAGTCGCGGCCGCGCATTTGCTGCAAGCGCTGCTGGATCAGCCGCTGTGCGATGTACGCTGCTTGTGCGAGCATTTCGAGATCGATACTGCGGCGCTGCGTGCCCAGTTGGCCGAAGAAACGCGCCCACCGCGCGATCTTGAGATCATCACGCCCAGCTTTTCACCGCTGCTGGTGGAGCTATTACAAGACGCTTGGCTGCTCGCCGCTACCGAATATCAGCACCGTGCATTACGCAGTGGCGCCGTGCTAACGGCTTTACTGCATAACGCTGAGCGCTATCTTGGCGCGGGTTCGGTGCGCCTGCTGGCGGATATCAATCGCGAAACGCTGCGCCGCCATTTAGAGCACCTGGCCGCTGAATCGGCGGAGGCTCCCAGTGACCCACCCGCAAACGCAGGGCGCCAGTCTGGCGTGGGGCCTGGAAGCGAGAAGCCTGGAAACGATAGTGCGCTGGCGCGGTTTGCCACCTCTTTAACCGAACAGGCACGCCAAGGCGAGCTTGACCCCGTGCTGGGGCGCGACCCGGAAATCGATCAGATGCTCGATATTTTGGGACGTCGGCGCAAGAATAATCCGATTGTGATTGGTGATGCCGGGGTGGGTAAAAGCGCCGTTGTGGAGGGGTTGGCAGCACGCATTGTGGCAGGGCAGGTTCCTGCAGCGCTAAAAGATGTTGAGCTACTGACCCTTGATTTAGGCGCCCTGCAGGCAGGCGCTGCCGTTAAAGGCGAGTTTGAAAAGCGCCTGAAAGCAGTGATTGATGAGGTGAAAAACGCACCGCGCCCTACGCTGCTATTTATTGATGAAGCGCACACGCTGATTGGTGCCGGTAATCAGGAAGGGGGCGGTGATGCGGCCAACTTACTCAAGCCTGCGCTGGCGCGTGGCGAGCTGCGCACCATTGCCGCGACCACGTGGCGCGAATACAAAAAGTACTTCGAAAAAGACCCCGCGCTTTCAAGGCGCTTCCAGCCTATAGCGCTCTCTGAGCCGAGCGTGGAGCAGGCGCTGGTGATTCTGCGCGGCCTGCGAGATGTTTATGAGCGTGCCCATGGGGTGCTGATTGGCGACAGCGGTTTGCGCGCCGCCGCGGCACTGTCGGCACGCTACTTGGCCGGGCGGCAGCTGCCAGACAAAGCGATCGACGTGCTGGACACCGCTTGCACGCGATTAGCACAGGCGTTAGACACGCCGCCGCGCAGGCTCAGCCATCTGCAAAGCGAGCACACCGCCGCATTGCGTGAGCGCGACCAGCTTGAGCGTGAGCGACTGTTGGGTCGCGAGCCCGATAGCGAAAACCATCACGTATTAACGGAGCGCCTAGCCACACTTGAGCAGGAGCTAGCAAGCCTAGAAGCCGCCTGGCAGGCGCAGCGTGAGTGTGTTGATGCGATTGTTGCGATGCATCGCCAGTTGCTAGACGCCACCAATAGCGATGCGCTGGATCAACTGCCTGAAGGCATTCATCAGGCGCTGGCCGAGCGTGAACAGCAGTTGACACAGCTGCAAGAAACCTTTGCGTTGGTTAATCCTAGTGTTGAAGAAGCACAGATTGCCCAGGTGATCGGCGACTGGACAGGTGTCCCGGTAGAGCGCATGACCAGCGATGAGCTAACACGGCTTACCGAGCTGCCTACTTATCTAGGCGAATTAATCCAGGGCCAAAGCAGCGCGGTAGAGCGCATTCACCGCCATCTGCTGACTGCCCGTGCGGATTTACGCCGGCCAGGGCGGCCCTTGGGGGCCTTCCTATTGGTGGGCCCCAGCGGGGTCGGTAAGACTGAAACCGTGGTGCAGATTGCCGATCAGCTGTATGGCGGGCGCCAGTTCCTGACCACTATCAATATGTCCGAATACCAAGAGAAGCATACCGTTTCTCGGCTAATTGGCTCACCGCCTGGCTATGTGGGCTTTGGTGAGGGCGGTCTATTGACTGAGGCGATCCGTCAGCGGCCTTACTCGGTGGTGCTGCTGGACGAAGTCGAAAAAGCGCATCCTGATGTGTTGAACCTCTTCTATCAAGCGTTCGATAAAGGTGAGCTGGCCGACGGGGAAGGGCGCTTAATCGACTGTAAAAACGTGCTCTTTTTCATGACCTCGAACCTTGGCTATGAGGCCATTGTCCGCCACGGCGACAACGCTGCCCAGCTTGATGCAGCGCTTTACCCTGTACTGGCTGAGTTCTTCAAGCCCGCACTGCTCGCCCGTATGGAAGTGGTGCCTTATCTACCGCTAGACGGCGATACGCTGCGCGATATCGCCAAAGCCAAGCTGCACACGCTGGCAACGCGTATTCGCGAACGCCATCGGCATGCGGATGTAGCGCTGGATGACACCCTGGTGGATGCCATTTGCCAGCGTGCCACCCGCAGTGAAAACGGTGCGCGCATGCTGGAGTCAGTGATTGACGGTGAGCTGCTTCCGCCGCTATCGCGCGCATTGCTCGAACGCATGGCGCGTCGTGAGCAGGTGACCCGCGTTGCGCTGGGTGTCGATGCTGAACTGGGCACCTTTACTGCGGAGGTCGCGTAACCCCATGACGCTGCTAGCCGCAATGCCGATTGCATTAACCCTAGTAGAGAGTGCTAACGCAGAGGCGTTGCGCGCGCGCGCAGCAACGCTGGTGCGGGCTGGTCTGGGCCTGGATGGCGCAGTGTGCCTCGCTGTAGAGGGCAGCGGCCGCTGGCTGGGGCGTGACGGCGGTGCCGCGCAGTTCGATTGCAGTGATTTTAGCCATCCCTACGCCCACGTTATTCGTAGCGGTAAAGCGCTAACGCTCAGCGTGGGGGACGCACGCACGCGCTTGGACCACCGTGCGTTTCAAACGCAAGTGGCGCGCTTAGCGGCGGGTAAATGCCTCCAAGTGAGGCCACTACGGGCAATAGACGGTGATCAAGAGTGGCTGGGTGTGCTGCTGATGATTGGCGAGCGGGATGCTCTTACCGCGCTTAATGACGAGCCCGGCATGGCGGCTTTTGAAGCATTGCTATGCAGGCTGTGGGCACGGCTTTCGAGAGAGCAGGGCGAGCGGCATCGTACGCGTGCGCTGCGTGATTCCCTCGCCAAACTTAACGACGGTGCCCGGCGCCAGGCGCTGGCAGACCAGCTAGCAGAAGACCTACTGGGACAGTCGGTGGCTATGCACACGCTGCGCCGCCAAGTGGTGAGAGCAGCAGAAACTAATCTGGCCGTTTTGCTGCAAGGCGAAACCGGGACGGGTAAAGATCGGGTGGCGCGTGCCCTGCACCAGCTTTCGGTGCGCTCAAAAGGTCCGTTTATGGCGATTAACTGCGCTGCTATTCCCGAAGCGTTGCTGGAGTCTGAGCTGTTCGGTCATTCCAAAGGGGCGTTTTCAGGCGCGGACCAGGCCCAGGAAGGGCTGATTAGCCAAGCCGACGGCGGCACGCTGTTTCTGGATGAAGTGGGTGATATGCCGCTGGCGCTGCAGGCCAAGCTGCTGCGCGTGCTGGAAAGCGGCCGGTATCGCCCTTTGGGGGCGAGCGAAGAACGCTGCGCCGATTTACGCATAGTGTCTGCAACCCATCAGCCGCTTCGCGAGCATATCCGCGTGCAGCAGTTTCGCGCCGACCTTTACTACCGGCTCGGCCAGTTCCCGTTGACCCTGCCCCCGCTTGCCGAGCGGCGCGATGACATCGCTCAGCTGGCGCAGTCGTTCATCACCGATTTCTGCCAGCGTGAAGAACGTGTCGAAATGGGTATTACGCCCGCGGCGCTGCGCTTACTGCACGGTCGCGATTACCCTGGCAACGTACGCGAGTTAAAAAACCTCATCGACTACGCCTGCGCTATGACCGCGCAAGGCACCGATATTGATGCCTACGTGCTGCCAGGAGAGCTTGAGAATGACGCGCCCGTAAATACGGCTCTGCCGACCAGCGGTGGCGCGTACGCGTTGCCGGACAGTATTGACGACTTGCGCCAGGCGCTGCGGGACGTCGAGTCCGACATTATTCGTCAGCGGTTGCTGCACTTTGGCGGCAACCGAGCGCAAACCGCTGAAAGTCTTGGCTTACCTAAGCGAACGCTGGCGCACAAGTGCCAACTGCTAGAACTGGATACCAAATGAAAATGACCTTACTGACGCGCCAATGGTCATGCAGGGCGCTGCTCATTATAGGCGCTGGCAGTAGCCCAGGGCTGTACGCCGATGCGGATCAAGCAGGACCAGAGAGTGTGCTGGATAACGCGCAGGCCTGTGCGGTAGAGCCCTCGCGTTTAGATCGGCTCAGCTGCTACGACGACGTGTTTAAACCAACGCTGACCACAACAAACGATTCAGAGCTATCCGACCTGTGGTACGCCATTGAGCGCCAAGAGGCAGGGCGAGATACACAGTCGCTAGGGCTAATGGTGGAACAAGCCGGCGATGATGTGTTGATGAGCGTACCTGCGCTGGGAACTACGCCGCCGCGCCCGGTGATGGTGATGGCCTGTGAGAAAGCGATCACTCGCTTCCAGCTGCACATGCCTGAACCGGTCAATGCGGCTCGCGTTGATCTTCAGCTTTCGACTAATGCGGGCAGTATTCAACAGCAGTGGCGCGCACGCGACGATGGCCATGTGCTTAACGGCGGCCGAGGCCTGCCCGCTATTGAGACGTTGCGACAGCTGCTTAACGCCAATGAGGTCACGCTGACAAGCGATGTCGCCGTGTTGAATGGTTTGCGTTTTGACATCACGGGCTTGCGCCAAGCTATTCAGCCCATGCGCGAAGCGTGCCGCTGGTAAGGGAGCCAACTATGCGTATTACCACCGCCGCTCATCTCGATCCCCTATTGGCCCCGCTGGCTAACAATGCAGACGGGCAGCCTGTGGGGGAGTCGCTTGAGGAAACCAGCGATTATCTAGCCCTTGATGCTGAAATGATGAAAGTCGGCTCGTTGCAGCATGCAAGTGTCGCGTGGGAAAGCGCTGAAGCGCTGGCGATTCGCATGCTGAGCGAGCGCGGCAAAGACCTAAAAGTGCTGGGCCATTTGCTGCACTGCCTACAGCACGATGGCAATGGCGTACGCTTTGCGCTGTCACTGCGCCTGTTAACGCGTGCTCTGGATCAGCCCTGGTGGGCGCATGCCTATCCCTTTAATGGCCCGCGGGGGGGCAAGCTGCGCCCACGGTTGTTTCAGCAGTTTACCCAGCGCAGCGTAAAGCTCGCCGCCGGGCTGGACTTTCATAATGCAGACGATGAGTTCGAGGCTTGCGATACCGCGCTAACGGAGCTGCAGGCACGCGTAGAGCAATACTCACTCCCCGGGCAAACGCTGAATGAGTTAAACCGCCAGCTCACTGCGCAGCGTCCTACTCAAACACCGTCTTCAGCCAATAGCGATAGCGCTACGCCACCGAGTGAGCGAAGCGAGACCGCGAGCAGCCAAGCAGGGCAGCAAGCGGCACCGACGGCTGAGGCGCCCGCGAAAGTGCCGGAGCTGCGCTTAGAGGCGGGTAACGAGCGCTCGAATCGTCAGGCGCTGCTCAAGATGGCAGACTTTTTGACCGAGCAGGCCTCGGGTGAACCGCTTGCTTACCGCCTTCGTCGCTACGCCGTTTGGAGTGCCATACAGGCGCTGCCTTCTTCTAAAGAAGGTGGGCGGACAGAGCTTGCGCCCGTTTCCGCCGACCGCATTGCCGGCTACCGAGAAGCCTTTGCGCGCGGCGGCGACAGCGACTTATGGCAGCGCATTGAAAACAGCCTAGCGGTCAGTCCCTATTGGCTAGAAGGCCACCGGCTGAGCGCTGGGATTGCCAAGCAGCTGGGGCATCCGCGCTGCGCTGAGGCGATCCGTGATGAAGCGCAGCGCTTTGTGCAACGCCTGCCTGGCATTGAGGTGCTGACCTTCAATAACGGTTCGGCGTTCGTCGACGATGAGACGCAGCGCTGGCTGCATAGCAGCGGAATGCCAGGTAACGGCGGGGCCAGTGGCGGTAATGATGCTTGGCAGGCAGGCTTAGAAGAGGCTCGCGAGGAGATAGAAAGTGGCGATATGGGGGCGGCATTAAAAGTGCTTGATCAAGGCCTTAGCGCCGCCCGGTCGCCTCGTGAAAGCGCCTACTGGCGTTTAGCGAGTGCGGACCTTTTGCATGAGACCGGCCTGGAAAGCCTTGCGCAGCAGCACTACCGCACATTGCATCAAACCATCACCGAGCTTGCGATGGAGCAGTGGGAACCATCGCTTGTGTCGCGGCTTCACGCGGCGGTTAAAGAAACGCACTAAACAATATTCATCAGTAACAGGGACGAGGGATAAAGGCTAATGTGGTCAACATTAACATCAAAGCTGAGCCGCTGGGTGCCTGGCTTGTCGCGGGCACAAACAGCGAAAAACCGTGCCAATGCACATGGTAATAAAGCGAAAGGGCTACTGCGGATCTCAACACTACTGTGGGTGGTTTTGCTCATTGTATTATTGGTCGCTATTTGGTGGCTGGGGCCGCGTTGGGAAATACGTGACGTCATGCCGCTTGCTCCGTTGACGAACCGCTTGTTGGCAACGCTGGCCGTCGTCACTCTTATTGCCGTGATCTGGGGAGTCCGCTTAGCGCGCCGGCTGCGCACCCTGGATGAAGAGCGGGAGCACGAAGACGCTCGCCAGCAAGACCCGATTATATCCCAGGTGGAGCAACAAGAAGCCTCGCTCGCCAGCGTGTTGACTGAAATCACGTCGAGCCTAGGCGGTGGCCATAACGGCCGCTATCGCCTGCCTTGGTACCTGGTGATGGGGGTCGAAAATGCGGGCAAAACCAGCCTGATAAATCGCTCCGGCCAAACCTTTGCGCTGACCCACGTGATGAAAGCATCCGGGCAGAGTAGCAAGCAGGGCCAGCTTGGCTTTGACTGGTGGATTGGCGACAAAGCGGTACTGATTGACCCCGATGGTGAGCTGCTAACGCAAGGCGCTATGGAGGGAGGTGAGCCTCAAGAGCTACAGCGCAGGCTGTGGGATCATTTTGTCGATTGGCTTGAGCGCAATCGCGCCCAGCGGCCGTTAGACGGCGTTGTACTGGTGCTGGATCTAGCCCGTTTAAGCCACGCCCAAGTGGCGGTGCGCAAAGCCTATGCCGCGCTGTTGCGAAGCCGTTTACGTGAATTAATGGAGCGCCACGGCACCCGGCTACCGGTTTACGTCACGTTTAGCAAAATGGACTTGCTGCATGGCTTTGACGACTTCTTCCGCCACTATTCCCGCGCAGCCCGCCGTGCGCCGCTTGGCTTTACCTTTTCAGCGGCTTCAATGGGCACGCCCGGCAAGTGGGAGTCTGAGTTCGAAGCTGATTATGACGCCATGCTGGCACGCTTGAACCAGCATATGCCGACCATGCTGTCCGAGTGCCGCGACCGCGATGAGCGTGAGTCGGTATTCCGGTTTGTGCGTCAGTTAGCGGGGCTGCGCGATGTGCTGTTCGGCTTTCTGACCGAGGCGCTGTCGAGCGATCGCTTCTCAACGGCGGCGATGGTGCGCGGCACGTATTTCACCTCGGTTTATCAGCAGGGCGTGCCGGAAGATCCGTTTGTTGATGCCGCCGCGCGCCGCTACGGCATGGGCGATACCGTGCAGCCTGCGCACCGGGCCACCCGCAGCGCGCTTTATTTCACCGAAGAGCTGTTTGATAAAGTTATTTATCCCGAGGCAGGCTTAGCAGGCGATAACACCCGTGTGACTCAGCGCCGCCGCCGGGCGCGCAATATCAGTCTGGTTGCCTGCTTGATTATGGGCGTTGGGCTGATCGGTGGCTGGGCGCATTTCTATCAGAAGAACAGCGTCTCTCTCGCCGCAGTAGAAGAGCGGGCGGCAACGTTTTTAGCCACTCAGCCTGAGGCGTTCCAAAGTGACGACCCCAGCGGCTATGAGTTTCTAGAACCGCTAGACAGGCTGCGCTATGCGCTGGAAACCTTTTCCGAATACCGCACGCACACACCTTACCTAGCCGATATGGGGCTTTATCAAGGACATATCATTGGCGCGCAGGTTGAGCGTGCCTATTTGGTGATGCTGGAAAATCAGTTCCTGCCGGCATTAATGATCGGCATCGTGGACGACATGAATCGCTCCGAGGAAGGCAGTAACGCGAAACTAGCGCTACTGCGCGTGCTGCGTATGATGTCAGACGCCAGTGGCCGTCAGCCTGAGCGGGTAGAGCGCTTTATGGCGCAGCGCTGGCAGGGCTACTTTCCTCAGCAGGGCGACGTTCAAGAGCGCCTGTTGACGCACCTTGACTACGCGTTGATACATAGTGATTTACAGGGGCATATTGCCGACGGTCAGCAGCGTGCTCAGCAGGCTATGGCACCGCTTCAAGGCAGCATCGAGGCTGCCCAGCAAGAGCTTTCTCGTCAGCCGGTTGATGAGCGGGTGTATACGTCCTTGAAAGTCGCCGGTAGCCGTCAAGGTGAACCGCTTGACCTGCGCCGTAGCGTCGGCACGCTGTTCAATACGGTATTTATGGCGCGCAATGACCAGGCCGAGTACGTGCAGCTGCCTCACTTGGTGACCCGCGACGGCTTCGAGAACTACTTCCTACAAGAGCTTGATCGGGCCACAGAGCTCGCGCTGATCGACGTGTGGGTGTTGGGTCAGCGCGATAACATTAACTTTAGCGAAGCCGATAAACAGCAGCTGCAAACGGCGCTGCGCGAATACTACGTGAGTGACTATCACGTTAGCTGGCGCGATGCCTTGCGCAATACGCAGTTAGTGCCTTTGCCGGACATTCATCAAGCCATCGTGGTGGCGGATGCGCTGGTGGGTTCACAGCGACCCTTAGACAGATTGTTGAACGCTGTTGAGCGTAATACCAGCCTTTACCCTGAGCTACCCGAGGATGACGAGCAGGCCCGCGCCGCGCTGCGTGAATCTCAGCGATACCAGCTAGCGCTGGCCATTGAGCAGCCCTTTACGCCGATTAACCAGCTCAGCCAGGCGCGTAATGACAATCCCTCGTCGCTTGAGGAAATTAAGGTAGCGGTCACTGAGCTGCGCAACTACTTGCAAGAAATTGAAGAATCGAGCGATGCAGAGCGTGCAGCCTTTATGAATGTACGTGATCGGCTTTCGCTGCGCGGTAACGACCCTATTTATAACCTACAGCGCATTGCCGAAAACACGCCGGAGCCGGTAGGCCGAATGCTGCATGATTTGGCTGATCAGAGCTGGCAGCTAATGATGGTGAGTGCCACGCGTCATTTGGAACATCTCTGGCTGGATGAAGTGGTCGCGCCTTATCAAGAGCGCCTAGCTGGCCGCTACCCGCTTGCCCCCGGCGCCACCAGTGAAGTCGCGCTTAGCGACTTTGAAGACTTCTTTGCCCCCAACGGCACCTTAGATGCCTTCTATGAAGAAAGCTTAAAGCCCTTCATTGAGGGCGCGCCCGAGTATTTGGTTGATACTGACGGTAATTCGCTATTACGCGATAGCCTACACACCGCCGTTCAACAGGCCGAGCAAATTCGTCGCGCCTACTTTAGCCGCGACGGCGCGCTGGATGTGGAGTTCGCCCTAGAGCCGGTGAGCTTAAGCCCAGACAAGCGGCGCAGTGTGATCAGCGTAGACGGCCAACTGATCGAATACGCCCACAGCGTCAGTCAGCGTGTTTCGATGATTTGGCCCAATACTTTACGCGGTGGCAATGAAAGCCGCGTCACTATGGTGCCTAGTGAAATCAACCGTTCGCCGCGCAGCATGACGCAAGACGGCGCCTGGGCCTGGTTCCGGCTGTTAGAACAAGCCGATATCACCAGTGTCAGCGAGCGGGAGCTGGAACTGCGCTTCAACGTCGATGGCGGCTCGATGCGTTACCGCCTGTTTGCTAACGGCTCGGCCAACCCCTTTACGCGCCCGCTAGCGGCGGGCTTCCAGTTGCCAGCGGCGCTCTACGCCGAGCGAGGCAGCAATGCTGACCAAACTTAAGCAACTGTTTAGCGCCGACACGTCTCAGCCAACGACGCGCCATAAGCATCAAAGCAGCGTAAGACGCGCCCGCCCCCCGCTAGTCGAGGCGCGCAGCGAGGACATCGACAGTTTTATCGAAGCGGTTTACCACGCGGATGCCAAGGGGCACTCACCGTGGGTGCTAAAAGATAAAAGCGTGCTGGAAACGTTGCGCCGGGCGCTGGAATTTACCGTTCACCGCGGCCTTTGGCTACAGCGCGACGAAGGTAAGGTTGCGCATTGGCAGGGCCGACTGTTGGCGCTACGCCATGGTGACGGGCCGCCGCTAGGCATGGTGCTGGCCTGTCGCCCTGATGATGAGGCTGCCTGGCAGCTGCGCTTTTTCTACATCAGCCAAGAGTGGAAAGGCAGCGGCCATGGCACCCGCTTACTCATGGCCGTGCGCCGCAGCCTCAGCGGTGTACCGCTGCAGACACGCCTGCCGTTGGTGTGCCACTCGGCCATCGATAGCCTGGAAGCCGCCGGCTTTACTCGCCAATACGTTGATGCCTTTGAGGTCGCCAGCTACGAAGCGCCCGCAAAGTGGGACGAATAAGCTCGATGAATAAGCCGCACGAATAAGCAGTCATGTAATGCAGTCATGTAATAAGGAGTACCCGCAATGGGCCAGCAATTTGTACTAGTGGGCGATATGGGAACCGACCACGACGGTTTTCCTGCTACGCCGGTAACCGCCGGTAGCGGCACGGTGCTAATGGACGGTAAGCCCGTCGCTCGCGTAGGCGACCCGCTCGCGCCACACGACAAACCCAGCCACTCCACGCATCCGCGCGCCATTGCACAGGGCTCGGGCACTATTTTTATCGACGGCAAACCCGCTGCACTGACGGGCCACGCGGTGGATTGCGGCGGTGTTGTGATTGGCTCTGGTTCAGGGGAGGGCGGCTGAAATGACAAGCACAGGCCTGCAATTTACCCTAACACTCCCCGGCGTTGATGATATCGCGGTGATTGACTTCACTCATCGCGAAGCGCTTTCCCAACCCTTTGAGCTGGTGCTGAACCTAGCGAGCCGGGACGGCAGCCTAGATGCCGCCGAACTGCTGGATCGCGAAGCCACCCTGATCATCTGGCAAGACGGCGAACCGTTGCGCCGGGTGCACGGTATCGTTAGCGAATTTGGTCAGGGCGACCGCGGCCACCGGCGCACCTTTTATTCGCTAGTACTGCGCCCCGCGCTCTGGAGGCTTTCGCTACGCCAGAACTCGCGGATTTTCCAGAAGACCGACCCGCTCACTATCATCAATACCCTGTGCGATGAGCGCGACATCACCGATGTGGCCTTTGCGGTGAACCGTGATCTTCCTGAGCGCGAGTACTGCGTTCAATATCGCGAGACAGATCTCGCCTTTATCGAGCGTCTAGCGGCTGAAGAAGGCTTGTTCTACTTCCATGAATTTGCTGAACGAGGTAAAGGCAGCGATGGCGGCGCCCACCGGCTGATCTTTGCCGACGACCCGCAAGTACTAACGAGCCTTGGCGAACGCACTTATCACAGCCGAGCCGGGGGCACTTCTCCCAGCCGCCATGTGCGCAAACTCAGCCACATCGCCCGGGTGGCCGCGGCCTCCGCCACGCTGAAAGACTACAGCTTCAAGAACCCGGTTTACGCCCAGTTGCACGAACATCTAGGCCGTGATGTCGAGACCCACGGTCAGCAGTCTGACTACGAGCATTTTGATTACCCCGGCCGCTATAAACAGGACGCCTCTGGAGAGCCGTTCGCTCGCATTCGCCTGGAACAGCTTCGCCGCGAGACCATTACCGCCAGTGCCGAAAGTGATCTGCCCGAGCTCGCGCCTGGCCTGCGTTTTACGTTGATGGATCATGACATCGATAGCCTCAACCGCGATTGGCAGGCCATTGACGTCAGCCACTTCGGTGAGCAACCCCAGGCGCTGGAAGAGGATGGGATGATTGTCGGTAAAGAGTCTCAGGGCGATGCCAACGGGATGACCCGCTACCACAACCAGGTCACGTTGATCCCCGGCAACGCCCCCTGGCGAGCGACCCTCAACCCCAAACCTCGCGTCGATGGGCCCCAGGTCGCCTTTGTGGTCGGCCCGGAAGGCGAAGAGATCCACTGCGACGAGCACGGCCGGGTCAAAGTGCAGTTCCCCTGGGACCGCTACGCCGAACCTAACGACACGGCCAGTTGCTGGGTGCGGGTTGCCCAAGGCTGGGCGGGCGGTGGCTACGGCAGTATCGCCATTCCGCGTATTGGCCACGAAGTGATTATCTCGTTCTTAGAGGGCGACCCCGATCAGCCGCTGGTCACCGGGCGTACCTATCACGCGGTGAATACCGCGCCGTACCCGCTGCCAGAGCACAAAACCCGCACGGTCATCCGTACCCAGAGCCACAAGGCCGAAGGCTTCAACGAACTGCGTTTTGAAGATGAAGCGGGTGAAGAGCAGATATGGCTCCACGCCCAGAAAGACCTGGAGCTGCTAACGCTTAACGACCGCACTGAAGAAATTCAAAACGACAGCCACCTTAAGGTACACAACAACCGCATCAGCGAGATCGACAACGACGATCATCACACGGTGCATAACAACCGCCACACCCAGGTCGACGGCGACGACCACCTGATGATCGACGGCACTCGACATGAGAAAGTTGGCCAGGCCCAGCTGCTGGAAGCCGGGCAGGAGATTCATCACAAGGCCGGTACGCAGGTTGTGTTAGAGGCCGGTGCGGAGATCACCCTCAAAGCGGGCGGAAGCTTTGTAAAACTCGACCCCAGCGGCGTAACCATTGTCGGCGCCCAGGTAAAAATCAACTCCGGCGGCAGTCCTGGGCGTGGCCAGGGGCAGGCGATTGTGCTGCCCAACCTGCCCGGAGAGGCCGAACCCGAAGAGAGCGAGGATGTCACTCTTGAACCTCATCAAACACCTCTGCTGAGCAGTGATATTGCCGCCGCCACACCGCTGGCCCTGAATGCTATCGACATTATCGATGGCCTGGCCGATGACTGTAGCGCTTGTGAGCCAGCGGTAGGCAGTCCCGTAAACCCGCTGCTGGGTGCTAAACTGCTGCCCGCCGAGACCGATTTTGCGCTACCGGCACCGCGCCCCTTTGTATTTAGCCGTGGGTATCTTTCCAGCAATGGGCGGATTGGGGTGCTGGGCCAGGGCTGGTCGCTACCCGGCGAAAGTCTTGCGATGACGCTTAGCGACGATGCTTGTATCGTCCATGATGCTCAGGGTCGAGCCATTACCTTTGGGCCGCTTGAACCCGGGCAGGCGCGTTTCTCTCCCACCGAACAGCTATGGATACGCCGCGGGGGGGCGTCAGCATCTCAAGACAACGCACAAAGTGACGATATCCGCTGGCAGGCGTTGGATGAGAAGCTGCGCCAGAATTCTGACCGCATCGTGCTTAGCGATGCAGGCGGCCTTTACTACGTGTTTGCCCGCCCTGACGACGCTACCGCGCGCTGGGCGTTGATCGAAGAACGCGACCGCAACGGCTATACCACACAGTATCAATGGGAAGCTGATCTATTGGTGCGCGTTATCGACAGCGCCGAGCGTCATTATCAGTTCGTCTACGATGCCTTGCTGCCCAAGCAGGTCGATGATGCAGGCCAGCGCCTGACCGGCGTCACGCTGGTTCAGGATCATGACGGCAGCGCTCAGAATGACTGGTTAGTGCGCTACTCGTATAGTCCCGTCGGGGATTTGATCGCTGTGCGCCACCGTCATGGTGAAGTGGTGCGTGAGTTCGAGTGGCAGGCTCACATGCTAACCGCCCATCGGGTGCCCGGCGGTATGGAAGCCCACTACACCTGGGATCGCCACGCTCCGGATGGCCGCGTGGTCGGCCAGCAGGAAGCCGGCGGCCTGGCGCGATCTTATACCTATCACGTTGATCACACTCAGGTAGCGGACAGCCTGGGCCGCGAAGAGCGGTATCACTTTGTGGGCAGCGGCCCCGGCCAGCGCTGGACCGCTCACACCCGCGCTGACGGCTCACGCATCGAGTTCCGCTACGACCGCGCCGGACGCAAGGTGGCGACGGTTGATCCGCTGGGCCGCGAGACGCTGATCGAACGCGACGAGAGTGGCCAGGTAATCGGCCAGACGACGCCTGACGGCCAGCGCTGGACGCTCAAACGTGACGCCATGGGCGATACGACCAGCGTGGAAGGACCTGAGAGCCAGCGCTGGCAGATCGCGCGCAACGAACGTGGCCAGCCGCTAGAAGTGACCGGGCCGGAAGGCACGACGGCGTTTGCCTATGACGATGAGCGTCTGCCCGACCGTCCCACCACAGTGACTGATGCAGTGGGCGCCACGCACCAACGCGAGTGGAACGGCTTAGGCCAGGTCACCGCCCAGATCGACTGCTCCCAGCAGCGCACGGCGTATGAATACGACCGCCACGGCTATCTAGCCAGCGTCACCAATGCGCTGGGGGAAACCACGCGCACCCAGCACGATGTGCGCGGCCAACGGCTGGCTACCCAACAGCCGGATGGCAACCACTGGCACCACCACTACGACCCCCAAGGGCGGCTGGTGGAGCTTGAAGGCCCGCAAGGCTTCCGCCAACAGTTCTTCTTTGATGATCATGGCCGCCCGGTGCAGCGCATCGAGGCCGAT
>NZ_JBQDLQ010000040.1:0-32544 GCF_052095695.1 Halomonas sp.
CCAGTCATCCGGCAAAGCAGAACGTGAAGACGAAATGCGCCGCGACGGCTACCCGGGCTACACCACTTCATCGGGCTGGCTGGGCTACAGCGACGAGAAAGTGCGCCGCTTGGCCAGAGAAGCGCTGGCGGAAGGCTGGACACACTTTAAACAAAAAATTGGCGGCGATATCGAAGAAGACGCCCGCCGCGCAGCGCTGCTGCGTGATGAGATTGGCTGGGACAACGTGCTGATGATGGACGCCAACCAGGTATGGGACGTTGATGAAACGATCACTAAAATGCGCCGCTTAGCAGAATTTGACCCGCTGTGGATCGAAGAACCCACCAGCCCTGACGATATTCTCGGCCACGCTGAAATTCGCCACCGCGTTGCGCCTATTGGCGTTGCTACCGGCGAGCACTGCCATAACAAAGTGATGTTTAAGCAATTCTTCCAGGCAGATGCCATCGACTACTGTCAGCTCGATGCAGCACGCCTGGGCGGGCTCAACGAAGTCATCCTGGTGGTGCTAATGGCCGCCAAGTTCGGCGTGCCAATTTGTCCTCACGGCGGTGGCGTGGGGCTATGCGAATACACCCAGCACATCTCACTGTTCGATTATATTGCGGTATCCGGTAGCCTTGAGGGTCGTGTTCTGGAGTATGTGGATCATCTTCACGAACACTTTATTGACCCGGTCGTCATTCGCGGCGGGCGTTATCAGGTACCCGAAGCGCCGGGCTACAGCATTGCCATGCACGCGCAGTCGCAAGCGCAGCACTGCTTCCCCGACGGCGCTGCCTGGCAGGAAGAGGTCTAATGACAGCGATCACACCCTTTTTAAATGAGCTCGCCAGCCTGCTTGGCGAGCGCGGTTTAATACGCCAATCAGACGCAATGGCGCGCTACGTTAGCGATTGGGCGGGCGACACGCTAGGCATGCCGCTGGCCGTAGCCCGCCCGGCGAATACCGCCGAAGTTGCGGAGATTGTCAGGCGCTGTTATCAGCACGGGGTTGCAATGACGCCCCAGGGTGGCCACAGCGGCTTAGTGACGGGCGCATTGCCCGCCGCAAACGGCCAAGAACTAGTGATCAGCCTGGAGCGCTTGAATAACGTGCGGGCCATTGACCCGGTCAACTTCACCATCACAGTGGACGCTGGCTGCATCCTTGAGAACGTCAAGCTAGCAGCTGCCGAGCATGACTGCGATTTTCCGCTTTCACTCGGCGCTCAGGGCAGCTGTCAGATTGGCGGCAACATTGCTACCAACGCAGGCGGTCTTAACGTGCTGCGCTACGGCATGATGCGCGAGCTGGTACTCGGGCTGGAAGTGGTGCTTCCCGATGGGCGCGTGCTGGAAGGCCTAAACGCCCTGCACAAAGACAACCGCGGCTACGACCTTCAGCAGCTATTTTTAGGCAGCGAAGGCACCCTGGGCATCGTTACCGGCGCAGTGTTAAAACTCTCACCCCGCCCGACTCAAAACCGCACCGCGCTGCTGGGGCTGCCCTCCGTTGAAGCGGTTATCGACCTATATGGCTTAGCACGCCGCGACTGCTGCGATTTGCTGACGGCTTTTGAGCTGATTCCGCGCCGCTGCATTGAGCTGGCGATAGAAGCCACCCCTGGGCTTCGCGACCCCATGGAAAGCGCCTACCCCTGGTACGTGCTCATGGAGGTTGCCGCCACCGGGCCAATAGATTTAGCGACGATGCTGGAACGGCTGCTGGAAACAGGCATGGAACGTGAGCTGGTGCTTGACGGCGCGCTGGCCGCCAGCGACACCCAGTCAGCCCAGCTGTGGCAGTTTCGCGAGAGTATGCTGGAAGGCCAACGTCGGCGCGGCGAGCACTTACGTACCGATATCGCCGTGCCTATTTCAGCGATTCCAGCCTTTGTCACGCAGGCGAGTGAGGTCATCATGGCCGCCTCCCCCGAGTGCGAAATCATTGCCTATGGGCACGTCGGCGACGGCAACCTGCACTTTAACATTCTGCCGCCCAGCGCCATGGCTGACGCAGACAAAAAAGCCCACCTGCATGACCTGGAAGAACGCCTTTTTGAAGTGCTCGATGATTTCAACGGCAGCATCAGCGCTGAGCATGGCATTGGCCGCACCAAGCAAGCGCCCTATTTGGCTCGGCTATCACCCATCGAACGTGAACTCATCAGCGGCGTTAAAGCCCTGTTTGATCCTAAAGGGCTGATGAACCCCGGAAGGATTTTGCCAACTGAAGGTTAACGACCCAGCCAGGCAAGCGCAGAATGCATATCCACATTAAAGCGCTTGCCTGTCCTTCGCTCAGCGTTCATACAAACCCTAGCGTTTGAAACGCTCTGCCAAGCCGCGCAAGGCATTGGCATACAGCAGAGCGTCGATACCCACGCCAACGAACGTACAGCCCGCAGTCAGGTAGCCGCGGGCTGCCTGTTCGTCCACCGTGACAATCCCTGCCGCCTTACCCGCCGCGCTAATTTTTTGAATAGCGTCGCTAATCGCCGCTTCTACGTCGGGGTGGCCAGCATTGCCAAGATGCCCCATCGACGCCGATAAATCTGCAGGGCCAATAAATACACCGTCGACCCCTTCGACTGCGGCAATGGCCTCCAGATTATCCAGCGCCTGCTGGCTTTCTACCTGCAGCATCAGGCAAATCTCGTCATCTGCGCGAGCCAGATAATCCTTCACCTGTCCCCAGCGCGAGGCACGTGCCAACACATGCCCAACGCCACGTTCACCGTGGGGCGGGTAGCGGGTTGCAGCAACGAGCTCTGCGGCTTGCTCGGCCGTTTCCACCATGGGAATCAGTAAATTCTGTACGCCAACATCCAAATAGCGCTTGATCAGCACGGTATCGCCCGTGGGCGGGCGCACTACTGGGTGACTTTTATAGGGCGCCAGCGCCTGCAGCTGAGCAAGCAGGCTGTCCAGGTCATTAGGAACGTGCTCGGCATCTAGCAACAGCCAGTCAAAGCCAGCCGTGGCGGCAATTTCTGCTGCGTAGGCGCTCGCTAGCCCGAGCCAAATCCCCGTTTGGGGCTGGCCCGCTAACAGCTGCTGCTTAAACTCATTTTGAGGCATGTTCATATTGGCTCCTTTTTATTTTGACGGCGGTTAAAACCCTCGCCTTAAGCTCTTAATAACCCATGAGATCTGGCAGCCACGTGGACAAGCCAGGCACGGCGATTAGCAACAAAATAGTGGCGATAATCGGCAGTAAGAAAGGCAGTATCGCGGTCACCACCTGGCCATAGCGCAGTCGCGTAATGCCCACCATTAAAAACAGCACCGTGCCAAACGGCGGAGTGATTACCCCAACGGACAGTGTAATCACCATCACAATACCGAAATGCACCGGATCTAATCCAGCGCTAAGCGCCGCTGGTACCACAATGGGCGTGAAGATCAGGATACTTTCAATCACTGACATAAAGCAGCCAATGAGCAAGAAAAATAGCGCGAAGCAGAGCAGTAGCACCACCGTGGGCATATCGACGCTAGCGACCTGTCCTGCCAGCGCCTGGGGAATACCCATACGTACCAGTATCCAGCCGTAGAAGCTGGAAACCGCAATAATCAACAGAATAACCGCACTGAACATTAAGGTTCTGCGGAAAGCGTTAAAGAGATCCCGCCCGTTCAAATCACGGTAAATCACACCGCCCAGAATGATGGCGTACAGCGAGGCAATCGCGCCCGCTTCCGTCGGCGTGAAGAAGCCACCCCAAATACCACCCACGATAATGGCCGGCATCATTAGCGGTAATATCGCACGCTTACCGGTGCGAGCAACTTCACAGGCATCAAACGGCTTAGGTTTAGGCATTACGACCTTGCCCATCGCGCCTAGCAGTACGGTCATGCCCATCAGCAGCAGTGCCATCAAAATGCCCGGCAAAAGCCCTGCCATGAATAGACCACCAATGCTGACATTGGCAAGCCAGCCATAAACGACTAGCGCAATACTGGGTGGCAAGATTGGCCCAATAACGCTTGAAGCAGCGGTAATGCCCGTGGAGTAATCCAGCGCATAGCCACGCTCTTTCATGGCCTTAATTTCAATACTACCAAGCCCCGCAGCATCCGCTACGGCGGTGCCTGACATGGTCGCAAAGATAGAGCTCGCCACCACGTTAGCGTGGCCAAGCCCACCTTTAGTAAAGCCGATAAGGGCGGTTGCGAAGTCGAAAATGCGCGTGGTCGTCGAGCCGACATTCATAATATTGGCGGCTAGAATAAACAGTGGAATCGCCAGCAGCGTAAAGTTGTTGAGCGTTTGCACCATTCGCAGCGGCAATAGCTCAACGGGCAGCCCACCGGTACCGGTTGCCACTAGCGCGATAAACGACGTCACGCCAATGGCCACCACCACGGGTAAGCCAATGGCCATCAATATCAATAGCCCACCGACAAAAATCAGTAATTCCATCATGGCTGAGCTAACTCCTCTTGACGCTCTTCTTCATCACGCACTTCCAACCACGCGACCGGGCCGCGCAGGGTTTGCCACACCGCAATCAGCGCCATGCCCGCAAAACTAAAGAAAATACCGTAGTAGAGATAGCTGAAACTGATACTCAGCGAGACCGTTTTATTGTTGGCGCTCATATCCGACATGATCCATGCCCCCCAAGCGGCAAGGGCAAAAAAACCACAGGAAATCAGTGCCGTGGTTCGATACTGGAGACTTTTTCCTAACCCAGAAAGCTTATGGCTAAACAAATCGACTACCAGATGCTCGCTGCGCACCCAGGCCGATAGCGATCCAAAGCCAATCGCGTAGATAGCCATCATAGACGCAACCTCTTCAGTCCAGGGCATACCCAGCCCCAGCAGGTCCCGCGCAATAACCGCCGCCACAATAAGCAGCAGGATAGCGGCCATTAACGCCACGCCGGCCCCATCGCACAGGCGGGTTACCCAGCGCAACGTATAGAAAGCCATTCGATCGAACCCGTTACTGGGCGGAACCACGTGATTCACAGGAAAACTCCCCAACATTTATCAACAGACAAAAATAAAACGACGGCCCGATAGGCCGCCGCTGTTTGCTTAAGGTGCGAATTAGTTACTTTCGTTACCCAGCGCATCTTCGCGAACGCCGTCGGCCATCTCAGAAAGAACGCGATCAATGGCGGGCATAGCCGCTTCGCGGAAGGCATCAAAATCAGGCTCGATGACCGTCATTCCCTCGTCTTGTAGCGCTTGGAGGTAATACTCATCCAGCTCAAGCTCTTGCTCCGAGCCATACTGGCGGGCCACATCGATGGCCTCTGCAATCAGCGTTTGATCTTCCGCTTCCAGACCATCCCACCAGCGCGAACTGGCTACCCAGCTCCAGGGGAACTGTACGTGGCTGGTCAAAATCAAATAGTCCTGCACTTCCCACAGCCTGCGCGTATAGGGCGATGAAAGCGAGTTCTCGTGACCGTCGACCTGGCCGGTTTGCATGGCCAGATAAATTTCCGGTGCCGGTACGTTCACGACCTGAGCACCAATCTCTTCCCACACTTCTAGCCAAATGGGCAGCGAAGGCATGCGAAGACGGAATCCGGCAAGATCTGCTGGCGTATTAACTTCTTTATTGGCCGTCATATGACGCGGGCCACGATGCTGAGTACCAAAGAATTTAAGACCGCCTTGGCTCTCTGCCTTTTCAATCAACGCCTGCCCAGAAGGAGCCTCTATATAAGCATCCACTTCGTCCCAGGTGGTAAACAAAAAGGGCACGGTGATGGCATCATATTCAGGCGCATATTGCTGGCGCCAGTTGCCGCCGGTCAGGGAGATCTGCGTCTGGCCAAGATTCAGCAATTCCAAAATGGCGTTTTCACCGCCCAGCGATCCCGCCAAAAAAGGACGCACCTCAAAGCGGCCCGGCGCCTGCTCTTCTAAATATTCAGCGAAACGTTCGATCGCGGCACTTTCTGAGCCGCCTTCACTCATGGTGTTGTTGACTTGAATTTCGATAGGATTAGCGAGGGCAAAGGGAGCCGCCGTTAACATTCCAAGGGTAGCCAGCGTGGCCAATAATTGTGTCCGCATGCGATGACTCTCTACGGTTGTCGTTATGGGGTGTCATTGTTGTAATCGTTCTTATAGCCATTTCTAGTGGCGCTATTTCAATCTTGAAACAAGCCGTCAATGGGCTCAAATCGACGTTCAAGAAGGTTGCCTTCGTATAATACGATGGCTAGAAACGCCCCTATAGCGCGTTATTTTATCTCCCCACTCACAGGCATACGACCAAAGATGGATAAAACCGCTAGCCGAAAGCGCATTGAAGGCCGCGCTGCAGGCTATTTAACACCCAGCTATTAAACGCTATCTTTCTCGAAATACGAAGCCGCTAAAGCGCACCTAATCCTCGATAAGCGTCGAATAGGCGCTGTCTCCCGCTAAGTGGTCAACCAAGTGCCGGGCCGTGACGGGCAGCGTTGCATAGCGACGTATACCAATCACCAGCTCGTGCTGAGCCCACGAGTCGCTCAGCGGGATACTTTTCAGTTGTAGATCACCTAGGTCGCGATAAATGGCTTGCTCGGGCAATACGCCAACGCCCATGCCGTGATGAATCATGCGACAAATAGCGTCAAAGCTACGCACCTGAATGCGCATTCTGAGCGTTTTTCCCGTCATATTGGCCTGCTCATTCAACAGCGATTGCACGGATGCATCTTGCTGCAAGCCAACAAAATCAAACTCAAGCGCTTCACTAAAAGCGATGCTTTCACGCTCTGCCAGAGGATGGCCCTTGGGCGTCATCAGTACGAGCCGGTCTCGCCGATACGAAAGCCGCTGAAGACTAGGTGCCGCCACGTGGCCAGCAAAAATACCGATGTCGGTCAGCCCGTCACGCACGGCGGCAACGATTTCGCTGCTGACGCGCTCCTGCAGGTCGATTTTAATTTCGGGATAGAGCCGCGAGAAGGCGCTGAGATCCTGGGGAAGAAACGCAATGATCGCTGAGGTATTGGAGTGAATACGCACATGGCCACGCACGCCTTCGCCATACTCGCTCAGCTCTGCATGCAGGCGCTCAATGTTATCCAGAATGCGACGAGCGTGGTGCAAAAAAGCTTGACCAGCAGGCGTTAGCTCCACGCCTCTGGGGCGTCGGTACAGCAGCTTGGCACCGACCAACACTTCCAGATCACTAATCCGCTTGCTCACGGCGGCAAGCGCCAAGTGTTCGCGCTCTGCAGCCGCTGTCAGGCGCCCCTCATCCGCCACGGAGATAAAGAGCTTAAGAGTGACAAAATCAAAGCGGCGCATAAGAATCTCCGGGTAAGGCAGCGGCCTTATGCTAGCGCAGACCTTCGTCGTCTACGAAACCTTTGTTACCCATTGTCTAATTGTCCGCCGCAGACCGCTCGCGCATGCTGACAATCTGTAATGAATCCAATCACAAGAGAAAGCCCCATGAACGCTCCCACTGCACGCCAGCTACCGCTACAGGGCCTGAAGGTTCTTGAGCTTGGTCAACTCATTGCAGGCCCTTTCGCCACCAAGCTGCTGGGTGAGTTCGGCGCAGATGTGATTAAAGTCGAGCCGCCGGGCACCGGCGACCCACTTCGCAAGTGGCGAATGATTGAAGACGGCACGTCGCTGTGGTGGCACGTGCAAACCCGTAACAAACGCTCGGTAGCACTGGATTTACGCAGCCAAGAAGGCCAAGCGCTGGTGCGCCAACTCATCGCCGAAGCCGACGTGGTGGTGGAAAACTTCCGCCCCGGCACCTTAGACAGCTGGGGGCTAGGCTGGGAAGCGCTCTCCAAACTCAATCCGCGGCTGATCATGGTGCATATTTCCGGCTACGGGCAAACGGGGCCTTACCGCGACAAGCCCGGCTTTGGCGTGATTGGCGAGGCCATGGGCGGACTGCGCTACCTCACCGGCCAGCAGGGCGAGCCTTCCGTGCGCGTAGGCGTGAGCATTGGAGACTCACTTTCCGCGCTTTATGCCGTGATTGGTACGCTGCTGGCGCTTCAGGAGCGCAATCGCAGTGGCCTGGGCCAAGAAATTGACGTCGCACTGTATGAGTCGGTGTTTGCGATGATGGAAAGCCTGCTGCCAGAGTTCGATGCCAGCGGCCAGGTTCGTGAACCCAGCGGCAGTGCCCTGCCCGGCATTACCCCTTCGAACGCTTACCGCTGCCAGGGCGGCGACTATGTACTCATCGCTGGTAACGGCGACAGCATCTTCAAGCGCCTAATGAGCGTCATTGGCCGCGATGATCTTGGCAGCGACCCGGCGCTGGCCCATAACGACGGGCGCAGCCAGCAAGCCGACATGATTGACGCAGCCATTCAAGCGTGGACTGAAGAACGTCCGCGGGATGCTATTTTGCCCGCCCTAGATGATGCCCGCGTGCCCGCAGGCTACCCCTACACCGCCGAAGATATTGCCTTTGACCCGCATTATTTGGCGCGGGAAATGATTCAAACCTTTAACCGCCCCAACGGTAAAGCGCTAAAAGTACCGGGTGTCCTGCCCAAACTGAGCGCGACACCAGGGCGGCTCGGCAACGGTGGCCCCGAGCTGGGTCAACATACTGACGACGTCTTGGATGAGCTGGGCATTGATCACGACACTCGCGCCAAACTTCGCCAAGCGGGCATTATCTAACGCAGGTACGATTAAGGAGAATACGATGCACAGCACAATGAGCCCGCCAACGCCCTGCTCTGCGAAGGTAGAAATCAACGAAGTCGCCCCGCGGGATGGCCTGCAAATTGAAGCGCGCTATGTACCTACAGAAGAGAAAATTCGTTGGATCGATGCGCTCTCCACCACCGGTCTGCGGCGTATTGAGGCGACCTCGTTCACCTCACCTAAAGCGATTCCCAACCTGCGCGACGCGGCCGACGTAGTGACCGGCATTCAGCGCAGAGAAGGCATCGATATCACCGTGCTAGTGCCTAATGTTAAAGGTGCCGAGCGGGCATTAGCCTGCCAAGTGGATGAGATTAATCTTGTAATGTCCGCCAGCAATAGCCACGGACTGGCAAACCTACGCATGACGCCAGAGCAATCCCTTGAGCAATTCGCAGCTATCTTGGAGGCAACTCAAGGCAGCGGCGTGTTTATCAACGCCTCGCTTTCCACCACCTTTGGCTGCCCGTTTGAAGGCGATGTGCCGCAACCCCGCGTGCTGGAGCTGGTTGAAAAGCTGATCGCACTGGGTATTCAGGGCATCACACTCTGCGACACCACCGGTATGGCCAACCCCGCCCAGGTCAACCTGCTGTGCGAGGCCGTCCTTGAGCGCTGGCCAGCAACGCCGTTTACGCTACATTTCCACAACACTCGCGGCATGGGGCTAGCGAACGCGCTGGCGGCTTGGCAGGCGGGCATCACTCGTTTTGACGCAGCGCTCGGCGGGCTGGGCGGCTGCCCCTTTGCTCCCGGTGCCACCGGCAATGTTTGCACCGAAGACTTGGTGCATATGTTTGAAACCATGGGCGTCGATACCGGTGTCGACCTGGATGCACTGCTTGAGGTCGCAGCCACCCTTCCCGACCTGATCGGCCATGACGTGCCAGGTCAGGTGGTCAAAGCCGGGAAATCGACGCGGCGCTATGAGATGCCTGAGCGTTAGACAAAGTAAATCGATTCACCTATGAGCTGATCTTTTTATCAATCCAACGTAGCGCGAAGGCTCAAGCGCCACGAGATAAAAATCACTAAGCAAAGTATTCCCTTGACACCACCACCGTAATCAACCATCCATGTAAGTGTCATACAAGTGCAACACCTTCAACACAAGCTGGATCAATAACAACCAACAGCTGGTGATGAGAGTTATGAGCCAATCGCGTATCCGCCTGGAACGCGTCGCCAAGTGTTGGGGCGCGACCACGGCGGTCGATGATATTTCTTTCGATGTAACTCCCGGGCAATTTGTCATTTTGCTAGGGCCTTCCGGCTGCGGCAAATCCACCACGCTGCGGATGATCGCAGGCCTGGAAGAAGCAAGCAGCGGCCGCATTACGATTGGTGATCGTGATGTCACGCGCTTGCCGCCAGGGGATCGTGGTCTAAGCATGGTGTTTCAGTCCTACGCCCTGTTTCCGCACCTAAGCGTTGCCGACAATATCGTTTTTGGCCTGCGCAGCCGCAAAGTGCCCAAGGCAGAACAGCGCGAACGGCTGGCCAAAGTTGCCGAACTGGTCGATTTAACCGATTACCTGAACCGTAAACCTGCCCAGCTTTCCGGCGGCCAGCGCCAGCGGGTAGCGCTGGCGCGCTCGATAATCTCCGAACATCCGATCTGCCTGATGGACGAGCCGCTCTCCAACCTGGATGCGCGGCTGCGTAGCGATATGCGCCGGGAAATCAAAGCGCTGCAAAGCCGCCTGGAGATGACCGTCATTTACGTGACTCACGACCAGGTAGAGGCCATGAGCATGGGTGATCGAGTGATTCTGATGGAGAACGGCAAAATCGTGCAGGACGGCACGCCCGACGAGCTCTATAACCGCCCCGCCAGTGCCTTTGCCGCAAGTTTTATCGGCAGCCCCGCGATGAGTTTACTGCCGCTCATAAAGGGTGATCAGCATGCTGTTATCGAAGGAGAGCCCAGCACAGCGGTTGCTCCCATCGAAGCCGCGGGTGGTCAGTTGGGTATACGCCCTGAAGATATCGAGCTGCGCCCAACCACGGGTTCAGGCGTGCTCGCAAGAGTGCTCAGCGATGAGTATCTGGGTGCAGATACGATCGCCCATTTGGCGGTAGGCGAGCACACATTAAGAGTTCGGTTGAGCGGCCGCCAAGCAATGACCGGTCAACATTGCCGGATCGGCTGGCCCGCTACGGCCGTCCATCTTTTCGGTGGTGATGGCCTGCGTCGTGATGACCTTATGCCTTATCCATTAATACCCACTGGTGAAATGCCAGCAGTAAGCGATGCGTATTCCCCCCGGCCCTGAGGAGCTCTCCATGCGTGTATGTATCCCCTTTACCCTTTCAGCACTAACCTTTTCAATACTAACCGCTAGCTTATTGGGTGCTAACCAGGTCGCTGCCGGCGAGCCTGTCGAACTGACCATGTACTACCCGGTATCGGTAGGCGGCGCACTCACCGACGTCGTGGATAACTTGGTCGAGGAATTTGAAGCCGAATACCCTGATATCGACGTTGAAGCGATCTACGCCGGCAACTATGACGATACTCGCGTGCGCGCCATGTCAGCGATGGAAGCCGGCGACACGCCCCAGCTGTCGGTCATGTTCTCGATCGATCTGTACGAACTGCTTGAGCAGAATGCTATCGTGGCCTTTGACGATCTGGTCGAAATCGAAGAAGAGCAGGCGTGGCTGGATAGCTTCTACCCTGGCTTGATGGAAAATGGCCAGCTAGAGGGTAAAACCTACGGCATCCCCTTCCAGCGCTCCACCATCGTGCTGTTCTGGAATAAAGACGCCTTTGAAGCCGCCGGGCTAGATCCCGAGACGCCCCCGGAAAACTGGGCAGAGATGGCCGAGATGGCGGCCACTGTTCGCGAAGCCTCCAATGGCGAGCAGTGGGGCGTGATGGTGCCCTCGACCGGCTACCCTTATTGGATGTTCCAAGCATTCGCCTACCAAAACGGCCACCGGCTGATGAGCGAAGACGGCACCGAGGTGTATTTTGACGACCCCGCCGCCGTTGAAGCATTGGAGTATTGGGTGTCATTGGCCAGCGAGCATAACGCCATGCCTGACGGCACCATCGAGTGGGGCACGCTTCGCCAGAATTTTATCGAGCAGTCGACAGCCATGATGTGGCATACCACCGGCAACTTAACCGCCGTCCGCAGCGAAGCTGATTTTGACTTTGGCGTCGCTATGCTGCCAATGAATACCCAGCGCGGCAGCCCTACCGGTGGTGGCAACTTCTATATTTTTGAAGACGCTAGCAAAGAAGAACAGCGCGCCGCGATGACGTTTGTTCGCTGGATGACAGACCCCGAGCGCGCCGCCGCTTGGTCGATTGAAACCGGTTATATGGGCGTCAGCCCCGCTGCTTACGAGACAGATGCGCTGCAACGCTATGTAGAAGAGTTCCCGCCTGCGGCGGTCGCCCGCGATCAGTTAGAACATGGCACGGCCGAGCTTTCCACCTACCAAGGTGGTCGCATTCGCCGCGCGTTGGATAACGCGGTGCAGGCTGCCTTAACGGAGCAAATGACACCGCAAGAAGCGCTCAGCCTAGCGCAACAAGAAGCTGACGGCGTGCTGCGTCGCTACGCCCGCTGATCGTTAAATGCCACCGAACTTGCCGGGGCACACACCCCGGCTTTTTCTAACGTGCGGTACTCATCTATGACCTTGACCGCTCACCGCAAAATGCAGCTTTACGGCGCGCTACTGCTATTGCCTGCCGCGATACTGCTGACCGCTTTTGCCTACCCGCCAACGGTGACGACCGTCATCAATAGCCTATTCTTGCCTGGCTTTCGCGGCGCACCCACTGAGTTTGTGGGCATTGAGAACTATCAGGTGCTGTTCAACGACCCAACCTTTTGGAAGGTAGCCCGCAACAACTTAGTTTACGCGGTGGGTACGATTCCCACGTCGATCGCGCTGGCATTAGCAATGGCGCTATTCGTCAATGGAAAGTTGCGTGGTCGCGGCTTTGTGCGAATGGCATATTTTACACCCACCATCCTGCCGATGATTGCCGCTGCCAATATCTGGATGTTCTTCTACGCCCCGCAAATTGGCCTATTCAATAAGCTTTTAGGCGCGCTGGGTTTTTCTGGCGTTAACTGGCTAGGCGATCCCAACGTGGCACTCGGGTCGGTGATTGTCATGTCGGTGTGGAAAGAAGCTGGCTTTTTTATGATTTTCTACCTGGCGGCACTGCAGGGCATGCCGCCAGAGCTGAAAGAGGCATCAGACCTTGAAGGAACTCGCCGCTGGAGCTTTTTCTGGCGAGTTACTTTCCCGCTACTGATGCCCACAACATTATTTGTACTGATTAACGCGCTGATTAACGCCGTTCGGGTGGTCGATCATCTGTTTATTTTGACCAAAGGCGGGCCCAATAATGCCACCAATCTGCTGCTGTATTACGTCTACGAGAACGCCTTCTCTTTCTTCGACCGCACTACGGCTGCAACGATTACCGTCGTTATTTTGCTGGTACTTGGCGTGGTGGCGACGCTGAAGTTCACGATTCTTGACCGCAGGACGCACTACCAATGAGTGCAACCATCTACTCGCCCCATGCTCGACACTTCTCAGTACCATCGTTGGAAACGATAGCCGCATGGCTGCTGGCAATTATTTGGGTATTTCCACTGCTGTATGCCTTTTGGGCGGCGTTTCATCCCAGCGAATTTATGGTGCGCTTTGAGCTCTTCGCCCCGCTTACGCTGGACAACTTTGTTAATGCTTGGTCTCAGGCGCCCTTTGCTCGCTACTACTTAAATACCTTCGCACTGGTGACGGGGGTCGTCATTGGCCAGTTTGTAGTTTGTACCCTGGCGGCGTTCGCCTTTGCGCGTTTTCCGATTCCCGGTAAGAACGTGCTGTTTATGCTAGTGCTGATACAGCTGTTTGTATTTCCCGAAGTGCTGATCGTTGAGAACTATCGCATCGCCAGTGAACTGGGGCTGATCAATACCATCACGGGTATTGGCTTGCCCTACGTGGCCAGCGCTTTAGGTATTTTTCTGCTCCGCCAGACCTTTAAAACGATTCCTCGCGAGCTGGAAGACGCCGCCCGTATCGAAGGCTGCCATTGGCTGGAAATTTTGTGGAAGGTGTACGTTCCGCTAGCCAAACCCACCTACCTTGCTTACGGGCTGGTATCGATCAGCCACCACTGGAACAACTTTATCTGGCCCTTGGTAGTCACCAACTCGGTGGAAAGTCGACCGCTAACGGTGGGCTTAGGGATTTTTTCCGCGCCGGAAACCGGCGTTAACTGGGCCACCGTGAGTGCAGCCACGCTGCTAAGCATTGCGCCGCTATTGATCGCCTTTCTGCTCTTTCAGCGCCAGTTTGTGCAGTCGTTCCTACGCGCCGGGATTCGCTAGGCAAACGCGCCAGGAGCTTTCGTGCGACAATCCCCGCTCGGCAATAAGGAGAGCGAGGATGCACGGCGAACCCAACCCGGCGGCCCTCAAGGTGCTGCAGGACGTCTTTGGCTACGACAGCTTTCGCGGCCCGCAGCAGGCGATTATTGATCATGTCGTTGCCGGTGGCGATGCGCTGGTTCTGATGCCCACCGGCGGTGGCAAATCACTGTGCTATCAGATCCCTGCGCTGTTGCGCGAAGGCACCGCGGTCGTGGTGTCGCCGCTGATTGCGCTAATGCAGGATCAGGTGGCGGCACTCGTTCAGAATGGCGTCCGGGCGGCCTACCTGAATTCCAGCTTGGACTATCACGAGGCAGTCGAAGTGGAAAATCGCCTCAGAGCGGGCGAGCTTGATCTTTTATACGTCGCCCCAGAGCGGCTCGCCACGGCGCGCATGCAGGCGCTTCTGGAGCAGGCGCACATTGCGCTGTTTGCCATCGATGAAGCGCACTGCGTCTCCCAGTGGGGCCACGATTTTCGCCCGGAGTACCGCCAGCTTTCTCAACTTCATCAGCGCTTTCCCAATGTGCCGCGCATTGCGCTGACCGCCACCGCTGATGTGCCCACCCGTGGCGATATCATCGAACATCTTCAGCTTGGGGAGGCGGCGCTTTACAACAGCGGCTTCGATCGGCCCAACATCCGCTATCACATTGCTGAAAATCAGGGCAACACCCGTGAGCAGTTGCTGCGCTTTATCCGCGAGAACCATAGCGGCGAAGCCGGCATCGTTTACTGTCTCTCTCGGCGCAAGGTGGACGACACCGCTGCTTGGCTTGAGCGCCAGGGGCTAACCGCACTGCCCTACCACGCGGGGCTTCCCCCCGAGCAGCGCCAGCACCACCAGACCCGTTTTCTGCGTGAAGACGGCGTCATTGTGGTCGCTACTATCGCCTTTGGCATGGGCATCGACAAACCTGACGTACGCTTTGTGGCGCACCTCAATCTGCCCAAAAGCATTGAAGCCTACTACCAGGAAACCGGCCGCGCCGGGCGCGATGGTCTGCCCGCCGATGCCTGGATGTCCTATGGGCTTCAGGATGTGATCACGCTGCGTCAGATGCAGCAGGACTCCAGCGCTCATGACCATCAAAAACGCATCGAGCAGCAAAAGCTGGATGCCATGCTGGGGCTTTGCGAGATCATCAGCTGCCGTCGTCAGGCGCTGTTGCATTACTTTGGTGACTCGCTAGACGAGCCCTGTGGCAACTGCGACAACTGTCTGATCCCACCCGAGACCTGGAACGCCACCGTGGCGGCGCAAAAAGCGCTGTCGTGTGTCTACCGCACCGAGCAGCGCTTCGGCGTCACCTATCTAGTGGACGTACTGCTGGGTAAAAGCAACGAGCGCATCATTCGTTTTGGTCACGATAAGATCAGCACCTTTGGCATCGGCGGCGACCTTTCAGCCAACGAATGGAAGGCGCTGTTTCGCCAGTTGATTGCGAGCGGTTTTCTCAGCGTCGATATGGAGGGTCATGGCGGGATTCGCTTAACGGCAAACGCCAAGCCGGTGCTGCGCGGCGAGCAGCCGCTGACGCTGCGCAAGCCGAGCAAGGCCAAAGCCGTACGGCGCGGCAGTAAAGGTGCTTCGGCAACGCAGGGCCACGGCCCATTGTGGGAAGCCCTGCGCCAGCATCGAAAGGCGCTTGCCGAGGCTCAAGGCGTGCCTGCCTACGTTATCTTCCACGACGCCACGCTTGCCGAAATGACCGAGCAGAAGCCGCAAAATTTACAGGCACTCGGCGCTATTTCCGGCGTTGGCGCTCGCAAGCTTGAAGATTACGGAGAAGGCTTTCTGGCGGTGATTCTAACTAACGGCGATGCCTAGCTGAGACCATTACCGGCAGTGCTCACCGCGAGCGATGGCGGCGGCGTCAAACACGCCGGTATCCAGCACCCAGCCGGTTACTAAAGACGCTGGCGTCACATCAAAAGAAGGATTCCACACCGGCGCATTTTCCGGCGCCCACACAACATCCCCAAAAGCACCGGAGGCGCCACGTATTTCGGCGGCGTCGCGCTGTTCAATCGGAATGTCAGCGCCGGTGGCGCAGGCCTTGTCTACCGTGGTGTAGGGCGCCACTACGTAGAACGGTACCTTATGGTAGTTGGCGACTACTGCCAGCATGTAAGTGCCCACTTTATTGGCAAAGTCGCCGTTAGCGCAGATGCGGTCGGCACCCACCATCACTTTATCCACTTTACCGGCAGCCATTAGGCTTGCGGCCATGCTGTCCGCAATCAGCTGGTACGGAATATCCAGGTCAGCCATTTCCCAGGCGGTTAGCCGGCCACCCTGAAGCAGCGGACGGGTTTCATTCACGTACACATGCAGCGCTACCCCACGCTTTTTAGCCACCGCCAGCGCGCCAATGGCCGTACCGACACCCGCCGTCGCCAGGGCGCCGGTATTGCAGTGAGTCAGCACTCGCTCGCCCTCTGCCAACAAATCCGCACCGCGTTCGGCCATGCGTAAACACAGCTCGCGGTCTTCTTTAAACAGCGAGGCAGCGCGCTCAGAAAGCACACCCGGCCCTTGGGCAAAGCAGGCCTCCATGGCGTCCAGGCAGTACATCAGATTAACCGCCGTGGGCCGAGTAGCACGTAAGCGATCACTTACCCACTGCCACTCGCTCTCCTGCCCGGGATGTTGCGCGGCATACTGCGCCAGCACAAAGGCTGCACTCAGGCCGATTAACGGCGCGCCGCGAATCGCCAGGCTTTTCACCGCTACCTGCCAATCGTCCGGGCTTGCACAGCGCACCCACGTTTCGGCCTGGGGCAGGCGTGTTTGATCCAGATACTCAAGCGAGTCGGCATACACCCGCAAACTGCGTGATTGAAGATGAGGCATCAGGGGCTCCTTGAGTACTGATTACAAGAACGGATGAGGAAGAACGAGTGATAAAAAACGGGTGCGGCACATGGCTTATCAGCCGCGGAGCATATCATATAGAATGAAGGCCTTTAGAAGCGATGCGGCGCTGATTCTACGATGAGCATACAAGACGAACTGTTAGCAGCGATTTCCTGGGCGGCCCAGCGTGGCTGGGCGCCAGCTACCGGCGGCAACTTTTCTTCACGTACCGACAAAGGCTATCTGGTGACGGCCTCCGGCGTTGATAAAACCTGCGTGACGGCCAACGACCTACTGCTTTGCAACCTGGACGGTGGCGTGCTTGAAGGTGATGGTAAGCCGAGTGCGGAAAGCGATCTTCACGCTGCGCTTTACCGCTTGGACCCAATGATTGGCTGCGTGCTGCACACCCATACGGTTGCCAGCACCGTTCTGTCGCGTCGCTTTCCAGAGGGTATTGAGCTAAGCGGCTTTGAAATGCAAAAGGCGCTTCAGGGCAACCAGACCCACGCTACTACTATTCACCTGCCGGTTGTGCCCAATTCTCAGGATATGAACGAGCTGGCCGATCACGTGCGTGCTGGCTGGCCGATGCCCTGGGGCTTTCTGGTAGTGGGCCACGGTATTTATGCCGTGGGCAGCACCATTGCCGAGTGTCGTCGCCATCTGGAAGCCATTGAGTTTTTACTTGCCTGTACCCTTGAAGAGAGCCGGTGGTCTAAATGAACAAACATCCAGGTCTTGATAGCGTAGATATGAATACCCCAAGCATTCGCGCCGTGGTCACCGATATTGAAGGCACCACCACGGATATTAGCTTTGTGCATAAAGTGTTGTTTCCTTACGCTCATGAGCAGTTGCCCGAATTCGTTCACAGCCATTCAACCCAGCCTGATGTAGCTGAGCAGATAGCCGCCGTACGCGATGAGCTCAAGGCACCGGATGCCTCACTGGATAAAGTGATCGAAACGCTGCTTTACTGGATCGAGACCGATCAAAAAGTCACCCCGCTCAAAGCACTACAGGGCATGATATGGGCCGATGGCTATCAGCGCGGTGCTTTCAAAGGGCATCTTTATAGCGATGTTGCCCCGCACCTTCGTCAGTGGGCAGAAGCCGGGAAGCAGCTTTATGTCTACTCGTCAGGCTCCGTGCAGGCGCAAAAGCTGCTGTTTGGTTACAGCACAGAGGGCGATTTGACACCGCTGTTTAGCGGCTATTTCGACACCCATATTGGCCACAAGCGCGAAGCCCCGGCGTATCAGCATATTGTCAGCAAGCTACAGCTCTGCGCCGATGAAATCCTGTTTCTATCCGATGTGGTGGAAGAGCTGGACGCCGCCAAGCAGGCGGGCATGCAAACATTGCAGCTAGTGCGGGAAGGCACGCAGGCTGGTAAGCAGCACGCTTGCGCCGCAAGCTTCGACGAAATTACTCTGTAGCCTTTAGGCCCGTCACTTTTAAAGGAGCGCTTTTGATGTCGCAACTCAAAGTATTTGCCGATCAGAATCCTAACGATGCGTTAGTGGATACCTGCGACGGCGAGCAAATCAAGGCCGAGCTAAATCGTGTGAACGTGCTGTTTGAGCGCTGGGCAACGCCGGGCGAAATTGCAAGCGATGCTACCCAGGACGACATACTGGCGCTTTACCAAAATGACATCGAGCGTCTAAAAGCCCAGGGCGGCTACCAGACGGTTGATGTGCTGCACATGGTGCCGACGCATCCTGAAAAGGATGCCATGCGCCAGAAGTTTCTAAATGAGCACCGTCATCACGAAGACGAAGTGCGTTTCTTCGTCAAAGGTCAGGGGCTGTTCTGCCTGCATATTGAAGACAAGGTGTATCAGGTGCTTTGCACCCGCAACGACCTAATCAGCGTACCCGCCAATACGCCCCACTGGTTCGATATGGGCCCTGCCCCTGAATTCACCGCGCTGCGCTTCTTCGATAACGTGGAAGGCTGGGTGCCCCACTGGACCGAAAGCGACATCGCTGGAAAGTTTGACCGGATTGATCAGCTTTAAGTGGTGAGTCGTTAATAGTGAGCAATGAGTTGTAAGTTGTAAGTTGTAAGTTGTAAATCGAGGAAGGCAGCTTTAGCGCGCGAACGGCTAAAGCTGACATCTCCTAATACGTTGTTACAACACTTCTCGTTGGCTGTACGCCTTAGCTAATTCCATTAGCGCAGAAAGGTCGCCGTAAGCCTCCGGCTCCATAATCAGGGCTTGCCCCATCAACACGTTGCGTGCTTCAAACTTGGCGCGAAGAGCGGGGTCTTCAATCTCTTCGAAATCAGCGTTGTGGGCAAGTGAAAGTACCCGGCGGTGCATTTCAATACCGCAGTAAGCCAGCGCGTCCAGTCGAATTTCATCCAGCAACGCATCGCAGGCGTCGTCTGCGCTGTTGCCCTGTTCCTCAAACAGCGCTTTCGGGAACAAAATACCGGTGCGCTCGGTTTGCCATAAGTGGCGGAACTCGGCATCAAAGCTTGTGAAGCACGCTTCAATCACGTCGAGAATCCATGCCTGGTAAGCGGCCAGCTCGTCATCCTGGCGGTGGGCAGGCTGGCTGAAGTACGCCATTAGGAAGTTGGCCACGGCCATCCCCAGATCAAATGCCATCGGCCCGTACTGGGAGAACTCAGGGTCGATCACGCGCACGTCGGTATCAGTCGCCATAATCGAGCCCGAGTGCAAATCACCGTGAAGCATGGTCTCGGTGTTGGCGGTGAACTTCATCAACAGCCGCTGCACCTTGGCTTTTAGGCGAGCGTTGCGGCGCAGCTCATCCACCACCGGAGAAAGCTCCGGCGTGTGGTGATTCATTTCAGCGGCGTAATAGGGGTCGGTAAACACCAGCGATTCGGTAATCGCGGGAATCTCCACGTTGCCAGAAAACAGCCCAACATCCTGCTTTTTCTCAGGGCTGCTGAGCGAAAGCTCTGAGCCACGGAACGCCGTGCGCGCGCAGAATTGGCCGATAGTTTCGCCAAGCTGCGCCACTCGCTCACCAGCAATTAGCTTGCGGCGCAGAATCGTGTGCGGGTGGAGGTACTCCATTACAAACAGCGCCTGAGGCTTATCGAAGTAGTAAACCTCTGGCGCAATACCAGGTGCGCGCTTGGCCTGACGCACCAGCGCGTAATATTCAAAGTGAGCGCGATACGTCGGTAGCGGCCAGCTCTCACCTACCATGCGCACATAGGGCAGTGCCTGCTTTACCACGACACTGCCCGTAGCCCCCGCCACGATAAACACTAGGTTCAAGTTGCCGTCGCCCACCTCTCGAATTTCCCAGCTAGCGGGGTCACCGCCAACTCGGCTGGCTACCGCGTCAATACTGCCGAGTCTTGTTGAAAGTGTTTCGACGCTAAGGGCGCGATAATCTTGATCAAGTTCCAAAAAATCAATCCTCACAATTTTTTACACTGACTCATGCCTAAAAACAGTACTCGAATATAGCGTATTTACAAAACGTCTCGACGTAGTAAGCCTACCGCCTAGTGATCAAGGCGTTGACCTCCTGCTGACTAACGACAATATTAACGCAACTGACTATCTTTACTACCTCGCCGGTTATAGCCACTAGCGGTTGACTGCTTTTTATCAAACTCCCCTTGGCAAGCGACACATAGCCTAACACCCGGCATTGCCTGTCGGCGCGCGTCAGGAATGGGATCGCCACATTCTTCGCAAACCTCCAGGCTGGCACCGTGGGGTAGTTGGCAGCGTGCACGCTGTATTGCATCGTTCAAGGTGCTTTCAATCTGCTCCTGTTCGGCACCGTCTTTAGACCATCCGCCTGCCATAGCCGCATTCCTCGTATCTATGATCACAATTTTCCAGCATAGCAGTCACGAAAGAGGAAAAGAGTCACATGAAAGCATAGTGTCATTTTCTTGTAAGCAGATGGCCTTAATGTAAGGGTTCACTCAACGGAGAACCCTCATGCTGAAGCGTCCCTTAACGCTTTCTTTATCTACGGCAGCCGTCGTGGTCAGTTTGTTTGTTTCGACCCCAGCAGCCGCAGATAACACGCTAGCCCTCTACACCAGCCAGCCCAACAGCGATGCCCAACAAACGGTGGATGCTTTTCAAGCGGCCTATCCCGATATTGAAGTGGAGTGGGTACGCGATGGCACCACGCGGCTGATGACGCGGCTGCGTTCGGAGCTTTCAGCGGGGGTGAGCAATCCAGATGTACTGCTGATTGCCGACAGCATGACCATGGAGTCGCTCAAACAAGAAGGCCTTTTGCAGCCTTACTTAAACGATGAGCGTCAGGCACATGACGCCGAGCTATACGACCCGGAGGGCTACTACTACGGCACCAAGCTGATCACCACTGGGATTGTGTATAACACCGGCGCTGAGCACCAGCCGCAAAGCTGGCAAGACCTGCTGGGCCCCGACTATGAGGGGCTCGTCACCATGCCCAGCCCGCTTTACTCGGGCGCAGCGTTAATCCATATGGCGGCCATTAGCGCCAATCCGGTACTTGGGGTTGACTACTACGACGCGCTGCACGCCAATCGTACCGATGCCCAGGGCGGCAATGGTGGCGTATTTAACGCCGTGGCCGCAGGCACTAAGCCCTACGGTATCGTGGTCGACTTCTTACCCATTCGTGAAGCGGCTAAAGGCTCGCCGGTCGCGTTTGTGTTCCCTGAAGAGGGCGTCAGCGCGGTGACTGAGCCAGTGGCGATTATGCAGGACGCCAAGAATGTGGATGCCGCACAGAAGTTCGTGGATTTCGTGCTCTCCGAACAGGGCCAAGCGCTGGTGAGCCAGCAAGGCTATCTGCCTGCGCGCAACGATGTAACGCCCCCCGAAGGCTTCCCTGCCCGCGACAGCATTACGCTGATGCCGGTGGATATTGAGCAGACCCTGGAACAAGAAGCTGCCTTAAAACAGCGCTTTAGCGATTTATTCGGCGGGTAATCATGACGCCTGCCCTGACCTATAGCAGCCAGCATCGCTGGCTGCTTTCCAGCCTGTTAATCGCCATTGTGCTGCTCAGCCTAGTGCCCAGCGTGCGCCTGCTGATAGAGGCCTTGAGCGACCTTGCTCAAGGCCGGCAGTCACCGCTGTGGCAAGTACTCAACAGCGCCAGCACCTGGCGCGCCCTCTGGCACAGCCTGTATACCTCAGGGCTGGGCATGCTGATTGCGCTGGTGCTGGGCAGCCTGTTTGCGTTTGCCATCACGCTCACCAACGTGCGTGGTAAATCGTGGCTGGTATTCTGCTTCATGCTGCCCATGATGATCCCACCTCAGGTCACTGCGCTTAGCTGGTTACAGCTTTTTGGCCCGGCCAGCCCGCTATTAAAGAGCCTTGGCATGGCACCGCCGCTAGGCAGCCCTCAACCGCTCTATTCAGCGGAAGGCATTGCCTTACTGCTAGGGATTCAAAGCGCTCCGTTGGTATTTCTGGCCCTGCGCACCAGCCTACTGTCACTGCCCCGCGAGCTTATTGAAGCCGCGCGCATTAGCGGCGCCAAGCAAACCCAGGTGTGGGGCCATATTATCCTGCCCGTTACCCGCAGCGGCTTAGTGGCCGGGGGCTCAATGGCGTTTATTTCGAGCCTAGGTAACTTCGGCATTCCCGCCATGCTGGGCATTCCTGCCGGGTATTTTGTACTGCCCACGCTGATCTATCAGCGTATGGCCAGTTTCGGCACTGGAGTCCTGGCTGAAATGGCCGCTCTTTCGCTGCTGATTGGCTTACTCGCGCTGACCGGCGTGGCACTTCAGCAGCGCCTGATGAGTCGCAGCCGCTTTGGATTAGGCGGTCATAGCGGCCGCTCGCATGATTTCACGCTTGGCCGCTGGCGCACGTTGGTAACGGCAACGCTGGTCGGCATCTTAGTGGTTATTTTAGTCGCACCGCTACTCGCCCTTATCGCCAGTTCGCTGGTGCCGGCCATGGGCGTGCCGCTTAACGCTGAAACGCTCACGTTGCACGCTTATGCCGACGTGATTGGTCGTCAGGGCGCAACGTGGCGGGCAGTCAACAATAGCCTATGGCTGGCGGGCAGCGCCGCCGTGGTGCTGATGCTGCTTAGCTTGCCACTGGCGTATCGATTACAGCGCTTGCCTGAGCGCTTGCGTGGCGTGGTGCTCAGCGCGATTGAAATTCCCTACGCCCTTCCCGGCGTGGTGCTGGCGATTGCCTGCATCCTGCTGTTTGTACGCCCACTGCCGATTATTAATGTGGCGCTCTACGGCACGCTGGGGCTTATTTTTATCGCCTATCTGGCGCGCTTTTTGGTGGTTTGCGTCAAGCCCGTGGCCGCCAGCTTAGCGCAGCTTGACCCCTCGCTTGAAGAAGCCGCACAGCTAGCCGGCGCGGGCCCCTGGCGGCGGCTAGGCGGCATCGTGTTACCGCTGGTGGCACCCGCCGTGTTTGCCGGCGGGCTGCTGGTGTTCTTATTAGCCGTCAACGAACTCACCGTGTCAGCGCTGCTTTGGAGCGCCGGTAACGAAACCCTCGGCGTGCTGATTTTCAATCTTGATGAAGGTGGCGAAAGCGTTCTGGCCTCCGCCGTTTCAGTCCTGGTGGTGATCATGGTTGCTTCATTAATGCTGGCACTTAGTTTGCTGGCGCCACGACTACCTAAAGGAGTAATCCCATGGCAGAGCTAATATGGCAGAACTAATATTATGACCGGGCTAACCATTGAGCGTGTCACCAAACGCTTCGGCGAACACACCGCCGTCGATGAACTGTCCCTCTCGGTGGCCCCTGGTGAGTTTGTGGCGCTGCTCGGCCCCAGCGGCTGCGGAAAAACCACCATGCTGCGTATGCTGGCGGGCTTTGAGGCGGTTAACGACGGCACTATTCAACTAGGTGATCGCACGTTGGCAGGCCCAGATATCCATATGCCGCCAGAACAGCGCGATATGGCAATGGTGTTTCAATCTTATGCGCTGTGGCCGCATATGAGCGTTGCCGACAACGTGGGCTATCCGGTCAAACTGCGCGGCCTGCGCGGGGCGGCGTATCAGCAAAAGGTTCAGCAAGCACTCGCCTTGGTAGAGCTTGAAGCCTACGCCGAGCGCATGCCCCAGGCTCTCAGCGGCGGCCAGCGCCAGCGAGTGGCGCTGGCACGCTGCCTGGTCAGCGACCCGTCGGCAGTGCTGCTGGATGAGCCACTGGCCAACCTTGACCGCCACCTGCGCGCCACCATGGAACACAGCTTTCGCGACTTTCATCAGCGCACCGGCGCCACCCTGGTTTACGTCACTCATGATCAAACCGAAGCGATGGCGCTGGCCGACAAGATCGCCGTCATGAAAGCCGGGAAACTGGTGCAATGGGGCGCGCCAGAAATGCTTTACAAGGAGCCCCGCACGCCGTGGGTAGCGGGGTTTATCGGCCAAGGGAGTCAGTTAAAAGTCGCCGCCGGAAGCCCTGGCAAACGCTTAGAAAGCACTGTACTAATGCGCGGCTTGAGCGCCATTGCATCGGAGCGCACTCAAACGGTATTAGTACGCCCCGAGCATATTCAGATCAGCCTCTCTACTGCGATGGCAGACCAGCTACCCGCTCAGGTTGAAAGCATCATTTTTCGTGGCGAGCGCTTTGAGCTCAGCCTGCGCCTGCCCAGCGGTGAAACGCTGCTCGCTTATCACCATAGCGCACCTGAATTGGGTAGTCAGGTTGCCGTTAACCTTCTTCAAGGCTGGTGCCTGGAGCTTGATCAATGAGCGTCAACATCGACATTCTAAGCGGCTTAGGCGACAAAGGGCCGGCCGCTATTGTGGTCGAGACGGACGGCAAACGCCTGCTGCTAGATGCAGGTGGCGCGCTCCACCCGAATGACACCATCACGTGGGCCAACAAGCTAGATGTAGACGCCGTGCTGATTAGTCACGACCACATAGATCATATCGGCGGCGTGGCCGAACTAGCGGAAGACATACCACTTTACTGCACACCGCTGGTGGCCGAGGCACTGCCTGCCAACCGCGCCTGGCGCCCCCTGCCCGAGCGCGGCTCGCTTGAGGTGGAAGGCATCACCGTCACCACCGGCCAGGCGGGGCACTCGCTAGGCGGCGTGTGGCTGCATTTAGCGGTGGGAGGCGGCATTTTCTATAGCGGCGATGCCTGTTTTGAGTCGCAACTGTTGCCTTTTGATACGCCTCCACCGGCGCGTATTGCGCTACTCGATGCCTCCTACGGCAGCTACGACCAGCCCCAAGCACATTGCGTGCAGGGCATTAGTAAGCACCTTTATCAGCCGCTGGCGTTGCCAGTGCCAGAGACCGGTCGCGCCCTGGAAATGGCACTATGGCTGGCGGAAGAGGCGGATCAGCGGCAGTTAACGCTCGCCATCGACCCGCTGATTCGTGACAAGCTGGCTGCGCTATTGGCACTGCCTGCCACACTGCACCGCCCTGGGAGCGAGACCGCTATTGCCAGTGTGTTGGCACGAGCAAATGATGAAAATGCCCTACTCCGATTAATAAGTGACCGCAACGATACCCCGGCACAATGGCCCGATCACCATCTGCTCCATACCGGTTACCTAACCCCTGATCGCCGCGTCCAGCTAGCGGCGGGCGAGATAAGCTGGCAGCGCTGGAATGTTCACCTGCGTGCGTCGCACCTGGTGGCGCTCGCCGAGCAGTTGGGCGCTACTCAGGTAGTGCCGCTATTTACCCCACTTTGCGATAACGAATTAACTGCCTGGCGCAGTCTGCTCAGTGACCGGCTCTGCACTGCTCAGCGTTTCCCTGTTGATTCTCATTTAGCTACTTTTTCTGTTTAGGGAGTTTTGCATGTCCGCAGTCATTGTCGATGTCGACGGCACCTTAGCCGAGTTTCACCCTCACCAGGTCAGCGACTGGGTGCTGGGCAGTCAAAAACAGTGGGAGCCCTTCTTTGCCCATATGGCCGAAGCGCCGGTAATCGAAGCGGTGGCTAGGCTGGTCAAAATCCTGAAGGCCCAAGGCCAAAAGATCGTGATTTGTAGCGGGCGCCCGGATAGCCACCGGGCGCATACCCAATGCTGGTTAGAGCGCCACACCATTCCCTTTGATGCCATGTATTTGCGCCCTGAGGGCGATGATCATGTGGATGATGAAATAGTGAAAGAGGCGCTTCTGGAGCGTATGCGTAGCGACGGCTTTGAGCCTTGGCTGGTGCTGGATGATCGCGATGCCGTGGTCGCCCAGTGGCGCGCACTCGGCCTCACCTGCCTACAGTGCGCGGCGGGGGATTTTTAAGGCCCTATTGGATGGACGCGCCGCTGCCAAATAAGCACGGCTAAAGGCACCAGCGCGATCGGGATTAACAACAGGTTCAGCGTCGCCCATCCCAAGCCGCTGACCAAGGGTCCGGCGAGCAATGCAGTGATGGCCGCGGTGCCAAACACTAAAAACTCGTTGGCAGCCTGAGTGCGAGCTTTGTCCTCAGGGCGATAACTTTCGGTGAGCAGCCCGGTGGCGGGTAGGAAAGTAAAATTCCAGCCCAGGCCCAGCAGAATCAGCGCCACGTTGAAACCGGCTAAACCAATACCCAATTGGGCGACCAGGGCGCTTGCGACCAGCAGCAGGCAACCAGCCACGATGACCCGCTTGGCGCCAAAGCGTGTGGCTAAATGCCCGGTAAAGAACGAGGGTAAAAACATCGCCACCACATGCCACTGAATGGTCATGGAAACGTGGTTAAAGTGGTGTCCAGCCCCTGCCATGGCAAGCGGGGTAGCAGTCATGGCCAGGTTCATCACGCCGTACCCGACCATCGCTGCACTCACCGCTACAATAAACCCAGGCTGGCGGAGTATTTTACCCAGCGGTAGTGCGCTGCCTTCACCGTGGGTGCGCGAGGCAGGCGGCAGCCTTGTTAGCATTAATACCACTAACGCCAGTGCGTAGAGCGCGGCCAAGCCAACAAAGCTGCCCAGAAACGGCACCTCGCCCAGCTCACGACTCACTCTGGCCAGCCATGGCCCGGCAAACGCTGCGAGTACACCGCCGCCCATCACCAAGCCGATCGCCCGATCACGCATCTGCGCAGGGGCGGCCTCCACCGCGGCAAAGCGATACAGCTGGCCAAAGCCAATGCCGATACCGATCAACCAGGTGGCTAGCAGAAACAGCTCAAAGCGTTGACTCATCAGCGCCTGCACGGCGACCAGCGCCCCCACCAACCCAATAATGTTGCCCAGCATGAACCCACGCTTTCGGCCCAGCCTGGCCATGATTAACGAAGCGGGAATGGTGGCACACATCAGCCCCAGCCACTGGGTAGCGACCGGCGCGGTAGACCACGACACGCTGGGCGCTAACGACGCCCCGATCAGCGGTGACACAGCAATCAACAATACATTGCCGGTGACCAACAGCGCTTGGCAGAGCGATAACAAAGCGACCGTTAAAGGCATGAGGCACTCTCCACTGAGGAATCGGCGTAGGAAGAAGCAAAGCGTTGGCGATAGCTATAAGTGTCAGCGCAAAGCCCCATGTCGGCAAGGACGATTACCCCACCGATATGGACAAACTTATCCGGTGTGCTCTAGCGACCCTTCCATACGCCGCACGCTAGAAACGAAGTCGCTAAAGCGCTCGCCTTGAATCAACACGTGGTCGCTCAATGCTTGCTGCGCCGCCAAAGGATCACCTTTCTCAATCGCTTCTACGATAGTTTTATGCTCGCTCAGCGAGCTATGCACCCGCTGGCGCACCTGCAGCTGCAGGCGCCGGTAGGGCTTTAGGCGTTGCTTTAACTGACGCGCTTCGCTAGCCAAAAAAGTATTGTGGCTGGCGGCGTAAATGCAGTCGTGAAAGCCTTCATTCTCATAATAATACTCGTCGCTATCACCGGCTAAAGCAGCCGCTTCGCACCGCCGATGCGCTTCACGTAGTGCCGTCAGTTCCTGATCGGTGATCCGGCGGGCAGCGAGGCGGCCACACATGCCTTCAAGCTCTGCCATGACTTCAAACATTTCGATCAACTGGTCGATACCGACTTTTGCCACAAAGGTGCCTTTCTTGGGTGACACCGTTACCAACCCGCTGGCAACGAGCTGCTGAAAAGCCTCACGCACCGGCGTTCGCGAGACCTGAAACGCCTGTCCCAAGGCCTCAGGATCGAGCCGCTCTCCGGGGACACGGCGGCCATTAATAATGTCATCTTCGAGAGAATCTCTCAGTCGCTGTGCGTTAGAACGCTTAATGCCCGCCATGTTTTACCTCCTGAATCGTGGCTTATCTCACGCATTTAAAAAGACCATACAGTTGACATTAGCACAGTTAACCGCTATTGAAATATATATCAGATTGCCTGATGAACACACAAAAGCTTATCCAAAAACATAACAACAAGTGCTGGAGATGCCACATGAAACGCTATTTGATCCCTACCGCGGCTGCACTAGGTCTTGCTATTGCAGCTTCTCATGCCTCTGCGGATACCGTACTACGCGCCTCGCACCAATTCCCCGGCGGCCAGGGGGATGTGCGCGATGAAATGGTTCAACTCATGGCCCGCGAAGTAGCCGCCGCGGACGTCGGTCTGAGCATCGAAGTTTACCCTGGCCAATCGCTGTTCAAAGCACGCGAGCAGTGGGGAGCGCTGGCGAGAGGCCGCTTGGATATCACGTCGCTACCGCTTGATTATGCCAGCGGCCGCCACCCGGAGTTTTCTGCCACGCTGATGCCGGGCCTGGTGCGCAACCAGGCGCATGCCCAGCGCCTGAATGACTCCGAATATATGCGGCTCATCAAAGACGTCATTTTAGAAGGCGGCGGGCGCGTACTTGCCGATGCCTGGTTGTCTGGCGGCTTTGCCTCAAGCGAGCAGTGCATTACATCACCTGAAAGCGTTAGCGGGCAGAACATTCGTGCGGCAGGCCCTGCGTTTGAAGAGATGCTGGAAGAGGCAGGTGCATCCATCGCCTCAATGCCCTCCTCTGAAATTTATACCGCCATGCAAACCGGCGTGCTGGAGGCTGCCAACACGTCCTCGATGTCATTTATCTCCTTTCGCCTTTATGAACAGGCTGAATGTTTGACCCAGCCAGGCGACTTCGCACTGTGGTTTATGTACGAGCCGATTTTGATCTCGGAGCAAGTGTGGCAGGGGCTGAACGAAGAGCAGCAAACGGCACTGCTGGAAGCTGGCAAATCGGCGCAGGACTTCTTCGCCGACGCCGCGGCGGCGATTGATCAAGAAATGGTCGACCTCTACGAAGAAAATGGCGTTGAAGTCGTCAGCATGAGCGAAGAAGACTACAACGCTTGGCTTGATATCGCCCGCGAGACCTCCTACAAAAACTTTGCTGAGAACGTGCCTAATGGCCAGGCCATTATCGATGCGGCTCTAGCCGTTGAGTAAGCAACGGGTTAACGCCTAATAGCTCGGCCACTCCGCTAGGCGTGGCCGCCTTATGATACTTGCTCAGCCGGATGAATAAATATGGCAACCACCACTCACGAACCCTCCTCACGCGGGGGCATTCTTGGCGGCTACATTCGCGCCATGGACGTGCTTTCTCACTGTTCTGCCTACTTAGCCAGCGCGATGTTTATTGCTGGCGTGCTGGTTATCTGCCAGATGGTCTTTGTGCGCTACGTATTGGGAATGAGCACCAGTTGGCAGACCGAGTTCACCATTTTCTCGGTCACCGGGGCGATGCTAATGGGTAGCCCCTACGTTTTAATGACCGGTGGCCACGTCGCGATCACGATTGTGCCCGACGCCCTGGGCGGCATTGCGCGCACGGCGATGCGCCTAGTCGCCGCGCTATTTGGTTTAGGTTTCTGCGCCGCGCTCGCCTATGCCAGCTGGGTCTATGTTCTTGAAGCCATCCACGGCGACTGGACCACGGGCTCGGTATGGAACCCACCACTATGGCCTGCACTGCTGCCAATGGCCATCGGCGCGACCCTTCTTTCACTTCAGTATGTGGCTGAAATTTTGCGTGGGGAGAGCTGAGCATGGATCCCATTACGTTAGGCATTATTGTCGCCATCGCGCTGATTTCGCTAATGGCCATCGGCACCCCTATTGCGTTTGCACTGGGCGGCGTATCCCTGCTGGCGCTGCTTTATGATCGCGGTCTTTCCGAGCTTACCTACTTCGGGGAGACCTTTTTTGATCGCATTGCGGAGTTTGGCTTTGTCGCTATTCCCATGTTCATTTTGATGGGCGCTGCGGTGGCGTCCTCGCCCACGGGGCGTGATCTGTATCGCTCGCTGGATCTGTGGATGGGTAGGCTGCCCGGCGGCTTGGCCGTTTCAAATATCGGCGCCTGTTCGATTTTTGCCGCCCTTTCAGGCTCGTCACCGGCGACCTGTGCGGCGATAGGCAAAATGGGCATTCCTGAAATGCGCAAGCGCGGCTACCCCGACGGCGTTGCGGCGGGCTGCATTGCCGCAGGCGGCACTTTGGGGATTTTGATTCCGCCGTCGGTCACCATGATCATCTACGGGATTTCCACCGAAACCTCAATCGGGCGGCTGTTTATTGCCGGCGTGGTGCCGGGCTTTATGCTCGCAGGGCTGTTTATGATCTGGACCATGATCGCCTGCAAAAGAGCCGGCGGTTATAGCAACCCAATGGCGGAATCTGCCGAGCGGCTAAAACAGACCGTCAAGCAGAATGTCGATACCAACATGAAGGCATTGGTACGCGTACTGCCGTTTCTAGGTGTGGTGGCCGGCATCCTATTTGCTCTTTACGGCGGGGTGGCAACTCCCTCGGAGGCAGCGGGCGTCGGTGCATTCCTCTGTTTGGCGCTGGCTATTCTGATCTATCGCATGTGGCAGCTGGGTCCGATTAAACTGATCATGCGTGACTCGCTGCGCGAAAGCGTGATGATCATGCTGATTATTGCCACCGCCGAAGTGTTTGCCTACGCGCTGTCTTCAATGTTTATCACCCAGACCGTGGCGGCCGCGATTGCGAACCTGGAAGTAAACCGCTGGGTACTCATGGGGGTGATTAATCTTTTCTTGCTGGTAGCCGGCTTCTTCCTACCGCCCGTCGCCGTGATCGTGATGACCGCGCCAATTTTATTGCCCATCATTTTGGCGGCCAACTTCGATCCCTACTGGTTTGCCGTCATTTTGACCATCAACCTGGAGATTGGCCTGATTACGCCACCGGTGGGCCTTAACCTATTCATTATTAAAGGCATCGCGCCGGATATCTCGCTGCGCAACATTCTGATGGGCAGCTTGCCCTACGCACTATGCATGGTACTGGGTATCTTGCTGCTGTGCCTTTTCCCAGGCATCGCCCTGTGGCTACCTAACTTGATCATGGGTTGAGGAGCGAATAATGAACATGATGTTTCTTCAGGAGCTGTTCAACAACATCACCCAGCGTGATGCTCTGTTGCGACGCCGCCAGCCTGAGACGCTAACGCCCGACCACCGCCAGCTAGTCAAAGCCTGCCAGGCGCTGCTTGAAAGCGATGGGGAAGCCTCCAGCATCGCCTTGGCAAGTCGCGCCTTAGCGATCTATCAACGCCTCTCAGTGGCTGAAAAAAGCAGCTTCTTTGCTCGCCTATCAGCTGACTTCGCAGCCGAGCCAGGTCCTATCGACGCGGCCTATGCAAGCTACCATGAGGCCCGTGACAATGACTCACTGCAACGGCTTTTCGAGGCCTGTGAGCCACGTCGCCAGGAGCTCTTCCGGCGTTTGAATCTGGCCAGCGACGGTACTTTTGAACTGGTTAAAATGCGCGAAGACTTACTAGGATTATTACGCGCACAGCCTGAACTCGCCGCGATTGACGATGATTTTGGCCATCTATTCGGCTCTTGGTTTAACCGCGGCTTTTTGATGCTCAAGCGTATTGATTGGAACACGCCGGCCTCAATTCTAGAGAAGATTATTCGCTACGAAGCAGTCCATGAAATTCAAGACTGGAACGACCTGCGCCGTCGCTTAGACGCTCGCGACCGGCGCTGCTTTGCCTTCTTCCATCCGGCGATTGGCGACGAGCCGCTTATCTTTGTCGAAGTCGCGCTGCATAAGGGTCTGCCGAGCCGTATTCAGCCCATCTTATCTGGAGAGATGTCTGGAGAGATGTCCGGCGAGAGACCTGGCAATAAAAAAGGACTCAATGATCCGGATGACGCCGATACCGCGGCATTCTTTGGCATCAGCAACTGCCAAACGGGGCTACGCGGAATATCGTTTGGCAACTTTTTAATCAAGCAGGTGGTTCAGGAGCTGTCTCAGGAACTGCCGCAGCTTAAATACTTTGTGACGCTTTCTCCGGTGCCCGGCTTCGCTCAATGGCTGCAAACGCAGCGTGACGATGAACAGTTGCCCCAGCCGCTGCGACAAACACTCACAGCGCTTGAAACACCGGCGTGGCATCAAGATAAAGCCCATGAAGAGCAGCTTAAAGCCGCGATTCGCCCGCTGGCCGCGCGCTACCTGATGGATGAGAAAAACAGCCATGGCCTGCCGCTAAATCCGGTCGCGCGTTTTCACCTGGGCAACGGTGCTGAGCTGCACCGCATCAACTGGTTAGGTGACACGTCCCTCAAGGGGTTTCAACAGGGCGCCGGCTTAATGGTCAACTATCTATATGTGCTGGACGATATCGAGCACAACCACGAAAACTATACCGCCAAGGCCACCGTTGCCTGCTCAAATGAGGTGCG
>NZ_JBQDLQ010000041.1:0-32544 GCF_052095695.1 Halomonas sp.
ATGAGTTTCAGGGCAAGCCGATTATCGGTATCTGCAATACCTGGTCAGATCTGACGCCTTGTAACGCGCATTTTCGAAAATTGGCAGAGCACGTTAAGAAGGGCATTTTAGAAGCGGGCGGCTACCCGGTGGAGTTTCCGGTGTTTTCTAACGGCGAGTCCAACCTGCGCCCGACCGCGATGTTTACGCGTAATTTAGCCAGCATGGATGTCGAAGAAGCGATTCGCGGCAACCCGATGGATGCCGTGGTGCTGCTGGTGGGCTGTGATAAAACCACCCCGGCACTGCTGATGGGCGCAGCGAGCTGCGATATTCCCACTATCGTGGTTACCGGTGGGCCGATGCTCAACGGCAAGCACAAAGGTAAGGATATTGGTTCTGGCACCGTGGTGTGGAAACTCTCTGAACAGGTTAAAGCTGGCGAAATATCGCTGCACGACTTTATGGCCGCCGAGGCCGGTATGTCCCGCTCGGCCGGTACCTGCAACACCATGGGCACTGCTTCCACAATGGCCTGCATGGCGGAAGCATTAGGTACCTCGCTACCCCATAACGCGGCAATTCCTGCGGTAGATTCCCGCCGCTATGTGCTGGCACATCTTTCCGGCAATCGCATTGTGGAGATGGTCCATGAAGATCTGCGTCTCTCCAAAATTCTCACCAAGGAAGCCTTCGATAACGCCATTCGTACCAACGCGGCGATTGGGGGCTCCACCAACGCGGTGATTCACTTAAAAGCGATCGCCGGGCGGATTGGTGTGGATCTCACGCTAGACGATTGGAGTCGGGTAGGGCGCGGTACGCCCACGGTGGTTGACCTGCAGCCGTCGGGCCGTTTTCTGATGGAAGAGTTTTACTACGCGGGTGGCTTGCCAGCGGTACTCAAGCGCCTGGGCGAAGCCGACCGGCTGCCCTTCAAGGATGCATTAACCGTTAACGGCAAAACCCTGTGGGAAAACGTCCAAGACGCCCCGCTTTATAACGACGAAGTGATTCGCCCGCTGGATAATCCGTTAACGGTAGACGGCGGCATCTGCGTGCTGCGCGGCAATCTATCTCCCAACGGTGCGGTGCTAAAGCCTTCGGCAGCGACGGCAGAACTGATGCAGCATCGCGGTCGGGCGGTAGTATTTGAAGATTACGACGATTACAAAGCGCGTATCAACGATCCGGATCTGGACGTTGAAGCCGACGATGTTTTGGTCATGAAACACTGCGGCCCACGCGGCTATCACGGCATGGCGGAAGTGGGCAACATGGGTCTGCCGCCGAAGATTCTGGTTCAGGGTATTACCGACATGGTACGTATTTCCGATGCGCGTATGAGCGGTACGGCGTATGGCACCGTGGTGTTACATGTGGCACCAGAAGCGGCCGCAGGTGGCCCCCTGGCGGCCGTGCGTAACGGCGATATGATTGAGCTTGATTGCAACGGTGGGCGGCTGCACCTGGATATTAGCGATGCCGAACTTGCCTCGCGCCTGGCCGAGAGCGACCCCACGGCAGCGTCAACGGTCATCGCCAGCCAGGGAGGCTATCGCCAGCTTTATATCGAACATGTACTGCAAGCGGACGAAGGTTGTGATTTTGACTTTTTGGTCGGCTGCCGAGGCTCTGATGTACCGCGTCACTCGCATTAACTATCAATATTAGCCATCAATATTAACTATCATTATTAACAACAAAAATTCATAACCCCCCGGTTATAAAAACAGGAGAACGGTATGCGTCTGATTCAGTGTTTACACGAAGGCCAATTGAGAGCCGCCATGGTCGAAAGCCCTCAACAGGTTCGGCTTATCAGCGGTAGCCACGGAGTATATGGCTTGGCCCAGCAGGCTATCGCCGAGTCGCGCCCGTTAACGGAGATTGTTGAGGCGGCATTGACCGAAGAGTGCCTAGATTATGCCGCGCTGATAGAGGCGAAGCAGCTACTTCCACCATTGACTCACTCAAGCCCGGCGAACTGCCTTGTGACGGGAACGGGGCTGACTCACCTGGGCAGTGCCGATACCCGCTCGGCCATGCATGCTAAGGCGCAGGCCAAGGAGAGTGAGCTAACCGACTCGATGCGCATGTTCAAGCTCGGCGTGGAAGGCGGCAAGCCTGATAGCGGTGCGTGCGGCGCGCAGCCAGAATGGTTCTATAAAGGCGATGGCAGCATCATTGTGAATCCAGAAGGCGAGTTTCCAGTGCCAGCATTTGCGCAAGACGCGGGCGAAGAGCCAGAGCTGGCCGGGCTGTACTTAATTGATAGTAACGGGCAGCCCCGGCGGGTTGGCTATGCGATCGGCAATGAGTTTTCGGATCACGTAACCGAGCGCTTTAATTATCTGTGGCTGGCGCATTCGAAGCTGCGCGTGTGTAGCTTTGGCCCGGAACTGCTGGTTGGCGAACTGCCTGTGCACCTTGAAGGCACCAGCCGCATTGTGCGCGATGGTAAAACGCTGTGGGAAAAGCCGTTTCTGACCGGGGAGGCTAACATGGCGCATTCACTGGCCAACCTTGAGCATCACCACTTCAAGTACGCTAACTTCCGCAGAGCGGGCGATGTGCACGTGCATTACTTTGGCACCGCGACGCTTAGCTTTGCCGACAGCGTAAAAACCCAGCAAGGTGACCGCTTCGAGATCGACCTGCCCGAGTTTGGCCGTCCGCTGCGTAACACGCTGCGCTTTAGCAGTGATGACGAAGCGATTATCACGGTGCGTTCACTTTGAATTTCTGGTCATGTGAGAGTGCTTATTCGATGCAAAAGAGTGAGCAGTGGCGCAACTTTAGTCGCGTACCCAGAGCCCCGCGCTCACTGAGAAGGCCCATAGGATAAGCCTTGCATTGCTATTGATACTTAGACGTATATCGATAGTGATGCATTTGTATATTGGTTGGTTATGAAAGACATGGCTACTGTAGTGATTGAATCAGTGTTAACAGCACCGACCTAACAACAAAAATCCCACCAGGAGGAAACGCATGCCTCTCATGTCCAGCCAACGATTAAAAAACGGTACACCTTTACTGCTCATCGCCATTGCCGCGGTGCTGTTGATAAACGCCGCGCAAGCCCAGGACAACGCTGAAGCCGGCACTGCCAGTGGAGCCGGCAACAGCGTCCAGGCATCGGTGTTTGGTCACTTGCCCGATGGTCGCCAGGTCGATGTCTACCAGTTCACTAACGCTAATGGAATTGAGCTTAGAGTGATCAACTATGGTGGCATCATTCTGTCGCTGAAAACCCCTAATTTGGCGGGCGAGTTTGATGATATAGCGCTGGGCTTCGACGCCTTGGAAGCGTATCTCTCCGACGAGTACCGCCAGGCCAGCCCTTACTTCGGTGCCATCATTGGCCGCTACGGCAATCGTATTGCGGGTGGCCAGTTCTCCCTTGATGAGGAAAACCATTCATTGGCCACCAACGATGGTAGCAACCATCTGCACGGCGGCCAACAAGGGTTCGACAAGGTGCTGTGGCAGGCCGAGCCATTCGCGAATGATGCGGGCATGGGGCTTGTGCTGCGCTATACCAGTGAGGATGGCGAAGAAGGCTACCCCGGCAGGTTGGAGACCGAAGTGACCTACACCCTGACCGATAATGACGAACTGATGGTGGATTATCGGGCGGTGACTGACAAAGCCACACCGATTAACCTCACCCAGCACAGCTATTTCAACCTTAAGGGCGAGGGGAGCGACACCATTCTCGATCATCAGCTAATGATTAACGCCCCTGCATTTACCCCGGTTAACGACACGCTGATCCCCACCGGCGAGATTCGCCCAGTAGACGGCACGCCGTTCGACTTTACCCAGGCGACGCCTATCGGCGAACGGATTGAGCAGGACAACGAACAGCTCGCTTTCGGCGGCGGTTATGACCACAACTTTGTGCTGGCCCGTGATAACGCAGCACCGGATGAACTCGTTGTGGCTGCCAAGGTGTGGGAGCCGCGGAGTGGACGCATGGTGGAAGTCTCCACCACCGAACCCGCGATCCAGTTCTATTCCGGCAATTTCCTTAACGGCGTCCTGACCGGTAAGCAGGGTCAGCCTTACGGGCAGCGCTCCGGCTTTGCGTTGGAGACCCAGCACTATCCCGATTCACCCAATCAGGCGGCGTTTCCCAGCACGATCCTAGCGCCGGGTGATACGTACCGCTCGCGTACGGTATACCGCTTTTCGGCAAACCAGAATTTTGATGAATAACCACCCCAAGGGGGTGGTAATAAAAGATTGAAATATCAATAAGAACAACGCTAAAAGTTGCAGGAGTATTACCATGAGATTGACTAAGACATTTACCCGGTTGGCCCTTGGTAGCGCGGTGATGTTGGCCTCGCTGGGGTCAGTACAGGCCCAGGAAGATGAGGTGAAAATTGGCTTTATCGTTAAAAAACCGGAGCAGGCGTGGTTTATTAACGAACAGCAGGCCGCTACGGTGATCGGCGAAGAGCTCGGTTTCGACGTGGTACGCCTAAGCGGCGAAGATGGCCAGGAAGTGCTCACCGCCATTGATAATCTCTACGCCCAGGGTGCAGACGGCTTTGTGATCTGCCCGCCGGATGTGCGTCTGGGGCCCGCGATCATGAAGCGTGCCAACCAGTACAATATGAAAGTAGTCACCGTAGATGACCAGTTTGTTAACTCGAACGGTGAGCCGATGGAAGGCGTACCGCACCTGGGCATGTCAGGTTATAAGATTGGCCAGCAGGCTGGCGATGCGATTGCCGCCGAAATAGAAGCGCGTGGCTGGGATCTCGAAAAGGTCGCCGCGCTACGCATCACCAATAATGAGCTGCCCACCGCCGTTGAGCGTACCGATGGAGCGACCGCTGCGCTCCTTGACGCGGGCTTCCCTGAAAGCAACATCTTCGATGCACCCCAGCAAAACAGCGATACTACCAGCGCCTTTTCAGCCGCATCCCCCGTGCTCTCTCAACGAGGCGATTATGAACACTGGGTGATCTATGCCTTGAACGAGGAGAGTGTGCTGGGTGGTGTTCGGGCCACTGAGCAATACGGCCTGGCCCCAGAGGATGTAATCGGCGTAGGTATCAACGGTTCCGGTGCGGCCTTTGCCGAGTTCTCACGCGATAACCCCACTGGCTTTCACGGCACAGTCGCGGTCAGCTCTACCATGCACGGCCGTCAGACCGCAGAAGATCTCTATCGCTGGATTAGCGAGGACACACAACCGCCGGCCAATACCGAAACCTCAGGTGTCTTAATGACGCGTGACAACTGGCAGGAAGTACGCGCAGAGCTGGGTTTGTGACGTGCATGGTTTGTGAAGCGCATGATCTGTAACGGTAAGTGATCGCGGGAGTTTTGAAGCATGTCTGATGCTTATCTACGTTTCGACGCGGTTAGCGTCGTCTTCCCTGGGGTGCGCGCGCTGGATAGGGTGAGCTTTGGCGCTCAATCCGGCCAAGTACATGCGCTGATGGGCGAGAACGGCGCGGGTAAATCCACCCTGCTCAAGGTGTTGAGCGGCGTTAATCGCGTGGCGGAGGGGGCGCTGAGGCTCAACGGACAGCGCCACGTGTTTAGTAACGCCCGAGAAGCGCTGCGGGAAGGGATCGCCATCATCTATCAGGAGTTGACGCTCTCGCCCAATATGTCGGTGGCCGAGAACCTGCTGCTGGGCCAGCTGCCCACGCGACGGGGCTTTGTAAACCGCCGCGAGTTGCGCGAAAAAGCGCTGGCGATTCTGGCCGACCTTGGCGAGGGAAATATCCACCCCTCGACCAAAGTGCGTGATCTCTCTATCGGGCAGCAGCAGATGATTGAGATTGGCCGCGCGCTGCTGCGCGACGCCAAGATAATCGCCTTCGATGAACCCACCAGCAGCCTCTCCATTCAAGAGACCCGTCAGCTAAAGCGCATCGTCAAACGGCTGCGCGACGAGGGGCGGGTAGTGCTCTACGTGACACACCGCATGGAAGAGGTATTCGAGATGTGCGATGCGGTCACGATCTTTCGCGATGGCCAGCATATTCGCACCCACGAGGATATGTCTGCGCTCAACCACGACCTCCTGGTGAGTGAGATGGTGGGCCGGGATATCAACGATGTTTACGGCTATCGCCCTCGCGAACATGGCGACGTGATCTTGAGCGTCGAGAGCATTCAGGGGCGCGGTCTCAAGGCACCGGTAAGTTTCTCTGTAAAGCGCGGCGAAGTGTTTGGGTTGTTTGGACTCGTCGGTGCCGGACGCAGTGAGTTGCTTCGGCTGGTCTGCGGGGTTGAGGCGCCCAAAGCAGGCACCGTGCAATTCAACGGCGAGGTGCGGCGGTTTAAAAGCCCCCAGGATGCCATTCGCGCGGGGATTGCCATGTGCCCAGAGGATCGTAAATCCCAAGGCATCTTTCCGGTGGCCAGCGTGGCCGACAATCTCAATATCAGCTGTCGACGCTTTTTTAAACGCTGGGGAATGTTCCGTCATCCCAGCCGTGAGTGGCGTAATGCCGAGTCGTATATCCAACAACTCAGCGTTAAAACGCCAGGCCCGCGAACGCCCATTGGTAAGCTCTCGGGGGGGAATCAGCAGAAGGTGATTCTGGCGCGGTGGCTGGCTGAAGAGATTGATCTGTTCGTGATGGACGAACCAACCCGAGGCATCGACGTGGGCGCGCGGAGAGACATTTACTCGCTGCTTTACGATCTGGCCGAACAGGGCAAAAGCGTCGTGGTGATTTCCAGTGACCTGGCGGAAGTCAGCTCTATTTGCGACCGCATTGCGGTGATGCGCGACGGGGAGCTGGTGGACGTGGTGCCACGAGAATCGGCCACCCCCGAACGACTGTTGGGGCTGGCATTACCCGCCTAAGTCGGCTTTTTTTCAGTCCGCTCGCTTTTAAAAAAATACGCTCAGGACGACAACCATGACAACGAACGATGTAACCCAAAGCGATGGCCATGAAGCGCCTGCTCGCCCGGCGGGGCGCCAAGGGCTTATCAAGCCACTACGTGCACTGCTTGATACCTCGGGCATGATTGCGATTTTTTTGCTGCTGTTTATCGCTTTGGCGGTGCTCATCCCCGATTTCCTAACTGGCCGCAATATGGTTGGGTTGCTGCTGTCGGTGACGCTGATCGGCAGTTTAGCCGCCACCATGATGTTGGTACTGGCGCTGGGCGAGGTGGATCTTTCGGTGGCCTCCACGGTGGCCTTTGCAGGGGTGGTCGCCGCGACGGTGACCACCAGCACCGGTAGCGTGTTTATTGGCGTGCTTGGGGGCATTGTGGCTGGCGGCGCGGTAGGTGCCTTTAACGGCCTCGTCATTGCCAAGCTCGGCATTAACTCGTTGATTGCGACGCTGGCGGCGATGGAGTTTGTGCGCGGGCTGGCTTACATCACCTCTGGCGGTGACGCTGTGATGATTACCGTGCCGGGCTTCTTTGACCTGGGTAGCGCCTCCTTTCTCGGCCTAACCCTGCCGGTATGGACGATGCTGGCCTGCTTTGTGATCTTTGGCGTGATACTCAATATGACTGCCTTCGGGCGCAATGTGCTGGCTACTGGCGGTAACTCCGAGGCTGCCGCGTTGGCGGGGGGCAACGTCCGCCGTCTTAAGATTATTGTTTTTGGCCTCCAGGGTGTGGTGGCTGGCGTCGTGGGGGTGCTGCTGGCCTCGCGTATGGGGCTGGGGGACCCCAACACCTCCATGGGCCTGGAACTGGCGGTAATCTCCGCCTGTGTGCTGGGCGGGGTCGCGCTGTCGGGCGGTGTGGCAACGATCACTGGTGTGGTGGTCGGCGTGCTGATCATGGGCTGCGTGCAAAATGCGATGGGCTTGCTCAACGTGCCGACGTTTTACCAGTACCTAGTCCGCGGTGGAATTTTACTGCTGGCGGTGATGTTTGATCGCTGGAAGCAGGCACGCCGTCAACGTGCCTAGCCCAAGCTGCCTGACCATTGATGGTGGGCGCAGCGTGGTCTATCACGATTGAAGGCTTTTACGCCCGCTCAGCGGTGGATAACAGCGTCTGAGAGTCGGTGGCGTAAAGCGTCATGGCGATGCCGCCCATGCAGGTCATGTCTTGATCCCAGGCGTGGCTTTCTATGCGGGTTGAGCCAACCAGTTCTGCCACTAGCGCTTCGCTGATAGCATGTTGCATCGCTTCCTGCATCGCATCAAATCCGCGTACGCCAGCGCCGGTGATCAGCACTAGATCAGGATTAAACAGCGCTAATACGTTGGCGATGCCGTAGCCCAGTGCACGACCTGCCTCGGCATAAATGCGCTTAGCCTGCGGATCGCCCTGTGCTGCCAGTTGCGCTAGTGACCGCATCTGTGATTCTGAGGGATGAGTCGTCTCGTCATTAAGCAGTACGGAATGGCGAACGGCCTCTCGGTAAAGTGCGTAATCGCTGACGTAGGCCTCGATGCAGCCGCGTCGTCCGCAGGCACATAGCGCGCCGTCCGGCTGATATTTACTATGCCCAAGTTCGGCCGCTGAACCGTTAGCGCCAACAAACGGTACGCCGTTAATTAGTACTGACATTCCAATGCCGTAGCCCAACATAACCACCACTAAGTTGGGGCTGTTAGCATAAGCAGGCTGAGCTGCCAGCACGCTGGCGATACAGTTGGCATCATTTTCCAGTAGCACGCTGCAGTTAAAGCGCTTGGCTAGATGGTCGGAGATTGGCGCGTTGCGAAAGCTTAGCGCGGGCGACCAGATGATCGTGCCATAAGCGGATGAAACCACCCCCTGCACCGCTAAACAGATTCCCGCTAAGCGCTGAAATTTTCCCTGCTGCTGTTCGCATGCGGCACTCACTTTCTCTTCCAACAGCGTGATCAAATCGTCGGCTGTCAGCCTCAAGGTGGGGATTTTATGGTATTCGCTATGGCACACCTGGCCCGCAAAATTGCCCACTACCAGCTGAATCTTATTAATTGATAGCTTAATGCAGACCACGTAGGCCGCCAGTGGATCGAGCGCAATCAGCGTTTTAGGCCGCCCCCGCCCGGCGGGGCGAGGTGTTGCATGGGGATGTTCTGTAATCAAACCTTGCTGGAGTAATTCTGCGCTGATTGAGGTCACGGTGGCGGAGCTGATGCCGTTCAAAGCACCTAGGTCAACGCGCGCGACCGGGCCCTGTTCACGCAACGTGCGCAGCACCGCCAGGATATTGTCGTGGCGGCTAGTATCAGTTGACGGAAGGGGCATGGGGTCGCCGTTATACATCGTGATGAAAGGTAGCGTGTTAAAAAAATCGCCTAGTGACATTATCGTGAGACGTTAGCGCGATTACCAAAATACGACCTAAGTTGTATTTGCAGATATTTATTTTAGCACCTAAAGTAAATCAAGCGATGCAAGTAAGCCTTACCGACAATAATAATAGTGATCATAGGTGGCCCCATGCCCGTGTCGGCGCGCAATATCTGCCGTTCTTTTGGCGACAATCAGGTGCTCTTCGATGTTGATCTCGACCTGCAGGCAGGCGAGGTTCACGCGCTGCTAGGTGAGAACGGCGCTGGCAAATCGACGCTGGTAAAAATTCTGGCAGGCTATCTTCGCCCGACTTCGGGCGAGGTACTTTGCGACGGCTGCCCGCAGGATTACCGTTCAAGTGGTGAAGCCGAAGCTGACGGCGTGGTGATGATCCATCAGGAGCTGGCGCTAGCGGAACAGCTTAGCGTGGAAGAAAATATTTTTTTGGGTCGCGAACTGCGCCGTGGGCCGTTTCTGGACCGCCGGGCGATGCGCGAGCGCAGCCAAGCGGCGCTCGCAGAGCTTGAAACGCACGTTAACCCCCGCGCTAGAGTGAAAGATCTGAGTACCTCCGACCAGCAAATGGTCGAGATCGCCAAGGCGATTACACGTGATGTGCGCGTACTGATCATGGATGAACCCACCGCCACCCTGACGGAAAACGAAGTGACGGTGCTGTTTGCACTCATTGCTCGCCTGCGCCAGCGCGGCGTAGCCATTCTGTATATCTCTCATAAGCTGCGTGAAATCGAACAGATAGCCGATCGCGTGACGGTACTGCGTGACGGCCATTTAATTGATAGTGGGCCGATGGCCGGGCGAAGCAAAGAGGAGTTGGCACGCCTGATGGTCGGGCGTGAAATTACCGAGATGTACCCGCCGCGGACCGTGCTTTCAAGCGATGCACTGGTGGTATTAGAGGCGCGAGCATTTGTCGTGCCTGGCGCGGTTAAACAGGCCAGTTTTACGTTGCGCCGGGGTGAAGTACTGGGGTTTGGCGGGGTGGTGGGCGCTGGGCGTACCGCGCTGATTGAAGCGGTGCTTGGCCTGCGCGCGAAAAGTGCAGGGCAGGTGCTGCGTAACGGTCAGCCGGTTGTGTTGCGCCACCTGCGCGATGCTGTGCATCAGCGTATTGCCTACCTGACGGAAGACCGCAAAGGTAAAGGGCTGGTGCTTAATATGGACTTGCGCTCAAACGTTACTCTGCTGAACCTGCGCGCTCATTGCCATCCACTGCTAGACCGCCGCCGCGAAGAAACAGCCTTTCAAGAGGCCGTCCAGCGCTTTGATATTCGGCTACGAACGGCTGCGCGCACCGCCGCTGAACTTTCCGGTGGCAATCAACAGAAGCTGCTGCTCGCGAAAGTCATGTCCATTGATCCCGATATCGTGATTATCAACGAGCCTACTCGGGGTATCGATGTGGGCACCAAACATCAAATCTATCATTTTATCCATGAGCTTACCGAGGCGGGGCGTTCGGTCATTTTGATTTCTTCAGAGATGGGGGAATTGATAGGACTTTCGCATCGTGTCGCCGTGATGTGCGCGGGCGTGCTCACCGGCATCGTCGAAGGCGAGCAAATTAATGAACACAACATTATGCAGTACGCATCCGGCATTAAGGGAGTAGGGGTAGATGAGCAGCGCCATGGCTAATAACAAACCGACCGCAAACAAAGCAGCTAACGCAACAATGAGGCAAAAAGGTGTTTCCATCGACCTGAAAACCTGGGGGCCATTTATTGCGCTGGTGGTCTTAGCCATTTTAGGTGTGCTGATTAACCCGGCGTTTCTGGGGCTAGATAATCTTTCCAACATGCTTACCCGCAGCGCCTTTATCGGCATTATTGCCATTGGCGCTACTTTTGTCATTACGGCCGGCGGGCTGGATCTTTCGGTAGGCGCGATGGCCGCCTTTATTGCCGGGGTCATGATTATTCTGATGAACAGCCTGGTCGAGCAGTTTGGCGCAGGAATCACCACTATTGTGCTAGGCGTAGGCGCCTCGTTACTGCTCGGACTATGCGCTGGTTTTATCAACGGCATCGTCACCACCAAAGGCAAAATTGAGGCGTTTATCGTTACCCTCGGTACCATGGGTATTTATCGTTCGCTTGTTACTTACCTGGCCGATGGCGGCACCTTAACGCTGGATTGGGCCGTTCGCGACATCTATCGTCCGGTTTACTACGGCAGCTTTATGGGCATCACCTTCCCCGTGTGGGTGTTTTTCGCGGTCGCCGTGATTGGCTACATCCTACTTAACTACACCCGCTTCGGGCGTTACTGCTTTGCCATTGGCTCTAATGAAAAAGTCGCTGAGTACAGTGCGATTCATGTCGACCGGGTCAAAACGCTGACGTACATGCTGCAAGGCGTGTGCGTGGCACTGGCGACCATTATTTATGTGCCGAGGTTGGGATCTGCCTCCGGCGCGACCGGTGTTTTGTGGGAGTTAGAGGCCATCGCCGCGGTCATTATCGGTGGCACTATGTTGAAGGGCGGACATGGCCGTATTTGGGGCACGGTGATTGGAGCCATCATGCTCACTATGATTGGCAATATTCTCAATTTGACCGACGCCATTTCCAACTATTTAAACGGCACTGTGCAGGGGGTCATCATCATTGTTGCGGTATACCTGCAGCGTGCGTCGTGGAGGAAAACTCGGCCCTAGGGCCTCTTGGCAACACTGCCTATCAGCGCATTATCGTTAGAAGCTAACGCAGCATAACAACTACAACAGCAAAGGAGCATTATCATGCCCAGCATCAAAACAGCGGTGGCGACCATCGCTACTACGGCCGCGCTCTCGACAGCGGTGGGGATATCCAGCGCCGCCATGGCGCAAGAGTTAACCATTGGCGTTTCAATTCCGGCGGCCACGCATGGCTGGGCCGGCGGCGTTAACTATCATGCTGAAGAGGCTAAAAAGCGGCTCGAGGCACTCTATCCTGATATTGAAATCACTATCTCAACCGCGGGCACAGCAGGCGAGCAGGCCAATGACCTGGAAGACTTGGTGTCGCTGCGCAGTATTGATGCGCTGGTAATTCTGCCATTTGAGTCAGGCCCACTCACCGACCCGGTACGCCGTGTTAAAGAGTCTGGTGTGTTCGTGACGGTGGTGGATCGTGGCCTGACCGAAGAGGGCATTCAAGACCTTTACGTGGCGGGCAATAATCATGAGTTAGGTCGCGTTTCTGGTGAGTACATACGCGAACAGCTCGATGGTGAAGGCGATATTGTCGTGCTGCGAGGTATGCCTACGGTGATTGATGACGAGCGCGTTCAAGGTTTCCAAGAGGCTATCGAAGGATCTGAGGTCAACATCCTCGATATGCAGCACGCTAACTGGAATCGCGATGATGGCTTTGAGGTCATGCAGGATTATTTGTCGCGCTTCGATAACATCGATGCGGTTTGGGCTCAGGACGATGATATCGCCCTGGGGGTCATTGAAGCGGTGCGCCAGGCGGATCGTGAAAACGAGCTGTTTATTGTCGGCGGTGCTGGCATGAAAGAAATTATCAAGCGGGTGATGGAGGGTGATGAACTGGTGCCGGTAGACGTGCTCTATCCGCCCGGCATGATCGCCACTGCCATGGATCTTACCGTGCAGCACTTTGTCTCTAATGGCCCCGTATTGGGCGAGTACATCCTTGGCTCACCGCTGATCACCGAGGAAAACGCTGAGCAGTACTACTTCCCCGATTCTCCTTTCTGACTGCTCTAATCAAACGGCGCGGGTGGAGACACCACTTCGACCCGCGCCTCACCAAGCACTTAATCGCAACGTTATTGAGAGAGTCCTATGAAAACAATCAAGGGGCCAGCGCTCTTTCTCGCCCAATTTGCCGGTGATGAGGCGCCCTTTAATAGTCTTGATAGCATCGCCGCCTGGGCATCTGGGCTGGGCTATAAAGGTGTGCAGATTCCTAGTTGGGATGCACGCCTGTTCGACCTAAAGCGTGCCGCTGAAAGCCGTACTTACTGCGACGAGGTGACAGGCACCCTGGCTGAACACGGCCTAGCACTCACCGAACTCTCTACTCATCTGCAGGGCCAGTTGGTGGCGGTGCATCCCGCTTACGATGAGATGTTTGATGGCTTTGCCGCCCCCGAAGTGCGTGGTCATCCCAAAGCGCGGCAAGAGTGGGCGGTGGAGCAACTAAAGCTGGCCGCTAAAGCGTCACAAAATCTTGGCCTAACGGATCACGGCACCTTTTCGGGGTCACTGGCGTGGCCGTATATCTACCCCTGGCCCCAGCGCCCGGCAGGGTTGATCGAAACTGCCTTTGATGAGCTGGCGAAACGCTGGCGGCCGATTCTAGATGCCTTTGACGAGGCCGGTGTGAACCTCTGCTACGAGATTCATCCCGGTGAAGATCTGCATGATGGCATCACTTTTGAGATGTTTCTTGAGCGGGTCGGCAACCATCCTTGCTGTCACATCCTTTACGACCCTAGTCACTTAATTCTTCAGCAGCTCGACTACCGCGGCTTTCTTGATGTGTACCGTGAGCACATTCAGATGTTTCACGTTAAAGATGCCGAATTTAACCCCAACCCTAAACAGGGCGTTTATTCGGGCTATCAGTCATGGATGGACCGTGCGGGTCGTTTTCGTTCATTGGGCGATGGCCAAATCGATTTCAAGTCGATCTTCTCGTGGATGGCAGCCAACGACTATCACGGCTGGGCGGTGCTGGAATGGGAGTGTTGCCTGAAACATCCGGAAGTAGGCGCACGCGAAGGCGCGGTGTTTATTCGCGATCATATTATTGAAGTGACCGAACGAGCCTTTGACGACTTTGCCGCTGGTGGCGCCGATCAAGCCGCTAATCGCCGCATTCTGGGCCTTTAAGTACGAGAATTTAAATAACGTCTACTTACCACAGGGTTGCATGACATGAGCAATCAACACGAAATTCCACGGCGGCTACGTTTGGGAATGGTCGGCGGCGGGCAGGGTGCTTTTATTGGTGGGGTACATCGAATCGCCGCGCGCCTTGATGACCACTATGAGCTGGTTGCTGGTGCCTTTGCATCTGACCCCGAGCGCGGCCAAGCGTCGGCAGCAGCGCTACATGTCGCCGCTGATCGAGCCTATCCCGATTACCACACCATGGCCGAAGAAGAGCAAAAGCGTGCGGATGGCATTGATGTGGTTGCCATCGTAACGCCCAACCATGTGCATTTTGACGTAGCGCGCACGTTTCTTGAGGCGGGCTTTCACGTTATTTGTGATAAGCCGATGACGATTACGTTGGAAGAGGCCCAAACGCTGGCGGAACTTGTCGAACGCAGCGGGCTGTTCTTCGGCTTAACCCATAACTACTCCGGGTACTCGCTGGTACGCCAAGCTCGCGAGATGGTCGCTAATGGAGAATTGGGTGATCTGCGCGTGGTGCAGGTGGAATATCCGCAGGATTGGCTTTCCACGCGGATGGAAGCGAGCGGTGTTAAGCAGGCTGAGTGGCGCACTGACCCTAAACGCAGTGGCCCAGCGGGCTGTTTGGGCGATATCGGTACGCATGCTTATCACTTGGTGCGTTATGTGACTGGCCTGGAGCTTGAGTCTCTTGCTGCCGATATGCACACCTTTGTAGAAGGGCGTGCGCTGGATGACAACGTGCATATGCTGCTGCGCTTTAAGGGCGGCGCGCGAGGCATGCTGTGGTCGAGCCAAGTAGCGCCCGGTAATGAAAATGGCCTGCAGCTGCGCGTTTACGGCAGTCGCGGTGGCCTTGAGTGGCGACAGGAAAATCCTAATCAGCTAATGCATTCCCCGCTGGGAGAGCCCACGCGGATACTGACGCGCAATGGCCCAGGCCTTGTCGATGCTGCCATGGCCGCTGCGCGTATCCCCCCGGGCCATCCTGAAGGTTATCTTGAAGCCTTTGCCCAGCTCTATCGCGATTTCGCCGTGCAAATCCACGCGCGCCAACGTGGCGACACCACTAATCCGATGGCAATAAAAGCACCGGACGTGACCGATGGCGTCGATGGTTTGACGTTTATCACCCGCGCACTGGCGTCGTCTAAGGCGGGTGGGCAGTGGGTCGATTTCTAAAACAGCATCAGTAAGACACTACAAAATGGATATGAGAATCGATATGAACCAGCACTCAGTGCGCTATGCGAGCCTTGAGCAGCGTGTGGTCTTTATTACCGGCGGCGGCAGCGGTATTGGTGCCGAGCTTACCCGCGCCTTTCACCATCAGGGCGCGCGGGTAGTGTTCGTCGATATCAATGATGATGCCAGCCACGCATTGGTCGCGGCGCTTAAAACCGAGACCGGGCAAGCACCGATTTACCACCACTGTGATATTCGTGATGTGGCTAGCCTACAGCAGGTCGTCGCCGAGACTGGCGAAGACGTCGGGCCTATTCATACGCTGGTGAATAACGCCGCCAGCGATGATCGTCACTCCTGGCGGGATATCGATGTTGCCTACTGGGATGAGCGTATGTCGCTTAACTTACGGCCTATGTTCTTTACCGCCCAGGCGGTGGCCGAACAGATGATACAAAACGGTGGTGGTTCGATCATTAATTTCGGCTCGGTGAGTGTCCAAATGGCGCTGGGCGGTTTGCCCGCCTACGTCACCGCTAAAGCGGCGGTACATGGATTAACGCGCAGCCTGGCTCGCGAGCTGGGCGTGCACAATATCCGCGTTAATACGCTGGTGCCCGGCTCAGTGATGACCGAACGGCAGCTGGAAAAGTGGATTGGTCCCAATGACGAAGCCGTCATTCAAGAACGCCAGTGTCTCAAACTACGGCTTGAACCTGTACATATCGCGCCCGTAGCGCTGTTCTTGGCCAGCGCCGAAAGCCAGGCCATCACCGGGCAAGAGCTGGCGGTAGACGCAGGTTGGGCTTAGGAATAATGCGTATTAATAGGAATAAGCGATGCCAATGACTTGCGTATCGCTGCGTGGTCCGAAAAAAATACGCAAACACAAACGTTCAATAATAAATACAAGGAGCTTACGGTATGACTCAACAGCGAACGCTAAGCCGCTCATCTTATATCCTGGTGATATGTTGCATTGCCGCCATCGGAGGTTTTTTGTTCGGTTTCGACAGTGGCGTCATCAACGGTACGGTTGATGGCCTGCAGGCTTCTTTTAACTCCGATAGCGCGGGTACGGGCTTTAATGTTGCCTCTATGCTGCTGGGGTGTGCCATAGGGGCTTTCTTCGCCGGTCGCTTGGCGGATCGTTTTGGGCGGCGCACATTGCTTATTGTGGCCGCAGTATTTTTTCTGGTCAGCGCCTGGGGGTCGGGTATTTCTGGCAGCTCTATGGAGTTTGTGCTGTACCGTATTCTTGGTGGTATTGCGGTAGGTGCAGCCAGTGTCATGACGCCAGCCTACATTAGTGAAGTGGCACCTTCCGCTTATCGCGGTCGGTTGGCCACTATCCAGCAAGTGGCGATTATTTCAGGCCTGTTTGTGGCGTTTCTAAGTAATTATGTGCTGGCGTACGTTTCTGGTTCAGCAATGACTGAGCTGTGGTTTGGTTTTGCGACGTGGCGCTGGATGTTCTGGATTGAGCTAATCCCAGCATCCATCTTCCTAGTGGCGTTATTGTTTATTCCCGAAAGCCCACGTTATTTAATCAGTACGGGTAAAGATACTGAGGCACGCCGCGTACTTGGCTTGGTGATGCCTGAGGAAGAAATTGAACCCAAAGTACAGGAGGTTAATGCCACGCTGAATCGTGATCATAAACCGCGTTTAAGCGATGTGCTGAACCGCACCACGGGCAGGGTGCATGGCATCGTGTGGGTGGGCATTGGGTTGGCGGTTTTCCAGCAGTTAGTTGGTATAAACGTGGTGTTCTATTACGGGGCCGTGTTGTGGCAATCAGTCGGCTTTTCAGAAAGCGATGCGCTGCTGATTAATGTGATCTCGGGGGCCGTCAGTATTGCTGCGTGCCTCTTGGCGATTGCGCTGATCGACAAAATTGGCAGAAAGCCTCTGCTATGGAGCGGCTCCGTGGGAATGACCATAACACTGGCCTGCCTCGCCTATGCTTTCTCTACCGCAACAATGGTAAATGGCAGTCTGCGCTTATCAGATGACATGGGTGTATTTGCGCTTGTTGCAGCCAATCTGTACGTGCTGTTTTTCAATGCTTCCTGGGGGCCGGTGATGTGGGTAATGCTGGGCGAGATGTTCCCCAATCAGATGCGGGGGTCGGGGCTGGCGATTGCAGGCCTTTTCCAATGGTTAGCCAACTTTGGTATTACCATGACATTTCCTATCATGTTGGCTTCCGTCGGGCTGTTCGGTGCTTACGGTTTTTATGCGATTAGTGCCGTGGCCTCGATTTTCTTTGTTGTTCTCTTCGTCAAAGAAACACGCGGTAAAGAGCTTGAAGAGATGGCCTATGAGTAAACGGTAGATGCAGGCGGGGCAATTAAACATAGCAGGCTTACATTGCCCCGTTTGGCTGTACCGTTAAGGAGCATGTGTCAATTATAAACAATAAAACATTAATTTTTATTAATAAAAACAAACGTTTGGCATGGATGTTGGGGCTATAAGATGCTGTTTGGTAATGATTTTTATTAATGGTTGCCAACAACTGGCACGGGGGGTGCAGTGATAGAGGTAAGAGCGGAGCAGGCAAGAGGCCTGACGTTCTTAACCTTTAAACCACACTATGATTGTTGTATTGCGGTTTAAGAAGTAACGTTATTAGGAGGCAGTATCATGATGAAGAAGGATTCTCTCAAGAAGCTTGGCATCCTAGGTGTATCGTTTGGTCTGATGGCTAGCCCGCTCGCATTTGCACAAATGGAAGGTAGTGGCACAGAGCAAGAACCGACACCGCAAGAAGAAACCATGCAAGACGATCAAGGTACCTACAACTCTTACGACACTGAGCAAGAGCAAGGCCAGGACGTAGGAACGGAGTATGAAGAGGAAGAGGAAGAATTCACTTTCGAAGAAGAGGAGGAAGAGCAAGAAGCCCCCCCCGCTGACGATCAGCAGGGCGATTCCGGGTGGTAATTGCGATCTTTAAGGAATAACTTTTCTCGGGCTCAAGGATGAGCCACAAAATGCCCCGTTCATTGCGGGGCATTTTTGTGCCTGACCGTTAAGGGGCGTCAACGTTAAGACGATCAACTAAGGCGCACGATATAATGGTGCATTGCTCCTCTACAAGGATGTCTCGATGCAGCTGACATGGTCGCAAATACCTCAATTGCCCAAAGCAGAGGGCCGTATACAGGCCATTGATTTGGCGCGTGGCCTGGCGATTGGCTTGATGATTATGAGTCACGCGGTCAGTGGGCTAGTCGGCATACGCAATGTGCCGGACTGGGGTATGGTGCCGATCCATTTTTTGACAAAATTTTCTTCCTCGCTGTTTATTTTAGTGTTCGGGATCGCTCTGGCCGTGGCATTTCTGTCGAATACCCAAAGTGATGATTGGCCTAAGCGCAGGCTCAAGCTTTGGCTGCGCGCTGTGGAAGTATGGTTCTGGTACAAAGCGCTGCTCGTGATTGAAATGCTGCCGTTCTATCCCGCCAGCGATATTGTTGATGCCTTGCTCTACGGGCGCTTTGCGATATGGACGGAAATCTTAGGCTTCTACGCTATCGCGCTGCTGTGGGTGCCGCTGATATTACCGCTATGGGCGCGGGCGCCGCTGTGGAGCCGCCTCGCCGCTATTGGTGTCTTCATCGTGCTAACGGTGTGGCTGCAGAGTCTCACCTTCGGTGGTAACGACATTCTGAAAGCGCTGCTGGTCGACCACGAAGACCACTACGCATGGGGGCAGATTAGCCGTGCACCGCTGATTTTAGTCGGGCTGCTTATTGGTGAGGCGCTGCTGCGCTGCTACTTTGAACCCGTAGCGCGGCGTCGTTTAGTGCTTACGCTGTTGGGGCTTGGGGCGCTCATGGTCGGTGGATTTTATGCCTTAGCATTGGCCAGCGGCGATGTGCACGCGGCCATGCTGGCGGTGGCTAATAACGTTGGCAAGCATCCGCCAGGGCTTGAGTTTATGCTGTTTAGCTTGGGCGGTGCGCTGGTACTGTTAGCCCTTGCACTTGCCGGGGGCGCCCGTGCCGCCAAGCTGTTAATGCCGCTGACCATGATTGGCACCGATGCGCTGAAGGCGTTTATTTTCCACATTGTGATGATTTTCTTGGTGCTGCGCTTTCTATTGCAAGGCGAGAGCCTTTACAGCTATCCACAGGCGCTCGGTATTGGCGGGCTGTTGATAATCGGTGCTGCCGCATGGATTTGGGTGATCCGTTGGATGGCCGCTCATCGCTGATTTTTACATAAAGCATAAAGAGGTAACGCATTTGCGACACTGGATATGGCGTGGGTTAATGGCGCTAGCGCTTCTCATCGTAGCTCTTCCCATCGTACTGCCTGCCTTCGCGCAGGCTAACGAGACTAATGGGTACGAGACCAATTGGTACGATACTAACGGGTACTACGAGGTAGATAAGCGCAGCACTTGGCAGGGCGATTTAACTGCTCGACTGCAGGCTATCGAAGGTGTGTTTGGCGGCCAGCTGGGCGTTTATGTACAGAACCTGGCCACTGGCGAAGCCTACTCTTGGCGTGCTGATGACCCTTGGTATTTGGCCTCGCTGATTAAGGTGCCGGTAGCGGTCCAGGTGCTGGCAGAGCGCCAAGCGGGCACGCTCACCCTAGATGAGCGCTTAACGCTTGCGCGCAGCGACTTTGTCGATGGCGCGGGCCCCACCAATTGGCACGACCCCGGCACGCCGATTTCTATTCGTTACTTGATGGAGCAAATGATTACCGTCAGCGATAACACCGCCACCGATATGCTGATTGACCGAGTAGGGCTGGCGGCGGTTAATGCGCGTGCACGGAGGATGATCGCAGCAAGCGGCGGCGATCCCTCTGAAATTGGCCCTATTACTAAGCTAGTCGGCGTACGCCAAGGTATTTATGGCCAGCTGCACCCCGATGCTCGTGCGCTGAGCGGTGTGGACTTCATGGCGCTGCGTCAACACGCGGTGAGCCAGCGTCCACAAGCGCTAGCCCGCGCGCTGGGGGTGAGTACCGACACCTTCGCGCAGCCGGATTACGACCACGCCTTTGATGCCTACGAAGCCACGGGCGAAAATATCGGTACGCTGAGTGCTTACGGGGATTTACTGGCGAGCCTGTACGGCGCGCAGCAGGGTCTTTCACAAGAGCAGCACGGCCCGGACAATCTAGATGCCGAGCAGCGCCAAGTGCTATTAGAGGTGATGCGGCGAACGAGCTCCGGCAAGCAGCGCCTCAAGGCGGGCTTGGGTGAAGGCATTAACTTCGCGCATAAAACCGGTACTCAGCAGCGGCGCAGCTGCGATGCGGGCATTGCCGAGCGCGAACAGGCCGATATTAACGCCGATGGCCCCTGGGTGATTGTTAGCTGTATGCGCGGCCCTATGGCCTTAAGCGCCCATGAACGGGCGATGGCAAGCGTAGGTGAAGCGTTACGCCGCAGTGGTGCTCTTGGCAGGCCATGATAAACTAGTCCGTCCTCGTTTCCGTCGGCATCAAAACGGCGACGAAAAAACCACTTTAGGAGCAATTTATGTCACGCGCCAGCGCCCGCCACATTTTGGTCAGCAGTGAAGAACAGTGCCTAGCACTTAAAAAAGAAATTGAGAGCGGCAGCGATTTTGCTGACGTCGCTAAGCAGCATTCTAGCTGCCCTTCTAGCCGCCAAGGCGGTGATCTGGGAACTTTCGGCCCCGGTCAAATGGTGCCTGAGTTCGACAAAGTCGTATTCAACGACGAAGTAGGCCAAGTACACGGCCCGGTCAAAACACAGTTCGGTTACCACCTGCTAGAAATCACCAGCCGCAGCTAATGTCCGCAACGTTTGCCTGAAGGCCGTCAAGCGCCGCGACCCTTTGAGGGTGCGGCGTGGGGAGTACGCCTTGAACGATCCAATTATTACCATTAACGGCCTGAACAAAACCTATGCAGGTGGCTTTCAGGCGTTAACCCGTGTCGATTTAACGATTCAGCGCGGTGAAATATTTGCCCTGCTCGGCCCCAACGGGGCGGGCAAAACAACCCTGATTAGCGTGGTATGTGGCTTGGTCAATCCGACCGCTGGCCACGTCGTCATCGACGGTTTTGATAACGTCAGCCAGTACCGCCAAGCCCGCGAACGAATTGGGCTGGTACCGCAAGAGCTCACTAACGAAGCGTTTGAAACGGTGTGGAACACGGTCAGTTTCAGCCGAGGCCTGTTTGGCAAGCCATCCAACCCTGCACATATCGAAAAAGTGCTGAAATCGCTGGCGCTGTGGGATAAACGCCACAACCGGCTAATGACGCTGTCAGGTGGCATGAAGCGCAGGGTGCTAATTGCTAAGGCGCTTTCGCATGAGCCGCGCATTCTGTTTCTAGATGAGCCCACCGCTGGCGTTGATGTTGAGCTACGCCGCGAGATGTGGGAAGTAGTACGCCAGCTGCGCGACAACGGCGTCACCATTATTTTAACCACGCACTATATCGAAGAAGCAGAAGAGATGGCCGATCGTATCGGGGTCATCAATCATGGCGAGATAGTGCTGGTTGAAGAGAAAGCGGTATTGATGAGTAAGCTAGGCAGCAAGCAGCTAACGCTTAATCTACAAACACCGCTTACCGAGGTGCCCGCAGCGCTGCAACGCTTCGAGCTAAGCTTGGCAGTAGAAGGCCATGAGCTTATTTATACCTATGACGGCCGCCAAGAAGAAGACGGGCGGGGCATGTCAGAACTGCTGAGCGCTTTAGAGCGTGAAGGGGTTGCCTTTAAAGACCTCAACACCCGGCAAAGCTCGCTTGAAGATATTTTCGTCGATTTAGTTAAGGAGCGCGCATGAACCTTCATCCCGTTCGCGCCATTTACATGGCGGAAATGGCCCGCACGCGCCGCACCTTGCTGCAAAGTATCGTTTCGCCCGTGATTTCCACCTCGCTATACTTTGTGGTATTTGGCGCCGCGATTGGCTCGCGCATCAGTGAGATCAACGGAGTCAGCTACGGGGCGTTTATTGTGCCAGGGTTGATTATGCTGATGCTACTGACGCAAAGTGTTTCCAACGCGTCGTTTGGGATCTTTTTTCCCAAGTTTTCCGGCAGTATTTACGAGCTGCTTTCAGCGCCTATTTCGCACCTTGAAATTGTGATTGGCTACGTAGGGGCGGCGGCCTCGAAATCGATTCTGCTGGGGCTGATTATTTTAGCCACCTCAAACTTTTTCGTGCCGCTAGAAATCGCCCATCCGTTTTGGATGCTGAGCTTTTTAGTGCTCACGGCCGTCACCTTTAGTCTGCTTGGTTTTATTATCGGTATTTGGGCCGATGGGTTTGACCGGCTGCAGCTTGTGCCGCTATTAGTCATCACGCCGCTGACATTTCTTGGGGGCAGTTTCTATTCCATCGATATGCTGCCGCCGTTTTGGCAAACCGTCACCTTAGCGAACCCCGTGGTGTACTTGGTGAGCGGTTTTCGCTGGAGTTTTTACGGCATTAGCGACGTAAGTCTTGCAGCTAGCGTGGGCATGATTGCGCTATTTCTAACGGCTTGCCTGGCCACTATTAGCTGGATGTTCCGCACCGGCTATCGCCTCAAGCCTTGAGTCAACTTCTAACCCTTGGACACTGATAAACCCCTATGCCGCTACTGCAAAGTATTGTGCACCGCCTTGACCCGACGCTAGACGGTGAGCGCTTAACCTTGACCGCCGCGCCGGGCACTTCAGAGCCGAATGCTTCAGAGTCCGGTGACGATCCGGTGATGACGAGCCTGGTAGGTGCGCTCAATGACACCTACAACACCAAGCCCAAGGGCTGGGGGCGCTTCGCGGAAGAGGGCGAACAGGCGGGGCCGCTGGCCATGTGGCTGCGCGACTACTTAGCCGGCGAGAAAAGCTTTGCTGAGCTTTCCGTTTCATTAGCTGAGCGGCTTGCCATGCAGCTTCAAGAGCAGCTGTCAGTTAGTGGCTATTTAGTGGTCAGCCATCAGCGCCAGGGCGATACGGAAGCGCTACTTATCGCGCTGGTTCATCAGCGTGAAGGCATTGGCATTAATCCTCAGCATCACGCCGTGCCCGCCGCCCAGCTCAACACTAGCCAGCTCACGTTAGCGGCGCGCATCAACCTCACCCAGTGGCAAAGCGATGCGCCCAACGCGCAGTACGTCTCGTTCTTGAAAGACCGTGGCGGTAAAAAGCTGGCTGAAGGCTTGACCGTGTTGCTAGGCATGGAGGAGGGCATAGACTCACCGGCTGAAACCCGCACGCTGCTCAAGGCGTTTAGCGACTACGTCGAAAAAGAAGATTACGATGAAGAAGTCAGCCGTGACAAAACCGACACGCTGGTGGACTACGCCCACGAGCAGCTGCGTCGCGGCGAGCCGATGACGCTTGAAGAACTCTCAGGGCTCGTCAATGAGCAGCAGCCTAAAGCGTTTTACGAGCATATCCGCAACGCTGATTACGGGCTCTCGCCGGAGATTCCGCCCGATAAGCGCACCTTAAGCCAGTTCCGGCGCTTTACCGGCCGCTCGGGGGGCGTTTCAATCAGCTTTGACTCGCACCTTCTGGGTTCCAGCATTGAATACGACGCCGCCCAAGACCGCTTGATCATCAAGCAAGTGCCCAAGCAGTTAAGAGAGCAACTTACCAAGCAGGATTAAGGCAAAAAGGCCTGTGGCTATCCAGGAGAACACCCATGCTGAACGCCATTAGTGATTTTTTCCAGCGCACCCTAGCGCAGCCAGAGCAGCGTGAAAATCACACCCTAACGCTGGAGCTAGCCACGGCGGCACTGCTGTGTGAAATCGTGCGGGCGGACTACAACACCACCGATGACGAGCTGGCCACCCTGCGCACTATGCTGCTGACTCGTTATCGGTTAAGCGAAAGCGCCACAGAAGAGCTGATGACGATGGCCGAGGCGCAGGTGGAAGACGCCGTTGATCATTACCAGTTTGTCAGCCTGATTAAAGAGCACTATAACTACGACCAGCGCTGCGAGCTCGTCGTGCTTATGTGGCAGCTAGCCTGGGTCGACGGCAGCGTTGACCCGTTAGAAGAGCATCGGATTCGCCGCTTGGCAGACTTACTGTACGTTAGCCACAGCGATTTTATTCGCACCAAGCTATTGGCGGAAGAAAGCCATTAACATTTATAGCGGTGATAAAAGCGTTTCGATCAGCCTATTCAACTGCTGCTGAAACTGCCCGCCCGGCGAGGGTGGGTTGGGGTCTGACGTAATCACCACGGTCATCGCCCGCTCGGGAATAACATAAAGCGCTTGGCCGCCGTAGCCACGCCCGTAGTACACGTCTGCTCCTGCCAGCTGGGTTATAAACCAACCAAAGCCATAACCGTCACCGGTCCAGGGTGATAAACCGCGCGGCAGCCACGAATCTGCTACCCAAGCTTCAGGCAGTACGCGCTGCGCATTGCCGCTGTCATCAAATACGATACCGTCGTTGCGGTATAGCTCACCTATTTCAATCAGCGCCCGCGGTGAAAGTTGCATATCATTGCCGCCAAAATAGATGCCCTGCGGATCACGTAACCAAGGGTGAATATTGATATTTAGCGGATCACCCAGCAAGCGCTGAGCAAGCGCATGACTGGTCTCGCCGCTGGCATGGGTGAGGGCCGCTGAAAGTAAGTGGCTGGTACCCGTTGAGTAGAGCATTTGCCCGCCGGGTTCATCTACAAACGGGCGTGTGATCGCATCGTTCACCCAGTTGGGGCTGGCAACCCAGGCGCTATAGTTGCTTCCCGATGTACGCTCTAGCCCGGCCTGCTGGGCCAGTAAATGCGCCACGGTGATCTCGTTAACCCGCGGGTCAGTACCGCTAGGAAGATGCTCGCCAAACAGCTCAACCATCGGCTGCTCAACGGACTTGATAACGCCCGCCTCAATCGCCGCGCCGGCAATAGCCGCAAGCACTGTTTTAGAAAGCGATTTAATGTTGGTAGCCGAGGCCACGCCCGGCCCGCCTTGGTGAATCTCATGGACAATATCGCCTTTGTAAGCCACCACGACATTATGCACGCGGTTTAGCGCAGCGGCCTGCTGATCAAGTGCCTGGAGAGCATTGGCAGAAGGTTCGTTCGCGGCGGCACTAAAGGTAGGAAATAACCACATAACAGCGAGCGAAATCGTTAAAACGTCAGAGCGCATTGCAATACCTTCGGTGTAGAGAATAAAGGTTCGAGCTTACAGGCAGCGTGGAGGTTCCGAATCTGCCATTAACCGTTGGGACAGATTCTTTTTAGTGGTCTGTCTCTTATGGTCAGGCGCTGTGCTGGTCAATGCGGAGCCTCGCTTACAAGCACATTTTGAGCCCCGAAACGCGTCAACACTACGCAAAAGGGTCAAAAGCCTGCTAGGATGTGGGTGCTAGCTCAAGGGTGAGCGACCCTTTGATTTTCCCTAAAACGCACTAAGCAAGGAGCGCCCTATGCGTAATATTATCTATATCATCGGTCTTATCGTGGTAGTTCTGTTCATTCTTTCGATGCTTGGTCTGCGTTAACACCATGACAAAAAAGCCCGCAGGTTTTATACCTGCGGGCTTTTTTTATGCGCTGCGTTCAGGTATTTCTATATGCGAGCTACTAGGCGCAGTCAGCCGCACCCTGTCCAAACATATCAAACATCAGCTCGCGGCCAAGGTGGGTTAGTACAAAGCAGCCATGCTCGTTGAACGTAGCGGCTTCGCTGGTTTCCAGCACCTGTTGGCAGATTTCCCAGGTAGGGGCAGCCGCGCTTAATGCTAGCAGCTCGCGGCGGGTTAAGCCGCGCTGGGGCAGGGTAATGGTTTCTAACACATGGCCATGGTCGTAAAGCAGCTCGGCGGCAATCGATAAACACTGACGAAGGCTGCGCTGTACATGCGCAAGAGGCACGGGCGCTTTTATTTGCTCGGGAGGCATTAGTAGTGAAGGCATCAAATGTTCTCCAGCAGTCAGCCCAAGGTGGGCTTGTGTAGTGCATTATAGACTAAGGTCTAAGCTGGGCCAATATCTAGATTGGACCAATGTCTGTTGTGGAGTGGCCTATGAAAAAGAATAGACGTTGGCCAGATTAGGCAAGAGGGGGCATTTGCTTTCACTAGCCTTAACCTGCGGGATTGGACAACAGTGATTGCTGGCAAGGCAAAAGTTTAACAATGCCGGGCCTGCTATCAGCCGCTACTGTGGGATGAGCTGCTTGATAAGGTCGAGCCGGGCGCCTCAGCGGGCAATATATTCAAAAAAAGAATAAAAAGAAGATTTAATATCCCTTTGTTCGTTTTTGTTTGAGGGAGTAAGATAATCTTCATTAGCCTTTTGGCCACTTAAGAAGGAAGCAAATGTATGCGATTAGCGCGCCAATTTAACCTTACTCTTGCAGCACTCTCACTCAGCATTGCAGGTGGTTTGTTTGCTGCTTCAGTCCAAGCGGATACATTACGCGTGGGCATGTCTGGGGGCTATTTCCCGTTCACCTACGTTGAGCAAGACGAGCTGAGAGGCTTTGAGGTTGACGTCATGAACGCGGTGGGTGAGCTTTCTGGTGACGATATCGAGTTCGTTACTGCAAGCTTTTCTGGCTTGGCGGGTATGCTGGAGTCTGGGCGTATCGATACGATTGCCAACCAGATCACCATCACTCCCGAACGCGAAGCCAAGTACGTGTTTACCGCGCCCTATGTGTATGACGGGGCACAGGTGGTTGTGAAGGCAGGCAATGATGCCATTGAAGGCGTTGCAGATTTGTCCGGCAAAAGCGTTGCGGTGAACCTTGGCTCTAACTACGAACAACTGCTGCGGGAACAGCCCAATGCCGATGAAATTGACATTCGTACCTACGAGTCTAACGTTGAGCAGGATGTGGCCCTGGGCCGTGTTGATGCCTTCGTGATGGACCGCGTGAGTGCATCGCAGGTCATTGGCGAGCGGGGTTTACCGTTGATGCTGGCAGGCCAGCCGTTTACCACTATCGAAAACGCACTGCCGTTTCGCGATGACGAAGCGGGTCGTGAACAGCGTGACCGTGTTGATGCGGCACTGACAGAACTGCGTGAAAACGGAGCGCTGCGCGAGCTATCTGAAAAGTGGTTTAATACGGATATCACTCAGCCGTAATGATTGGCTTAACCTGTTGAACACGGCCGTGGCATTGCCACGGCCGTTTGTTTATAAGCGAAGTAGCGATGTTTACTGACATGTTTACTGGTACGTTTAACTACCATGCTTAATCTTGAATATATGTGGGGGCTGCTGCCGGTTCTGCTGCGCTATTTGCCCCTCACCCTTCAAATGGCGACGACTGCCATGTTCTTTGCGCTGATTTTGGCATGCCTGTTGGCGGTCGTGCGCGTATCAAAAGTGCCGGTGTTAAACGGGTTTTCAATGCTGTTTATCTCGTTTTTCCGCGGTACGCCGCTGCTCGTTCAGCTGTTTTTGTTCTACTACGGTTTGCCGCAGCTGGTGGAAGCGTTGGTCTCGATTAATGGCGTGACGGCGGCGGTATTAGGAATCACGCTACACTTTTCTGCTTACATGGCCGAGTCTATTCGCGCCGCGATTGTGGGAATAGACCGCAGTCAAGCCGAAGCCGCGCTCTCCATCGGCATGACACAACCGCAACTGATGCGGCGGATTATTTTGCCGCAAGCTACCCGTGTAGCTACGCCCACGCTGATGAACTATTTCATCGATATGATTAAAGCGACCTCGCTGGCGTTTACGTTGGGGGTTACTGAGCTAATGGGTGCGACACAAAAAGAGGCCGCAGGCAGCTTTCTGTATTTAGAGGCGTTCTTGCTGGTGGCGCTTATCTATTGGGCGGTGGTGGAAGTGCTTTCCTGGGGGCAGCGCCGGTTAGAAACGTATCTGAATAAGGCCTACCAACGATGATTTCGCTGCAAGGCATTACCAAGCGCTTTGGCACTCATACGGTGTTTCACAATGTTGATTTAAGCCTTTCGCAAGGCGAGATCATCGTGATCATTGGCCCTTCAGGCACCGGTAAGTCAACGCTGCTGCGCTGTATTAACTTCCTTGAACGGCCGGATTCAGGCCGCCTGCAGGTGGGCGGCCTGAGTATCGACACGCAGCGCGCCAGCCGTGCAGATATTCTTGCCCTGCGCCGTCGTACGGCGTTCGTGTTTCAGAGCTACGGCCTATTTGCCAATAAAACCGCGCTTGAGAACATCAGCGAAGGCATGATCGTGGTGGATAAGCTGTCCAAAGCGAAGGCGCATGCGCGCGCCAGGGAAATTCTGGAGCGAATCGGTTTGGCTGATAAAGCCGATGCTTACCCGGCCTCGCTTTCCGGCGGCCAGCAGCAGCGGGTAGGTATTGGCCGGGCCATGGCGGCCAATGCCGATGTGATTTTATTTGATGAGCCTACTTCGTCCCTTGATCCGCAGTGGGTAGAGGAGGTGTTGAGCCTGATGAAGCAGTTGGCGGTTGAGCGCCAAACGATGATCGTCGTGACCCATGAAATGCAGTTCGCCAGAGAGGTCGCCGACCGCGTGGTATTCATGGATGACGGCGGTATCGTTGAGCAGGGCCCGCCTGAAACGCTATTTACCGCGCCCAAAGATGAACGAACGCGGCACTTTTTACGCAAAATTTTAGCTCCCTCGGGGCAGTCTGTGCCGTAAGCGCTGAACGTATATTGTCTGAGAATGAAATGCCGACACTGACCAAAGCGTTACTTGAAAACGTTGAGCAACTGGCTGTTAAGGCGGGCGAGGCGATTATGCAGGTGTATCGCCGTGATTTTGACGTTGAGCTAAAGGCTGACCATAGCCCGCTGACCGAGGCAGACAAAGCGGCACATGTGATTATCGTGCGGGGTTTGCAGGCGCTGACGCCTAACGTGCCGGTGCTCTCTGAAGAAGATACCCAGCGCTTTGAAGGTGCTAACGGCGAAGGGTTTTATTGGCTGGTCGACCCGTTGGATGGCACTAAAGAATTTATTAAGCGTAACCATGAATTTACCGTCAATATTGCGCTAATCGAACACGGGCAACCGGTGTTGGGCGTGGTGGTGGCGCCGGCTTTATCGCTTACCTATTTAGCCGCCAATGGCCTAGGCGCATTTAAAGTTGCCGAAGGCGGGCAGTATGTGAAGATTCATACCGCCCCCGCGCCGCTAGAAGGGCAGTCATGGCGCGTGCTGGGTAGCCGCTCGCACCCTGATACGCGGATGTCAGATTGGTTGGCGGCGCTTGGAAAACATAGCGTTCAGCCGATGGGTAGCTCGTTAAAGTCATGCTTGATCGCCGAAGGCCGCGCCGATGTTTACCCACGTTTTGGGCCAACCAGTCTGTGGGATACGGCCGCCGCCCAGTTGATTGTTGAGCAGGCGGGCGGGCGCGTGGTGACATTAGGCGGAAAGCCTTTGTGCTACGCCGATCCCTCGCAAGTGCTGAATCCTGATTTTGTAGTGTGGGGAGGTTCTGTCTAGTGCTGTGTGGTTCTATTTCGTGTGGAATGCTCTGCTTTACCGTCGCCGGCGTATTGACAACCGCTAGCAAGCACGCGTAGCGCGTGATAAACTACGCCATCCTGTTAGGCAAGGATTTTGAAAAGGCAGTGCTAAGCAGCTGTCTTTTATGATTTTTTTGCAGGATTAGTTTTGTAGGGTGAAACGTCGCGCTGTGATAGCGCAGCCGATGAATACATATTTAATTTCGTTGTCGCTTATCGGCAACCTTTATTCTCCAAGGAGATACCCTGTGGCGAACAGCAAGCAAGCACGCAAGCGCGCCCGCCAGGCCGAGACACGTCGCGTCCTGAAATCCAGCCAGCGCAGCATGGTCCGCACCTACATTAAGCGTGTAGTGAAAGCGATCGGCACCGGCGACCACGCTAAGGCAATGGAAGAGTTCAAGGCTATGCAGCCGGTCGTTGACCGTATTGCAGACAAAGACGTGCTGTCTAAGAAGAAAGCAGCTCGCCTGAAGAGCCGTCAGGCGCCACAAAAAAACCGGCTGCGGCCGGTTTTTTTGTGTCTGAATGGTTTCTCTAGTTACGATTACTAGATACGTTTTTTTGGCGGGGTTTCTGGATAGCTTATGACGGCGACAAAAACACCCAATACTTCCCCCGATGCCTCGTCAGCCCGCCGTGGGCTAATGCGCTCTGGTCTCGTGGTGAGCGTAATGACCATGCTGTCGAGGGTGATGGGGCTTGCGCGTGATGTGGTGGTCGCTACGCTTTTAGGGGCAGGCGGCGGTGCCGATGCGTTTTTCGTCGCGTTTAAAATACCCAATTTCCTGCGCAGGCTGTTTGCGGAAGGGGCCTTCAACCAGGCCTTTGTGCCGGTGCTTTCAGAGTATTCTACCCAGCGTAATCGAGAAGACATTCGTGAGCTGCTGAACGCTACCGCCGGCAGCTTAACCGCGGTATTGGCGCTGATTACCGCCGTGGCGATGCTCTGCGCGCCGTGGCTTATTTGGGTGTTTGCCCCCGGCTTTGGGCGTGACCCTGAAAAGCTGGCGCTAACCGCGGATATGCTGCGGCTAACGTTCCCCTATTTACTACTGATTTCGCTCACTGCGTTTTCCGGCAGCGTCATGAATACCTGGAACCGCTTTGCGGTACCCGCCTTTACGCCGGTGCTGCTTAATCTTTCGCTAATCGGCGCAGCGCTGTTCTTAATGCCGATGATGGAAGAGCCGGCCATGGCGCTGGCCTGGGGCGTGCTGATTGCCGGGATTGCGCAGTTGGCCTTTCAAGTGCCGTTTTTACTGCGCTTAGGGCTGATGCCCACGCCATGGCCCAATTTTGCCCACGAAGGCGTGCGGCGGATTCTAAAACTGATGGGCCCGGCACTGTTTGGTGTGTCGGTGTCGCAAATTAATTTATTGCTGGATACCGTGCTGGCCTCATTGCTGGCCGCGGGCAGCGTGTCGTGGCTTTATTATTCAGACCGCCTCGTTGAACTACCGCTTGGCGTTTTCGGGGTGGCGATTGGTACTGTGATATTGCCCGCGCTGTCGAAGCGCCACGCCGACCAGTCCAAAGAGCACTTTGCGGCGATGCTTGATTGGGCTATTCGCATTGTATTATTGCTAGGCTTGCCGGCCGCGCTGGCGCTGGCGGTGTTGGCGGAGCCACTGTTGATTACGCTATTTCATTATGGCGCGATGACCGACAACGACATTCAAATGGCGGCAATGAGCCTGCGGGCATACGCCTTCGGCCTCGTCGCGTTTATGCTGATTAAAGTGCTGGCACCGGGGTTTTTCGCTCGCCAAGATACGCGTACCCCGGTGAAGGTTGGCATTATTGCCATGGTCGCTAATATGGCCCTGAACCTTGTTCTGATTTGGCCGCTGGCTCATGCAGGGCTGGCGCTCGCGACGGCACTTTCTGCATTCCTAAATGCTGGCTTGCTGGGTTATTTGCTGCATAAACAGGGTGTGTTGGTCTTTCAGCCTGGCTGGAAACGCTACGCTATACAGCTGGTGGGCGGCAGTGCGCTAATGTGTGGGGCGCTTTATTTTGTCGCCCCTGACTGGCAGGCATGGCTGACTTTTAGCCTTTGGCAGCGGATAGCCTGGGTGAGCGGTTTAGTAATGATGGGCGGCTCGCTTTACGCAGCGTGGCTAGTGGCATTTGGACTGCGCTTTCGGCATTTTAAAATGCAATCGTGAGACTGCGCGCTAGCGGGTGTATTTGTTACACGGCGTGTTCGTTATAATCAGAGGCTTTATGTCCTCTAACGGCTGAGGTGCCATGCGCGTCATTCGAGGTCTGCACAACTTAAAAGCGGCTCATCGTGGCTGCGTTGCAACGATCGGAAACTTCGATGGGGTGCATCGCGGCCATCAAGCCATTCTTCAGCAGTGCCGCGAGCATGCGGCGCGCTGGAATGTGCCGCTTACCGTGGTGGTGTTTGAACCCCAGCCACGCGAGTTTTTTGCCGGTGATCAAGCGCCGCCACGCTTAACGCGGCTGCGTGAAAAAGTCCGCCTACTGCGTGATTTCGGCGCCGAGCAGGTGCTGGTGCTGCCGTTTAACGAGGCGCTGCGCAGCCTGACCGGGCGTGAGTTTATCGATCAGGTGCTGATTGATGGCTTGGGCGTTAAGCATCTTGTGGTGGGCGATGACTTTCGCTTTGGCTGCGATCGTCTTGGTGATTTCGCGCTGCTGGCAGACGTCGGCAGCACCCAGGGTTTTGGCGTAGAGCACACACGCACCTTCACCGTGGACGACGAGCGCGTTTCCAGTACGCGGGTACGCACCTTGCTGGCCAGTGGCAATTTTTCCGCCGCTGCGCGCTTGCTGGGTC
>NZ_JBQDLQ010000042.1:0-32321 GCF_052095695.1 Halomonas sp.
CGCGGCCCGCTTTGCTACCTTCGCCTGTCCAGCCCGTCCACCCACGTTTCGACACGATCTCATTGAACTGGCTTCGGAACTCACCCAGACTTTGCCCGTTGCTGATCGCGTCATCGACCGCGCCGCGTAGATCCGCGAGTAGGTCCGCCTTGGTGGCACCGGCGACTACAAAGGCTGCGTCGTTTTGGTCGCGTGTGATCTGGCCGGAGCGCGTGGTGGGCAGGTTGAGCTTGTTACGAAAGAACGTGACCTGCTCTGGGAACGGGCGGTTGAACTGGGCGCTAATCGGCATTGCCGGTTTCCTCGTCGACCGTTGCGCGACCTGCTAAATCAGCGGCCTCAAAAGCGATGGCCATCACATCAGCAAGCTCGCTTTCGTCCAGGTCATCGAAGGCCGTGGCGATCATCTCTTGCAGCTGCTCTAAACTTTCGGCTTGCTCGGCGAGCTGCTGCACTTGCGTCACCCAGGCATCCACGATCGTCTGCGCGTCGTCGTCGAGCTGGTTGAGGGTGGCGTCACGGTAGTAGCTGGGCTGGCCCGGTTGGATGGGTGCCTGGCGCAGGGCTGCGATTGGTGGCCGTGAGGCAGGAATGCGCAGCGCACCAAACGGGCTTGGTGCTGCCTTTGGCATAAGCACCTCTTCGCCTTCTTGGGCCTTGGGGATGCCGGACTTCTCATGGAACCACCAACTGGGGATTTTCGCACCCATATCCACAAAGGTGGGCAGGCTTTTGGAGAGGCGGTCGAGATCCTCGGTTTCGCCAGTATCCAGGTAAAAGCGCGGCGCGCGGCTGGGCTTGTCGATGCCATAGTTCAGCGCAGCCATGGGCCACAGGATTTGTTTGCCAACGCTACCCGCGTACTGGCGCACGTCGGAGCGTATAAGACTGGTTTGTCCGCGCTCGTGAACATTGCCCAGGGCGTTGGTGTTTGTGCCTTCGCCGGTGCCAGATGTCAGCGTGCCGCCTAGAATGGCCTTGGCTTTGGCGCGCTCGCACCAGTCCATCATGGTTTTGTAGAGGTCGGCGGAGCTACCTTTACCCGCCGCTTCCATGAACTCAATGTCCATGCCTTCAGGGATAATACCCGCCGCGTTCTGGCCCAGCGTAACCACAGCGCGCAGCAGAGTGGCCTTCTCTTTTTCGGTGGCGTTCTTCGGGTACTTCCCGATGCGGGCAGGCATGCCGTAGATTTCCAGCAGCTGCGCCAAGTCGCCTAGCGCGTAGTTCTGGAACAGGTACGGCCACGCCAACATGCGGTGTAAGCCCATGCGTGCTACGTAGCCGCTCTTGGCACGGTGGCGGTGTTGCACCCAGCCCAGCGGCCATAGCTCGGCACCCGTGGCACTGTTGTCGCGTAGGGTGATGCAGTTCTGATCATCCGGATGCAACCTAAACCAGCTGTGCGGGCGTAGCGTGGGCTGCTCGATATAGCGCGTGGCGCCGTCGCGGTTCCACGGTAGCTCCAGGTTGGCCCAGCCGTGGCCGATGCCGGTACCCAAGTCTAGAATCAGGTCTTCGACTTCCAGCCCGCTGAACACTTCCGCTGCTTGCTCGGCGGCTTTCTTCTCGCGGGCGTCGGCGCCGTCTGGCGGTACGATCTGCCATTCGCGTTCCGCGCTTAACTGGCGGCGCTTGCCGAGGTCGGCACCGATCTGGGCATCCTTTTCTTCCATATCATCGAACAGCTCGCTTTGAGCTTTCAGGTCGCCTTGCTCTGCGGCTTCAAGGATCTGGTACAACCGCGCAGGCGTTAGCCCTTTGGTGGGGTGCTCGGAAAACTCGCGCTTGAGCTGCCCGATGCGGGCGTCGTTCTTCGTTTGCTCTTCATCTAGCGCTTGACTGCTCTCGCTGCCAAACAGGCGCTTAATGAGTGACTTGGGGCTTACCATGCGCCGCCTCCTGTGCTTTTAAAACCGCCAAAACCTGTGGGTTCAATGTCATCGCTGTCGTTGTCCTGGCGTGAGCCAGGCAGGGGCGCGGGAGTGAATTCGATCGGGGCTACATCCATTAGGCTGGCGTAGTACGCCATGGCCAGCGCGATAGCGGCATCGCCGTGGCGGTCTTTGCTATCGCCGGTTTTAGCATCGGGTAGCTTGGGCACCCCCTTGATCACTTGCAGGGCGCGCAGGTCATCGACCACGTTGCTGTCGCGCGGAATTAGGATTAGTTCATCTTCAAACGCGGCTTTAAACGGGGGCATGTTGTTCAGGTACCAGCTTTGGGAAAGCATTACGACCTCGACAATGCTTCCGTAGCGCTCTGCTGCTTGCTCTGCCAGGTATTGGCCGTTACCGCGACCATCTAGCGCGCCGCCTTGAAGACGTGGCAAACGATCGGCAATAAAGAACAGCACTTGCTCTTGCTGCTTAAACGGCACGTTGCGCAGCTCGACCAGGAAAGGCACCTGGCGCACAAGCTGCTGGGTGATGGCCATCGGGGCAATGACGGTTAAATCCCCACTGCGCCCAAAGTCTTCCCCAAAGCAGTGGGTTAAACGCGGGTCGAGTTTTTCAAGCAGTGGCAGCAGGTGTTCGTTGCACCAGTCGGCTATCTCCAGCGCCCGGTAGTGCTCGGGTACCGCGTTGAATTCGGCACTGCCTTCAAAGCGAATCACCGGCGCATCGACCATGCGTGCTTCGATCATGGCGCGGGAAAGGTAGGCGCCGCCGCCTGATTTGGGTACGCAGTAGTATTCCTCCAGGGCATCTTCTTTGGTGGCCGTATCCTTGAGTAGGTTGGCCTTAAACTGCTCTTCCGCTTCCGGGCTCCAGGGCTTGCCGCGTACTTGGCAAATGCGCTGGTATAGCCCCTGCTCTAAAGCTTCATCTAGGGTGATACGGTGAATGCTATAGCGCTTTTTGCCTGCGCGACTGTCTTGGATCAGCTCATTGAACAGGTTCTCGACACCGTTGTGTGTGCTGATCAGGCGCACCTTGGCGCCCCACATAGTGAGGGCTAGCGCGGCTTTGAGTACTTCGGCGAGCTGATCATGGTGTGCCGCTTCGTCAATGGTGACGTTACCCTGGCGGCCCCGCATGTTGCTGGGGCGGCTGGATAGAGCTTGGATCTTGAAACCGCTGGCAAAGTGGATGTTGAAGGTAAGGATGTCTTTATCCTCATCCTTGTAAAGCTCTTCCTGGATGTGCGAGGCGGCGCGGTTGAACGCCTTGGCCCACATGGCGCAGGCATCGATAAACTCGATGGCCATGTCTTTGTTAGAGCCCACATAGAAGTGGTTGGTACCACCGGCGGCTTTAGCGGTGCTAGCGGTTAGCACGGCATCCGCCGCTTCGCCCCAGGTTAAGCCGGTACGGCGGCTTTTCTCTGCGATCTTGAGATCGGAGGTGTCTTCGATCCAGGCCTTTTGGTAGGGCAGCAGAATGGATTTAGGCAGCGCGGCAGCGGGCGCTGTGGACTGTGCGGCGCTCATCAAGCAATCCCCAGGATGTCACGCTTGATGGCGTCGATGGCTTCGCGGCTCATGCCTTGGGTGGCCATGCTGCTTTCTGCCTTCTCAGCGGCTTCTTTCGCCACTTCCACCCGCAATTCTTTGGCCCACTTTTTCTGGCTAAGCGATACGCGGCCAATATCCGCTAAGGCTTTGGTGACGCTGGAAAGGTGCTTAGCCGCCACATCAGGTTCGTGCTCGGCTTTGCGCATGGCGATAGAGATACGCAGCAACTGGTCTTGCACGATCCGCGCGGTCGCGTCGATCAAGTGGCCGCTTTCGTCTTCGCCTTCGCTCGCCATGGCGCGGGCAAGCTCGGTGGTCTTACGCACATCGCCCATGGCCTCTTCGAACTCTTCCTGCAAATCCTGGCCATAACGATGCACGCTTGATTTGGAAACGTTATAACCGCGTTCGCTAAGCCACCCGGCTAACGCCTCATAACCCTGAAAGCCGCTGCTGACCAGGCGCTCGTTGAGCTGCTCGCGTACCTCTTGGGGCAGGTCGAATACTTTATTGCGGGGAGGCATGGCTCATGCTCCTGGGCGCGGTTTGGCAACGCCAGGCACATTGGCGAGGCCTTCAGCGCAATCAGCACCACGGCCTGTCAGCGTAATCACCCACCCGGCGCGGGGCTGCTGGGTAATCACCAGGCCTTGCTCATCCAACCACGCCAGGTCTGAGTGCAAGCGGTCACGGCTGATATGGTGCGCATAGGCACCTTTCAGCTCGTCGTTTAGCGAGTACTCATTGGTGGTAAACTGGCTTCGGCGCGAGAGAATGCGCAGAATAACCAGGCGGCGGCCTTCGGTTTCAAAGTCGGCATAGCTCTGCATTAGTGGCCTCCACGCGGTTGGTTCATGAGATAGTCACTCATGCGGTTAACCTGCACCGACGTCGCCTTTTGGCTGGCACTAATTTCGGCCAGCAGCACGTTGGTATTGGTCATCTGCTCTTGCAGCTTTCGCAGATCCGCATGGTTGGGCAGACGCTCCATCTGGTGTTCGAGTTTCACCACCTGTTTCTCGACGCCATCAATGCGCTGGTGCGTTTCTTTGATAGCGGATTGGCTGGCACGATGCTTGTTCAGCCAAAAAACATACACGGCCATTACGCCCATAAAGAGCGCTTGCAGTACGTCAAACACCACCTTGGCGGCTGACCAGTTGATTATTTCCACGTTATTCCCCTTACTCGGTTTCTTCGTCGTCGGCGCTTTGCGCGCACTTATCAGCATGTTCGCGAATGCGGGCGACTTTCAGCCAACCGCGTGTTGCCCAGTGGTGTAAGTCGGTGATGTAGAGCGCTACGTCGTCTTGGGTGTAATTGCCCAAGGGACGCAACGGTTGGCGTTCGGGTTCGGTCATGCCTGCCGGGGCCGCGCACATGTACACGCTGATGGCTGGCGGTGAGGGTATTGGCTCTGGTGGCCTGCTGCCGCAGGCGGCCAGCAATGCCCCGGCACCTATAATGACGATGGCTTTCAAGGTCATGGCAGGCTCTCCAAGGTGTCACGCAGCACAGGGGCCACTGGGCCATCGTCACTGGCGGGTGAGCGTTGGATGCGTTGGCGCAGGCTTTCGTAGTCCTCAGCCTGCTCGGCCAGTTCATCCTGAAGCGCTTGAACAGCCGCTTCGGCGTCTCGGTAGCGCTGCTCAGCTTCGTCTAACTTGTCGGCGACCTCATTGGCTTCCAACTGCCAGGCATCACGCTTGTCGGTCATTTCCGATAACGCTGAGCGTTCAAGGGCAAGCTCATTGGCGAGATCACTTGCCTGCCATGTCTTCCACAGCAGAGCGACAGAAAGCGCCACCAGCATAAAAGTCGTTACACGCTGGAGCATGGCGCACCCCCTTGCCAGCCTGCTTGCGTATAGCGGGGCGTGAGTTCCAAAAGGATGTGGCGCACGTAGTGGCGGTTTTCTCGCAGGGCCCAGCCAGCACGGGCGGTGTACTTCTCGACGCTGCCAAACCAAACGCCGGGGTTATCCCCGGCGGCGCGTGCTAAGCGTTGGTCACGTTGCACCCAGCCCAGCCCACCGTTGTAGGCACTCAGCGCAAACGCCCAGCGTTGGCATTCATCCACGGCACTGCTTAGCCTCTGCCAATGCCACTTGTTGTACCGTGCTTGGGCTCTCATGGCCCAGTCGGGGGAATACGGCGCAGCGCGACCCAGGTCGGGGTAAATCTCAGCGATCCAGGTGCTGGTAGTCGGCATAAACTGGCTAAGCCCCTGCGCACCTACGGGGCTGTTGACGTTGGAACGCCAGGCGCTTTCCTGGTGGATCTGCGCGGCATGAACGGCTACACGGCCATTCATGCCCCATTCCTGTTGCACGATGCGGGTTAGCTCGCGCTCATAGCCGTTGGCTGCGCTGGGTATCTGGGCGTTAGCCGGGGCGCAGGCCATTAGCGCTACCAGCGTGATAGCAGCTAGCAGCAATCGAATCATGCGCGTGCCTCCTGCAACTGAGTAGAGGCACGCTGCACCACGTCTTGCAGCTGCATGTAGAGCACCAGCAGCTTGGGGCCCGCGTTGGGCTGGCCTTCTAGCGCTTTGATTTCAGCGGCAAGGCGGGTGCCTTCTTCAAGTAACCAATCGGTGTTGGCGGGGGCACTCACGCTATACCCCCAAGCCAAGGGCGAGGATGGCGGCGGCAATGATGATGACTCGGCGGAGCATGAACAGCGGTAGAAGTGGTCGGTCAGCGTCGCTATCGACCCAGGCACCGGGGCGTGCATACGGGAACATTGAGCGGTCGATCCAGTAACCCAGATAAGCGCCCCAACACAACTTGGTAAGCGACCAGAGCAATACGCCGAGCTGGTGCGGGTATAAGAAGCCCACGGCAATCGACGTGATGATAGCGAGGATCAACCAGGGGCCGATGCGGAATTTGTCGAATAGGGAGTGGGTGTTCACGGTGGTAGCCTCAGTGCAAAGGGTGCGGTGCAGTGAGGTTCAGGCTAAGGGGGATTGGCTAGGCGCCGGGAATCAAGCGGTTTAGGAGTTTTGCGGGGGCTAGAAAGCAAACAACCCGCCGGGGCGGGTTTGTTGGGATATCGAGCGGTTGATCAACTCGGGCAGTCGGTGATCCACATCACGTTAAACGTAGGTAATTGAGATTCTAGATAGACGACGTTGCCCTCATTGTTTGTAATAAAGCGCTCATAGCCAGAGTAAGCACCATAAGCATTTTTCCCGTTAACCTCTCCACAGACGCTATAAAGTCCTCTTCTTTCACCCCCTTTCACGTTTCTAAACTGCGCTGAGCTCGGGTCTCGCAGCCTCTCGGCCACCGCATCTTTTGCTTTGTCTATTTCAGATACGGATGGTTTACAGCCGGCTAGCATTGCAGCACTGATAATTGTAATCCCTACCAATACTTTCATATCGTTCCCCTAATTATTGAGGCTAGCTTAGCCGTTTGCGCTGTCGCCGAAAAGGTCTGACTGCATGCGGGCGCGGGCGAGCTTACGTTGCTCACCTAGAATGCTGTAAACCTGCGCCTCTGTAAGCCCGTAATCGTCGACCAGTTGCGGGATATTGTCGCCGGTGTGACGCTCCCATATTTCCCGGTCACGCAGGGCGCGGTCTAGCTGGCGGCCCTGGGGCACGTACAGGCTACGGCCACCGGCAAAGGCGCTGATAGCACGCACGGCAGCAAAGGCGCGGCGGCGCGCCACCTTGGGTTCATCACCGGCGCGGATGTGGGCGTTCTCGACCACGGTGAGCATGTCGCTTAACCCCTGCGGCCACTTCTTGAGGATCTCCGGGTCGAGGTAATCAAGGGCATCCGTGGGGATGCCGAAGCCTAGATCCAGGTTATCCACATGCTGTTGTTTTCTAAAATCAGGCGAGTTCATCGGGGTACCGTCCTTGCCGTTTTGCGTCGATGATCAGCCCAGTCATCAGGCGGTGTAGCTGGTCATCGTCCAGCCAGTCCACCCGCTCAACGTCAAACATCCGCTTTGCCATGCTGTCTGCGTAGGCCCAAGGGCGCTTTGCGTGGGTGAGCATTGCTTCAATCTTGCTCATCACGTTTTGGCGCGAGCGCGGCGGGCGCGGTGCTTTCCGGCCTGCCTTCTTAGCGGGCTTCGGCTCAAATCCCAAGCGGCGAAACTCAAACATCACACCGCCTACCGTCTTATTTGTGAGTTCTTTGGCACTGCTCACGCCCGCGGTGCGGGCGAGAATGGCGCGGTAGTCTTCATCGGTTAGGCCTAGTTGTGCCTTGGCGATATGGATTTGAGCCAGCTTGCCTTTGGTGATCATGACGCCACCCCATCGGCCTTGATCTCAAGATCAGGGAAGTGCCTCTTGAGGTGAGACACCGCAGCGCCCTCGGTGCCAAAATCGGGCACTACGCCGATCACCCGAGGCGCTACCATTCGATCGGCTTCTTTCTTGCCATATATACGTTTCAAGCTCGGGTAAGCTTTTTTTGGATATGCCGCCCGTTTCAATGGCCGCCAGAATCGCCCTTGGGCATGCACTGGCTTACCGTCCTCGGTTTTTGTCCATTTGAAGTCCACACAGCCGTCTACGTAGACGCGGACAAAGATCTTCTTTCCGTCATGCACCTTGATCATTGACAGCGTGTGCCCATCCGCCAGCAGCTCTACTGAACCGTGCAGGTGGTTTAAGCGCTCTTTGATATCTTTCCACTTATCCATTCTTCACCTCATTGGCTGCTCATCAGTGCTGGGCCACCACGCCCAGCAGACGCCCTGCCATTGGCAGGGCGTTTCGCTTACTTACCGAATTGCCTTTTCTTCAGTACGTTGCTGGCTTGTGTTTGTAGGCGTTGCACATCGCAGGGCTGTAGCCCGCTGACGATTTCCAAGAGCCCCTCCAGGGCTTCTTCCATTTGGTCGACGATCTCAAGCTGATTACCGTCAAAGCAAACGGCGACCACTTGGCCACCCTGGAACTCGGTAGCCGCGCTGTAGCTCGGCTGAACGCCTTCAGGGAAGCGAACAACGATGGTGTGCTCGTTCATGCGGCACCTCGGTTAGCGCGATGAGTGATGTGATAGCGGTACTGAATGCCCGCCGCAGGGTCTGAATCGCGTAGGTAGTCGTTCACCACGTTGACCTTTGGGCCGTACACCTGGCGCGCTACGGCTAGCGCCGCTTCACGGTGAGTGGTACCAGTGGCGCGCTTGCCGCGTAGGGTGGCGACAAAGCCACCGATAGCGGGGCTAACGCGGATAGAGGAAGCGTTGGGTATGCTCGTCATCTCACACCCCCGCCATATCTAGGCTGATGGGCTGATACTGATTGGTGCTGCCGACGCGCTCATAGATACGGATGTAGCTCTTGGAGCCGGTGACTTGCACGGCGTCTGAGATGGCATCCATGGCTTTTAGCCAGCGCTTGTCCTGAATGTTGAGGCGACGCAGGCCTAGCACTTGGCCGGTGCGGATGTTGCCCGCCGTATCGACGCGGAAGGCGTCTTGTACGATGGTGGCCACTTCGGGCCGGGCGTCAGTTGTCCAGTCGCGCAGGCATTCTTCAATCAACCCCTTGGCCGCCTGTAAGCGCTCATCAAAGGTGATGGTTTCGGAGATAGCGCGCAGCACCTTGTACTTGCCGCAGAAGCTGACTAGCTGCACGTTGCCTTTCTTGCCGCCGATCTGAACGTCGTATTCCAGTGCTGACGTTTCGATTAGCGCGGCGATCTCGCTAAACACATCGGCTTTAAAGTCTTTGAGCTGGTCGCGCAGTTCAGTAGCGCGGTCGACAATCGAGAGCACCAGTTCGTCGCGCACTTGGTCAATCGGCTTGATCTGCGATTCGGGAATCAGGCGGCCTTTGGCGTCCATGCGGAAGCCCTCGGGTATTGGCTGGTTATCTGTAGCTGGGCTGTTCATGTTCAAGCTCCTTTACGGGCGAAGTTGGCGTTGCTGTTACGGGCATTTTTGTGGCGGTGGTGGTGCAGCGGCTCTACAAAGGCACCGTTGCGCTGGCGGATCGCTTTGTTGTTGCCGATGCCCAGCAGGAATTCTTCCCATACGGCATAGACGCCGGGCAGTTGGAAGGGCTCGTCTGCTTCTGGCGTTGGCTCGCTGGCGGTAGCCGCTAGGCCGGTATCCCATTGCTGCCAAATGCGCAGAACGGCAGCCTGCTGGGCAGGCAATAGCGGCTCAGGCTCTAGCGCTAGGCGCTCAAACTGGGCCGGGCTAATCAGGTACTCGGCGAGGTTCACGCCATGGCGGGCCATGCGCAGGGCGATGAAGCGGTCGGCGTAGTGTTCAATGTGGGCATCGCTGTAGGTTCTCATTGCTGTTCTCCTGCGTTGGCCGCACCTTTCAAAAGCTCCGATAGGCGCTTGGGGGCGCTGGCTTGTTCGTTCTTTTTGGCGGTTTGGCGCTGGCCTTTCTGAGGCGTGGCCACGGTGGATTGGCGATTGGCCATACGGGCATGTTCTGCAAGCACGTCATCGGTGGAGCGCTCACGCAGTGCCGCTGCTGGGGAACGGTTTGCGGGATGTTTGGCACCGCTCTTGTCACCATTCCGCTTTGCCTCTTCTTGCTGTTTTTCAATCTCACCGGCGTGGCGGTCGGCACAGTTGGCCACCACTTCATATAGGTAGCCGTGGCTGCTGAGCGGTAGGTTGCTGGGTGGGCGTTCGAGCAGTTGATCCAGTGCCAACATCCACACCTTTAGCGGGGCATCTCGCGTGATGCCCTTACGCTCTATCACGCCGCTGGTGATGGTTTCTTTCAGCTCGGTCAGTAAGCGGGCTGATTTGGCGCTGGCCAGCGCTCGGCTAGCAGGCCGGAACATGCCGAGATAGCGCACGATGCGGCTGCTCAGCATGGCGGGCATTTCCAGCGCGGCGGCCAGTGCCTGATTGTGTTCGCCCTGGGTCACGAAGGCGGCCATATCGCCGGTCATTCCGCACTCGGGGCAGGTGGCTTTAAGGGTCATTGGTCTTCTCCCTGCTGACGGTCGGGGTTGTGCGGGCATGACTGACAGTGCCGCCACATCCGCATCGCCATAGGGTTGTGGGTGGGCGCTGGGCGAGCGCGGTAGTCGCGGCACTGCTCAACGCTAATCGTGAGCTGCTGCGCGGGGCACTGAAGGCCATCCAGAGCCAGCAGCACTTTCTTTTCGATGCTCTCTGTAGAAGGGCTTGGGTAGCGGTTAGCCAGTGCCAAAGAGACCGCTGACCTGGATACCCCAATGCGCTCACCGGTGATTTTGCGGTTAGTTGCGCGTACTTCATCTGCTAACAGCGCGATCCAGCGCGGTGGCTCTTCGCCCCAGTTAGAGATGTCGACGGTACGGGTACGACGAATCACGCCGTTCTTGATAGGCATGCTCATGGCTCACCCCCTTCGGTTTTGGTCACTCGCGAGTAGACGACTTCGCCGGTGTTGGGGTCATAAAGCTGCTTGGTGCGGCGGATCTGCGGCGCCATTGGCCCCGTCCAGCGGCTCGGCACCAGCTGAAAGCGTGCGGGCACGCCTGGCTTGCCTTCCCTAACGGTTTTCACGTACTCGGCACGGCTGAGCATGGTGAGGTACTCATCGGCGGCAGCGCGGGATACCGGCGTTGCCGCTGTGGTGGCAGCGTCAGCTAGCTCTTGCCCGGTGCAGGTGCCGATGATTTTGAGCGTGCGCCATAGCTGCTCACGCCCTGGCGGCGGTGGCTGCGAGCCATCACGTCGCACGCGGGGGGCTTCCACGCCTACGTCACGCTTGAGCATATAAATAGCCGTGGTAGCGGGCAGCGCATCCGGGTTACTGCGCACTAAAAAGCCACCTGCAATGAGCGCTCTGAGGTAGTCACTAACATGGCCATCGGTTAAGTCGTGCTCGCGTTTGAGCGCGATACGGATGCCTTGCGTCGTGATCAGGCCGTCTTCCGCGTGCTGGTGACGGATGGCGTCCCAAATGCGTTGGCGGGGCGTGACATCCCCCGCTAGGGTAGATAAAGAAGGTTTGCGCTTGATAGACATGATTACCCCCTCCGCGCCGGTGGTTGGCCGGTGTGGATCTCACGCTCGCCCCATTCCCGTAGGCCAACCATTGTCCAGCCTTGGGCGGTGGCTTCTGAGTGGATCTGATAGAGGTTGACGGCGACACGGCGTAGGCAGCCTTTTACCCGGTCGTTTACCGCTTCCAGCAGGTCGTCTTCGATCTCGATATTGGGGTAGCTCTTGTCAGCCAGTGCGCGGACGTCATCCAGGCTGGCGGCTTGGGCGGGCACCCACTCTAAGACGCGGTTGTGCAAGCGTTCCAAGCGAGCCATTGACGCAGGCACGCGCTCTTCACCGATCAGAACCAAGGTGCCTTGGCTGGCGTTATAGATATCGGTGAGGACGTTGGCGGCGGCTTTGTCGATCACGTACTGGACGTCATCGACAATCAGCGGACGGCCTGAGCGGGAGAGCTGCTCGGCGATCTGGTCGACCATCTCGCTGAGCGTTTTCATGGGGATGATGCCCATCTCGCGCAGCACGGCGACCACGGACGCTTTCTTCGTCCAGCTTTCGCGGCACTCGACGTAGTAGGCACGGTGCATGTTGGCGGCATAGGCAGCTGCTAGGCTTTTGCCGTAGCCGCTGGGGCCATACATGACCACTAAGCCAGGCAGTTCTGAAGGTCGGTTGGCGGCGCTCTCAACGGCAGCGGCTAATAGCCCGACGTTGGTGAGTGGTACAATAGTGTTGACGCTCATAGTGCTTCCTTATCGAAGGTTGGGGTGTCGTGGGCCGTGGTCTAGACGGCCCGTCGGTTGCGGGCGGGTGACAGCCCGTCCGCTTCCATTACGCGCTGGATTGCGCGGAAATCGTTGTGGTGCTGGTAGCTGTCGTGCCACTGGCGTGCCTGTTCGGGCATGTCTTCGTTCTGCTGAAGCTGGGCATCCAGCTTTTGCCAAAGCCGATAACGCTCGACCTTGTTCTGGGGTATCTGAAAACGTGTGCCTTGATCGGCCAGTTGCTTGGCGTAGGCGCGGCCTGCGGCTGCCTGCTTTTCGTCTGAATAGCTGGCGGCGGGGGTAATCGCGCGGATCTCGACATCACTGCCGGTGATGGTTTTAGCTTTCTGCGCCAGGCGGTTGAGCTGGCCTTTTTCCCGCTTCTCGGCAGCGCGCTGGATCATCGTTGCAGGCATAGCAGGGGTGGCGTTGCCGTCTAATATGGCGTCGCCAAGGTGTTCACCTTCCAGGGTGTAGACGCCGACGCTGCCGGTATCGCGGTAGTCCCATGCCACGCGGATCTCTTCGCCGTGCAGGTCGCGTAGGGCATCCAGGAAGTAGAGACCACCGTTGATGCGTACTTCGCCACGGTTGGTTTTGCGCACTTCCTGGGGGCGCATGAGTGAGGCGACCACATCCGAAGGGGCAGTGAGCGCTTCAAAACCTTCCGCTTCGGCGCTCTTCCAGGCTTCCATGGGGCTTTGGTTGCGCAGTCTTCCGGTGTCTAAGTCGCGAACTTTGGAAAGCCCTGTATGCGGGCGGTGGTTATAGACGTTTAATGCGTCGTTTAAGGAATCAAAGAACTCCTGAAACGTGGGTATTAGCGCGGGTTTTAAGCCCTTTTTAATATCGCGGCGGCTTAACTTGTGCGCTTTAGTCGAGGCTTCTTTATCCATGTCCGCGCCGATATAGCTGTCCATTGTTTTAGCAAGCTTCACCAGGGTGCTTTGGTGGGCGCGCTCGATCACGCCGCGTGCCTGTGAGTTATAAGGCAGCGAGTGGGTAATGGTGCCGCCAAGGCGATCGACCACTTCATAAATAGTGGCGTTGGCAAAGCCTGATCCGTTATCGACGTAAAACAGGTTGAACATGCCGACGCGACTAACGGCATCGCGCAGCGCATCCAGCGTGGCCACGGTGGACTCGGCAAGGTTCAAGGCAAAGCCGACGATCCGGCGCGTGGCCCAGTCGATAATCAGCGTGACCTCGGGCCGGAAGGCTTGGCCGGTCAGTGGGTTGATCACTTCGGCATCAAAGGTATGGCCATCCGCTACCCACACATCGTTAGGCCATAGCTCAGCACTGGTGCGGCGCTTGAACGGCTGGAGCGCTTTAAGCTCATGGGCCCCCATTCGGCCACGCTCACGCGCTTCCGGTGACAGCTTGGCAAGCCAGCGGCGCACTTGGTGTATAGAGGGGTGCGGCGGCGGGGTCTGTTCGACCAGCAGCTGGTAAGCAGCTTCAACGCTCGGCTTTTGCGGCTTCTGGTAGCGCTTAAGGAAATCACCGGCCCATGCGGGCATGCTCATATCCGCTTGGCGGCGTTTAGGCGCTAGGCCGCGTTCGCCGTGCTTGCGGAAGTCAGCGATCCAACGCTTGAGGGTGCGCTCGCTCAGGTTGCGCGTCTCTGTCTTGCGGTCGTTGGCCGGCACCACACGCTGCTTAAGGTAAGGCGTTAGATCGTCTTCTTTGGCGTGGGCAACTAACGTTTCAATGGCGCGCTGCTGGCTGACCATCTTGCTCATGCGTTCGATCTCACGCACGAAGGCAACGCGTGCGGTCATCACTTGGCGCTGGGCGTCGGTGAGTTGCTGCTGGCCTGGGCGCTGCTCTTCTGGCTGAGGCGCTACTGTGCTGGTAGGCGTGGGCGCGGCGTTATCTGCCTGGGTCAATAACAGGGCGTTTTGGGTTTCAGTGGGTAGCACGGCGAAGGCGTATTCCACCGCTTTGCTACCCAGGCGCTGCTGGCCTTCCCAGCGGTGACGCTTGGCATGTTCACGCACGTTGCGTTCTGTGCCGGGGAGTCCTGGTAACCCGGCCAGTTCTTTGGCGGTGTACCAATTACCCATCGAGACCTCCCTGTGCGATATTGTTGCAATCGCAATAAACGGAGTTCGCAGCCATGGCGGATGAAAATGAGTTCCTGGAAGTGCAGGAAGAATTAGGCGAAATCAGAGAGGCTATGGAAGCACTAGAGTCTAAAAACGAAGCCTTACAAGAGGTGTTATTCGCCTTGTTAAATAGCCTTCCAATAGAGCCGGAGAAGTTGGCAGACATCATTGATCGCACCCTTGACGATTGGCTTCTGAAGAACCGGAGCCTTGGCTCTGTCTCTTCGCAACTTTTGCTGCGCGTAAGAGATGACGCGCTCGCCAAGTTGCCTGCATCGAATCAGGGTTTGCGCGGAGCCATTCCTCGACCGGCGCTGCGAGCGGTTCCGATACAACGTCGCAAAGAAGAGGCTCTCGGTGAGACCACCGAGAAGAGTGAAGCGACTGATCTGACGCGCGACGACAAATCGAATTCAACTCCTCACGAACCAACGCGCGGATGGCACCCCGAAAAGGACGAATAAGCATTTCTCTGATCATTCCTCTTCTCCCATCAGCTTTTTCAGCTTGCGTAGATCCGCATTCACGCGCTCTTGAACGCGCGACAACTTCCCGTACTCCGCTGCCAGCGCCTCGCGGCCATAGGCCACCCGCCCACCACGTAAGTGAACGATCCAATCGGTAAAGGCGTGGCTCTGGCACACCTCTTCAAGAAGCGGAATGCGATAGAAAGGGATGTTGTGATCACTGCGGGCTGGCGAACTCCAGGCGTCGAGCATGTGCTTGGAAACATCATCACCGGAAAGGCGGCTCATTTGTGCGGCCACTTCGTAACGGTCGACAGGGCAGTCTTTCATCACGATGCCGACAAGCTCGCTGACCTGGGCGGCATAGTTCCCGCTACCCGGCATGGGCACCACTGGCGCGGGCACCTCAAAGATGTCTAATGTTAATTCGTCTTTGACACGTCGCATGGCTAGGCTCCCTGCGCCATTTGACGATGCGTTCTAACGTTAGAGCAGCTATCATGCATACTTGATATTGATGCGCTCTTTTCAGCTCGATTAGGCCGTTCACGGCATGGCGTGCCGTTTGGGTTCCAGCGCTCTGGCCAAATAGCTTGTGGCGTAAAACCAAGCTTTTTGGCGATAGCGCGTTCCATGCGTGGGTAGGGTGTGTACTTCACCAACTGCACCGCATTGCCAGTGACGCCAAGTTCGTCGCTAAGCTTGCGCAAGCTGCAACCCTGGCTGCGGAGTTGGTACTTCAACCACTCCCAGCGCTGGGAAGGATTGATAGGAATTTCGTGGTTCATGGCGTCACCTCGGTGGCGTTTTTTGGGGTGTCTAACCTGTCTTACCCCATAAACATAGCGCGGATAAAAATGTATATCAAGCGGATAAATGAGCATCCGTTTCTTTTTATTGCGCAATTCGCTCTTATTTTTGTGCATGAGGTTGTAAAACAGTGGGTTACGAAGAAAGGGATGCTGGCCAACTCAATGATATCGAGCATCCGATTCCTACTGTGGGAATCGGACGCTTCCCCACACGGCTTAAAGACGCTTTAGGGACTGAAAGTGCACGCGTATTTTCGCGCCGATGCGGTTTGTCTGAAGGTGCGATACGCAGTTATATGAGCGGAGACACTTATCCAACCCTGGATCGCCTAGCGCTTATTGCTAATGCGCTTGGTAAGGACATGCAATGGCTTGCATTTGGTGAGGAAAAGGCTGATTCAATAGATGTAAAGGGCATGGACGATTACGCTTTCGTGCCGCTGTATGACGCGCAGTGCAGTGCGGGCGATGGGGCCTGGAACGAGAACTGTCGCGTGCTCACGCACATCAGCTTTACGCGCTACTCACTACGCAAGCAGGGGCTTACGCCGGATCACCTTTCAGCGATCCGTATAGATGGCGATAGCATGGAGCCGGTGTTACATAGCGGTGACACTGTGTTAATTGATCACACACGCACCACGATTGAGGGTGAAGGTATCTATATACTGCGTCTGGATGGACATCTCTATGCCAAGCGGTTGCAGCGCCAGTTCAATGGCATTTCGATCATCAGCGCGAATACGGTCTATGACAAAGTGCTGGTGCCCCAGGATCAACTGCACGAGCTAGAGATCATTGGGCGTGCTGTGTGGGCTGCTGGATGGTTGTGAGGCAGTGCCAAATATCCTACAAAAAAAGCCGCTCCACGTAGGAACGGCCTCTTTTTCAATTTGCGCGTCTTTGGCACTGATGGTGTCTATTTCGCTGGCGCTGTATAATGGCGTTGTGTGCGTAACCTTCTGAATCTACGGCTCTAAATTTTGCCTCTCATCCCAGCTTATCCCTTTTTGTTGTTTATAGTCCCACATTAGGCCGTTGTGCCATATCTCCTGCTAACCCACAAAGACCCATTCTGCCTGCTTTTTTCGTTGCTGCAAACCGTTTCTAAGTAGTCAAAATCACCTGATAAGTCGGTGGCTTTCAGTAAATTCTACAAGCCCTTCACCCTTTGTCTGTTAGGGCGGTTTTTTAGGATTACAGAGTAAGTTGTGCTCTTACGATCTCGCCGACAACTGATTTTTCTGGCTCCCTGGTTTGCATGGTTGTGCAAGCATGGAAAGCCTGAACGCACCTTTTTACAGCATAAATTCTTTTGCATGTATCAAAAAGAGGCGCCACACCTACACTAAACGTGTTTCAAAGCCGCTATTGTGGATTTTTGTGTAATTGGCACGCTTGTTGCTTTAAATTATTTGCATTTGTTTAGTGGTTATGGCCTTCGACTTAAGAATAGCGTCAATGAGTTGACAAAGTCGATTAGGGGTCACAATCTAAGTTTTAGTATTTGACATATTGTGCGTCGGCATACACCGAAAGGGCACAGAGCAATAGGGCTCCCATCGTTACCGTCAGGTAGCGCTGTGAGCCCTTTTTTTATGTCTGGAAATAGGACGGTGAGTCAATGAACAGTCGTATCCCGGTTGGCATACTCTTCTCTACTCAAGGGCCATACGCCACTGTTGGCCGGTCAATGCGCGATGGGGCGATGCTGGCGCTTGAAGAGGTCAACCAGGGCACACGATTCCCCTTTGAACTTGTACCTATAGAATGCGATCCGGCCGGTGACACCGCTGCCTACAGCAATCACGTGCGGAGTTTGCTACGCCATGAGGGCGTAAAGCACGTGATTGGTTGCTATACGTCTTCAAGCCGCAAAGAAGTCATACCGATTTTTGAAAAATACGATGGCTTGCTGTGGTATCCGTCTCACTACGAAGGTTTTGAGACCAATAATAACGTTATTTATACAGGCGCCGTTCAGAACCAGCATGTTTTGCCGCTGATGGACCATGTGCTTGAGCATATCACTCGCGATGTTTACTTCGTGGGCTCTAACTATGTCTGGGCCTGGGAAAATGGCCGAATTATCAGAGAGCTGACCAAGGCGCATGGCGGGAAGATGATCGCTGAGCGTTACCTGCAGGTCGGTGACCTGGATGTGGCGCGTATCATCGAAGAGATTCACGAAAAGCGGCCTGCCTTCATTATGAACATGCTGATCGGGGAGTCTAGCTATGCGTTCTACCGCGCGTTGGCCAAGGCGCGCGATGAGAACGCCGCCCTTCAAAAAACGGTGGTAGGCAGCTGCACGCTTTGCGAACCCGAACTTGCTCAAATTGGTCCGCAGGCGTGTGCTGGGCATCTAGCATCCAGCGTTTACTTCTCCACTATCGAGACAGAAGTTAACACGCAGTTTGTCGCTAGCTACCGCCAACGCTACGGACATGATGCCTTGCCTAGTGCAGATGCAGAGGCGTCCTACAACACCGTTCACTTACTTGCCCTTGCCTTGGCTGGCGCCGATTCCGTTGATATCGACCGGGTGAAAAAAGCGCTGCATGGAACGTCCTTCCAAGCACCTCAGGGAAAGATCTATGTCGATCCTGAGAGCAATCACAGTTATTTGACCGTCCGGTTAGGAATCTCCCGCGAAGATGCGACGTTTAAGGTGATCTCCGAAGCAAACGCCCCCGTTCGCCCGGATCCTTATCTCGTTTGGGCTGAAGCATGTGGTGAAAGCTCTGCTCACACGGAAACGCCCATTGCTCAAAACAATATTGGCTTGAGGATCGTGCGATGACGCTTACCACACGACGCAATTTCAGGGGCCATCGTGCATTGATTGTGTGTGCCGCTGAAAGAGATCGAGAGGTGCTGACTCAGTTCCTTGTGGAGCTTGGCGTCACTCCAGTTGTTCATGAAAACCAGGATGAGGCTGTGTCTGGTAGGCCGTTTGATCTGGTGTTTTTCGACGATGAGTTGGGACGCCAGTTTAGCGACATCACGCACATGATAGATCGCGTGCAGGGGCCGGCGATTGCACTTATCGGTTCAGATGCACCGAGCTCGGTTAATTGGTTCATCGAGCGCCAAGTGTCTGGCTATCTCACCAAACCGCTACGTAAGGGCGGCATTCTCGCGAGCCTTATTATTGCTTACCAAACATTTAATCAGTGCTATGAGACGGAGCAAAAACTCCACCGTTTGGAGCAGCAGGTTCGTGCCCGCCAAGTCGTATGCACGGCGGCGATCAAGCTCATTGAAGATATGGGAATTTCGGTCAATGACGCCTTTGCACTGTTGCGTTCGGCGAGCATGAGTCGACGCCTGTCCCTTGAGGATTTCGCTGCAATGATCGTCTCGGGTGAGATCGCAGTGGTGGTACTAAAGGAAGAGGCTGATGCCATTCATCGTCTTAGGGAATCCCGGTTAAACCATTATTCGTAGCACGTTTATTGAGGTTAATCGAAGCGGTATAGGTAGACAGGCTTCAAGAGCAAAAGGTCGTCTCTCATTTTATGGAGAGGTGATTAGGGAGTTGTGTTGCTGCCGGACGGCGAGGAAGTAAAAGTAAAACTACATCAGGGGTATACAAATGAAATACTCAACAATTCAGAGAACGGCAACCTTATCAACGTTGTTAGCGGGCTCGTTAGTGACCAGCGCTTCAGCGAATGATCCTATCCAGATCGGTGTGCTTGAAGATCAGTCTGGCAACTTTGCAGCGGTGACGCAGGCGAAAGTGAATGCTATTGAGTTAGCGGCTGAAGAAATAAATGAGGCGGGCGGTATCGCTGGTCGCGAAGTGGAACTTGTTATTTACGATACTCAGTCTGATGATCGTCGTTACCAAGAGTTGATGCGACGGGTACTCCAGCGTGATCAAGTAGATACCGTCTTCGCGGGTTTTGCTTCGTCATCACGAGAAGCGTATCGACCGATTGTTAACCAATTTGATGGGTTGGCGTTTTATAACAATCAGTATGAAGGCGGCGTGTGTGACGCCAACATGATCGTCACTGGCGCAGTTCCTGAACAGCAGTTCTCGACGCTGATACCTTGGATGATAGAAAAGTACGGACCAAACGTCTATACGATCGCTGCAGACTATAACTTTGGTCAGATTTCGGCGGAATGGGTACGACAGATAGTAGAAGAGGAAGGTGGTGAAATCGTGGGTGAGGAGTTCATCCCTCTGGATGTTTCCCAGTTCTCGCAAACCATCCAAAATATCCAGGGTGAGTCCCCGGACTTCGTCGTCACCCTACTGGTCGGTTCCAATCAGGCGTCTTATTACGAGCAGGCAGCATCTACCGGCCTGGGGCTTCCTATGGCCTCATCGGTAAATGTTGGGCAGGGCTACGAGCATAAGCGCTTTGCGCCGCCAAGCCTTGAAAACATGTTCGTGACGACGAACTTTATTGAAGAAGTCGATACCCCTGAAGCAAATGAGTTCGTTGAGAAGTTCTATGAGCGCTTCCCCGATACGCCCTATGTGAACCAGGAAGCGGCTAACTCGTATATCGCGATGTACCTTTATAAGCAGATGGTTGAGCGTGCTGACGGCTCAACCGATAAAGAAGACCTTCGCGACGTCATTGCGGAGGGAGATGTCTGTTTCGATGGCCCTTCAGGCACCGTCTGCCTAGATCCTAAGAGCCAGCACATGTCTCACAATATCTTTCTGGCGCAAGTGGATGAGAATCACGAGATATCCTTCCCCGAAACTTGGGAAAATATTGAGCCTTACTGGCTGGGTGACAACGGCTGCGACCTGACCCAGAACGACCCAAGCGCTCAGTACACTCTTTCTAACCCTCCAAACGAGTAAATATCACGCATCGTACCGGCAGGGTGATGAGCTTCATCCTGCCTGGTCTGTGAGTTTCCATTAAGCGGGAAATCTCGCGGGTGTTTCCTGCCTAGGAGCTGGATATGGAATATATACATTTAGCGTTTACTGCGTTCTATCAGTTTGGGGATGCGTTTGCCTTCTTGGTGCTATCCGCCATGGGGTTAGCGGTGATTTTCGGGATGATGGGCATCATCAACCTAGCTCACGGCGAATTTATCATGTGCGGTGCCTATGTAACGGTGGCAACGGCACGGCTAGGGATCCCGCTGCCTATCGCGATGCTATGTGGCAGCCTTGCCGCCGGGATACTTGGCATTGTGCTTGAACGCACAATTATTCATCGCCTCTATCACCGTCCGTTGGACTCCATTGTTGCCACATGGGGGATTAGCCTGATCCTTACCCAGGGCACGCTGATCGTACTTGGATCCAGTATGGCGGGTATCAGCACGCCACTCGGCAGTTTTTCGGTGGGCGGCTACAGCTACTCTACCTATCGAATGGTGCTGCTTGGGGTCGCAGTGCTACTGCTTATTGGGCTGTATGTGCTGTTTCATCATACGACATTCGGTATCCACTCACGGGCAACAATTCAAGCACCGCACATGGCGAAAGCCGCGGGAATCGACACCGGGCGTATGTACTCCCTCACCTTTGGTCTCGGCGCAGCCCTGGCGGGCTTAGCCGGAGCGCTTTATGCCCCCACGATCTCCATCGTCCCGACGCTGGGTGCCAACTTCCTGGTTGAAAGCTTCGTGACGGTGGTTGTTGGTGGGGCTGATGTGTTCTTGGGCACGGCGCCAGCGGCAGCCACGCTCGCGGTTATCAAGGCCTTTTTGACTGGGTGGCAAGGGCAGCTTATGGGCCAAGTGGGGTTGTTAATCACTGTCATGGTGGTCATCCGTATTCTCCCACAAGGCCTGTCTGGCTGGTTGCTCAAGGGGCGTACATAAATGGGTATGTTACAACGGGAAGATTTGAAAGCGTCTCGTCCGGACGGTCGAATGACCGGCTGGTTGCGTCTTATCAATGGCCCGCAAACGCTGGGGCGTGGCCCAGTGTTTTGGATTGTCTTTGTCTTAACGATTGGGGCGGCAGTTGTATATCCCGCTTTCGCGGATGCCTGGAGTGTAGGTAATACGGCCTACTTCTTTTGCTGGGTGTTTATGGCACTTGGGTTGTCGCTCATCTGGGGATATGCCGGGTCGCTCAGTTTCGGTCAGACTGCTTTCTTCGGGCTTGCCGGGTACACGTATGGTGTCGTCACTATCAACTTTGGTGCAGCTTACGGTTTGACCATCGTCGGCGTGCTTCTAGGCGTTGGCATGTCCTGTTTGGGGGCGGCTGTACTTGGTTACATTCTTTTTTATGGACGTATTAGCGGCGTATTCCTCGGTATTGTCACGCTGTCGACCACGCTGGTTTTCGCCACCTTCATGGCACAGACGGCTGGGTCCCAGTGGGCGATCGGCGATGCCCGATTGGGTGGCGACAATGGCATGACCGGTATGCCGCCGTTAACAATCCCTTGGGCTGGAGGAGATATCGCGCTGTATTCGGGCGTGCCACTCTATTACCTCCTTTTGGCCATGCTGGTGGTTTGTTATCTGGGCTTACGGGTTCTCGTCAATTCGAGATTCGGCAATGTGCTAGTCGCAATTCGTGAAAATCCGCACCGCGCTGAAATGCTTGGCTACGACATACGCCGCTATCAGTTAATTGTCTTTGTTATTGGCAGCGGTTTAGCGGGTCTATCAGGTGTGCTCTATACCGCTTGGGGACAGTACATCAGCCCATCCAATATGGATTTAGCGGCCGCTGCATTACCCATTATTTGGGTAGCAGTGGGCGGGCGTAAAGACCTCACCGCAACGCTGGTGGGCACCTTGGTAGTGCTTGGCATCTTCCAGAACCTAACTATTTACGGTAGCTACTACGCCTTTGTAATTATGGGGTTGCTGCTGGTCGTCGTGGTGGTCTTTTTGCCGGAAGGGTTGATCCCGGGGCTGGTCAAGTTCTTTGGTCGCTTGCGTAAGCGTAAGGAGGGCATGTCGTGACCATATTGCGAACTGAGAAATTATATAAACATTTCGACGGCGTCAAAGTTGCTCAGGATGTGAACTTCTCAATGGAGCATGGTGAGATCCGATGCCTGATAGGTCCGAATGGCGCTGGAAAGAGCACGTTTTTCAAGCTTGTACTCGGTGAGCATCAACCAAGCTCAGGTGATATCTACTTTTCAGGTCAAAAAATTACCAAGCTTCGTTCCTTCGAGCGCGTGAAGCAGGGAATTGCCGTCAAGTTCCAGGTGCCGGGTATCTTCTCCGAACTCTCCGTTTGGCAAAACATGCAAATAGCAGTTCAAAACCACCTGCATGGTGATTCCATGACAGCGGCTATCGATAAAGCACTCGCCTTTGTAAGGCTTACCGATAAAGCAGGAGAACTTGCTGGAGAACTCTCACACGGGGAACAGCAGTGGCTTGAGATCGGTATGGCGGTGAGCACGGAGCCGCGATTACTACTTCTTGATGAACCGACAGCTGGCATGACACCAGAAGAAACGGCGCGCACGGGCGAGATGATCCAGGAGCTCAATCGCAAAGGTATGTCGATTTTAGCGGTTGAGCACGACATGGAATTTGTGCGCCAGATTGCCCACAAGGTCACTGTACTGAACTTCGGTGAAATCTTTGCGGAAGGCACGATCAACGAGATTGAGGCTAACGAAGAGGTTGCACGTATTTATCTGGGGACAGCCGATGACGACGAATAGTACAAATCTGTTGAGCGTGGAAGGTGTCATTTCTGGCTACGGTACCACCTCAGTACTGCAAGAGGTCAGCTTGAATGTTGGTTGCGGAGAGGTGGTAGCCGTCATCGGCCGAAATGGTGTCGGCAAGACGACATTAATGAAAACGCTGATTGGTCTTATCAAGAATCGACAAGGCATTATCCGTTTTGATGGTAAGGATATTAGCTCGCTCGAATCTCACGAACGTGCGCGTTTGGGCATTGGTTATATCCCGCAAGGGCGTGAGGTCTTCTCACGCATGACCGTCTGGGAAAATCTCAAGGTCGGCGAAATGCTCCAACAGGCTGGCGAGGGTGTTGACTATGAGCGGGTTTATGAGTTTTTCCCCATCTTGAAAGACCGGGCTAATCAACGAGCGGGCACCTTCAGCGGCGGACAGCAGCAACAGCTTGCGATCGGCCGTGCCATGGTGGGCAAGCCGAAGCTTATGCTACTCGACGAACCCTCGGAAGGTATTCAGCCAAACATCGTAAAGGACATTTCACGCAACATTCTCAAGCTCAATCGCGAACTGGGCGTAACCATTCTCCTCGTAGAGCAGAACCTGGACATGATCATGACCATGGCGCAACGCTGCTACGTCATGGATAAGGGGAAAATTACCCATGAGCTTGCGAAGGAGCAACTCCGTGATCGTGACGCCATGCGTCGAATTCTGGCTGTATAAGCAGGATGGGTACCCATCAGCACTATTTAACCATGACTCAAACTCCGGTCTGCAGTTGCTGGAGCGATGACTGAAAAACACCTAAAAAGGAGTAGAACAATGAGTTGGTTTGATCAATCCATCATGGCGCGTCGCGCCGTCGCCAAAGGTAAACCGGGTACTACACACCAGCTAACTGAGGCGGCTCAAGGTCAGTATCACTATACGCTTGGGCCTAACCCCAAGCCTGTGCTGCATATCCAGCCGGGCGATATCGTCAGTGCTGAAACCCATGATGCTTTCGAAGGAAAGTTGCGCTCGGAAAGCGACAAGCCCAGCGAACTGCTTAATCTACCTTATCTGAATCCGCAGAACGGACCGATCTACGTAGAGGGGGCGGAGAAGGGCGATTGCTTGGCGGTTTATATCCGCGATATGAAACCCCGCGGCCCGCAGCCCTGCGGTACGACAGCGCTGATTACCGAATTTGGTGGACTAGTGGCGACCGGTGATACCGCGCTACTCAACGCGCCACTACCGGAGCGGGTAAAAAAGGTGGAGGTTGACGCGGAAACCGGCGTGAAGTGGAGCGATAAAATAACCCTTCCTTATCAGCCTTTTATTGGCACCATTGGGGTGTCACCGGAGATTGAATCGATTAGCTCGCTGGTGCCCGATTATTACGGCGGCAATATGGACTTACCTGATGTAGCACCAGGTGCGGTGATCTATCTGCCGGTACATACCAAAGGTGCCTATCTTTATCTAGGTGACTGCCATGCGGCGCAGGGTGATGGTGAGTTGTGTGGCGTGGCTATCGAGCATCCTACCGTGACCACCGTTCAGGTCGACTTGATTAAAGATTGGACGTTCAAATGGCCGCGTCTGGAAAATGAACAGTTCTATATGACCATTGGTTCAGCGCGTCCCATGGAAGATGCCACCCGGATTGCCTACAGAGAGCTGGTACGCTGGCTAGCGGCAGAGTTTGATTTCGATGAAATAGAGGCTTACATGCTTCTTACCCAGGCAGGACGAGTGCGGCTGGGTAATATGGTGGATCCAAAATATACCTTAGGCGCTTCCATCCTCAAGTCCATCGTTGGGCAAGCACGCTAGCGAGCGGGGAGGACAATATGAAATACCTTGCCGCCACATTGCAGTTTGAGCCTGAAATGTTTGCAAAAGAGCGAAATATTGATGCTCTAAAGCGGTTAGTGGAAGAGGCGGCTGCGTCTGGTGCGCGGCTAATCATAACGCCGGAGATGGGGCTTACCGGCTATTGCTGGTATGACAGAGAGGAGGTTGCACCCTACGTCGAACAAGTGCCTGGACCCTCAACCCAAAGCTTCGCCGCTCTGGCGGCGAAGCTTGACTGCTATATCGTTATCGGGCTGCCAGAAGTTGATGCTGGCAATGGGCTTTACTACAACACGGCTGTTTTAGTTGGCCCTGAGGGCTATTTAGGAAAACATCGTAAAAGCCATCCTTATATCGCCGAGCCAAAGTGGGCGGTTTCAGGCGACACTGGCCATCAAGTGTTCGAGACGTCACTGGGCCGTATCGCGCTGCTCATCTGCATGGACATTCATTTTCTTGAAACTGCACGGTTGGTCGCGCTGCAGGGGGCCGAGGTCATTTGCCATCTGAGTAATTGGCTGGCTGAGAGAGCGCCAGCACCCTATTGGATTAGTCGTGCCAAAGAAAACGGCTGCTATCTTATTGAGAGCAATCGCTGGGGGGTGGAGCGCGGCGTTCAATTCAGTGGCGGTAGCTGCGTGATTGATCCAGATGGACATATCCAGGCTAGCCGCGATGACGGTGATGGCATCGTGCTTGGTGAAATTGATACTGAACGAGTAACGGGGCCGTTGACCAGTGAGCGTCGCCCAGACCTTTATCATGAGCTACTTCATCAAACACACGCTTGGAACCCGCTAGACTTTTTCAGGCTTTATGGCCATCAGCCACTGCCCAATGGAAAAGCAAGCACCATCGCCGTTGCTCAATTTTCCCCATCGAATAATCTCGACGATAACCTTTCCAAATGTACTGATTTGATTGCCCAAGAAGAGGGTGCCGAGCTGATTGTTTTTCCTGAGCTGGCGCTTACCGGGTTAGACACTGGCGGTATCAATCCCATCTCACAGCGTCACAGTGTTTTCGACACACTGCGTCGACTCGCTGAGGAGCGTCAACAGAACTATGTGGTAGGTTTCGCGGAACAGTCGGAGGAACATCTCTATAATGCTGCCGCTCTGGTAGGGGCGCAGGGCGTTATGGCGGTTTATCGTAAAATCCACTTAAGCGAGGCAGACCGTAAATGGGCGACGCCTGGCGATCGCTGGGTAAGCTTCGATCTGCCGCTAGGACGGCTAGGATTATTGATTGGCCATGATGCTGATTTTCCCGAAGCGGGGCGCATTCTGGCGCTGCGGGGGTGCGATGTCATCGCTTGTCCTGCTGCCCTGCCAGGGCCATTTCACTGCGCCCATCCCGGTACTGAGATTCGTCAGCCAGCACCTATTCCCACCGGCCCAGACGATTACCATTGGCACCATTATCGGGTGCGCGGTGGCGAGAACAACTGCTATTTCGCTTTCGCCAACGTGCATATGCCCGACGCTGGATTACCGGGGCTAAGCGGTATATTCGGCCCGGATACGTTTCATTTTCCTCGCCAAGAAGCATTGTTAACCAGCGCCACTGGCTGCGTGCAGCTTGCTATCGACACGAGCAACCTGGATTCGGCTTACCCAAACAGCGCTGTGCGCCGAAAGGACTTAGTGGTGATGCGCCTGCCACACCACTATCCAAAATTGTTGGAGCGATAGCTTGTACTTCCCTCGCTAAATGCCTTTTCAGGCAATCGTCCGTGTATAGGAGTAGTTGACTATGAGTGTGAAGCGACCCGGCATTGATACGTTGGCAGCCATTTCCGATTATTACGGTTTTGACCTTTCCTTTGAAGAACTGGGAGACTTCCAGTCCGCCGTTGCTGGCTCAATGGCCATTTATGATCGCCTGGATGAACTGGCGGCACGCTTAGGTCGTAAGTATCCATCATGCTAGCAGATCGGTGGCCGTTGGCTTCCTGTTTCTCGTGGCGATTGCCTTTTGTGTCGGTAATGCCGCGTCGCTTTAGGTCATGGAGGCCGAAGCGTTCTTCTTCTGTAATCACTCCCTCTTCAATTGCCAGTTTAATCAAACGTTGCCAAGCGGTGTCTAGGCTGGATTTTCGCAGCTCGCTACCGTCGGCTGCGACGATTATTGGGCGGCTTTCTGGGTGCGTGGGTACCCGCGCACGACATTATTCCGACGGCCTTTGCGGCGGTTGGTCCTCACGCCTTCGGCTGTGCTGTTTGCATCACTTAGCGTTATCACTTCGATACCGCGCAACCAGCCGATATAGGTCAACGCCATGACTATCCACAGGTAGGCCGCGCAGGCGCCTTTCTCACCGCGCGTGCGTTGGCCGCGTTACTTTCCGTCTTTGTGTCAAAAAATACCGTTGAGGGTATTTAGCGAACGATCCAGGGTGTTGCTATCCGTGAGAATGCTTATCATTTGCCGATGAAAGGCCTGATGTACAGGATGCTAACTGCATGTGATGGATGCGCCTGTCAGGCCGGAAAATGACATATACAGGAGAGCCGTCGTAATGGCACATAGGGTTCCTCACACCGAGCCGGTTTGGGCAGAATACGAGCGCCTGGCGCATTGGCAACAGTCATCTCTGGGTGAGTCTCTCAAGCATTGGGTTAGTCTTTACGGCCACGCGACTGCACTCGTCGAAGGGGAGCAGCATCTCTCCTATATTGAGCTGGATGCGCGAGTCGAGCAGTTGGCGCGGGCCTTTCAGGCATTGGGCATTGTGAGTGGTGATCGTGTGCTGGTGCAGTTGCCCAATGGTTTGGCCTTCATCGAAACTTGCTTTGCCCTGTTTCGTACGGGGGCGCTGCCGATCCTTGCGATGCCCGCGCAGCGCGAGAAGGATATCGAAGCGTTATGTCAGTTGGCGGAGCCAGTGGCATTCATCACTAAAGACAGCTTTCTTGGTTTTGATCATGCAGAGCTCGCTGCCAAGGTGGCAGAGACCAGTGGCAGTATTCGTCATGTCATCATCGATGGAGTATCCGATAGCGGGAATGAGCTTGATGAGGTTAGGCAGCTGGGGCATGCGGCGGCCGCGACGATCAGTGACACGCCATCTTCACAAGACGTGGCCCTACTGCTGTTATCGGGTGGCACCACTGGCACACCCAAGCTGATCCCTCGGACTCACGCTGATTATCTGTATAATGCCACCGCTTCCGCACATCTCTGCGATCTCGATGCCAGCAGTGTCTATCTGGCGGCCTTGCCGATTGCCCATAATTTCCCCCTGGCTTGTCCCGGCATTATAGGAACCCTGAGCGTTGGCGGGCGTGTTGTTCTGGCGCAGACCCCTAGTCCGGATGAGTGCTTTGAACTGATTGCTCGTGAGCGAGTGACGTTTACGTCGCTGGTGCCACCGCTCGTCCAGCTATGGATAGAAGCAAGAGAGTGGGACGATACGGATCTCTCATCACTGCGATTCCTTCAGGTGGGCGGGGCGCGTTGTGATGCCAACCTCGCCGCAAAGATAACGCCCGCTCTGGGTTGTTCACTACAGCAGGTCTTCGGTATGGCCGAGGGCCTGCTCTGCTATACCCGACTTGATGACCCGTTGGACGAAATTCTGAATACCCAGGGCCGACCGCTTTCGCCCCGCGACGAAGTGCGGCTGGTCAACGAACAGGGCGAGGATGTCGCTGAGGGCGAAGTGGGAGAACTGCTGACGCGTGGCCCTTACACCATCAGGGAATATTTCCGGGCCGCCGCACACAATGTGCAGTCGTTCACACCCGACGGCTTTTATTGCAGTGGAGACCTGGCCCGCTGGTCGGTCGGCGGCAATCTGCAGGTCGAGGGGCGTATCAAGCAGCAGGTCAATCGCGCTGGAGAGAAGATTGCGACTGAAGAAGTCGAGGAGGCTCTATGTCGTCATCCCGAAATAGAGAGTGCAGCACTCGTCGGGGTGGCGGATAGCCGCTTGGGTGAGCGTAGCTGTGCATTCCTGATTGGCTCGAATCACGCGCTTTGCGTCAGTGAACTTCGTACCTTTCTGATGACTCATGGGTTGCCGGCATACAAATGCCCTGATCAGGTCGTTTTTACACGTCACTGGCCACTGACGCCGCTGGGCAAGATCGATAAGCAGAAGCTGGCAGAGCGAGTCATGGAACCATCCTCGTCATCCTCTGGCTTTATCGAGTGCGTACAATCCATCAATAGCGACCCTATGGCGCTGGCGGTGGCGTTTGCTAGGGCATCTGCGGATGAGGACCATGTCATCTACGAGCGCGAGGGCGAGTGGCTGGTTGCCACTGGCCGATTGGCGACGCTCAAGGTCACATCTGATCGGGTTTCGCTTCAGGAGGGTGATGCTGAACGTTTCTGGGAAGGTCGTGACATCTGCCGGTTAATTGCCGTGGCGCTGGGCGAAATAGAGACCGCAGGCTGGCGGGCTTATGGCTCGGCGTCATTCGAACTCGCGGATAGCTTTCATGGTGTACCAGGGAGTAGTGGGAATGTGTTGCTTGAGCTGTTTGTTCCACGCCTGGAAATTCGGCTAAGAGCCGGTGAAGCCACATTGCGAACGACGGACGAGCACCTGCTGACCGCGTTGGCGGCACAAACTGCGACATTGGACCAGGCGGGGGGGGATATCTTCCGGCCTTCGGAAAATCATTTGATCGGTATGGCGGGCTTGATCGCTAACCATGATGCTGAGGCGTATCGACTTCAGGTGGCGGAAGCGGTGAGTGATATCCGTGCTGGGCGCTATGAAAAGGTCATTCTCTCTCGTCAGGTGCCGGTGCCCGAGCCTGTTGACCTGTTTGCGACCTATCTTCATGGTCGGCGGCAGAACACACCGGCTCGCTCATTCTTGGTGCGTTGCTCGGGGTTGAATATGTTGGGTTTTAGCCCGGAGACCGTCGTCGAGGTCGATGCCAACGGTGGCGTCAACACGCAACCGTTGGCGGGTACCCGGTCCATGGGCTCCAGCAGTGACGAGCGCAAGCGGCTGCGGCATGAACTGGAAACTGACGTCAAGGAGATCGCCGAGCATGCTGTCTCGGTCAGGTTGGCGGTCGACGAACTCAGGCCGCATTGCCTACCCGAAACGGTGCACGTCTCCGAGTTCATGCATGTCCGGGAACGAGGGTCCGTACAGCACCTGGCCTCGCGGGTGAAAGGAAGCCTGTCTGAGGGCCGGACGGCTTGGCATGCTTTTGAGGCGCTGTTTCCGGCTGTTACGGCTTCCGGTATCCCTAAGCGCGAAGCGCTGCAGGCCATCCGCCGCTACGAGCAACAACCCCGTGGCCCCTACAGTGGCTGTGTGCTGATGGCCGATTGTGACGGGTCGCTAGATGCTGCTCTGGTCCTGCGCTCTCTGTTCCAGCGAAAGGGTAAAACCTGGCTGCAGGCCGGTGCAGGCATCGTGGCTCAATCCACGCCCGAACGCGAGCTGGAAGAAACGCGAGAAAAACTCAGCTCGCTGGCGCACTGCCTGATCGCTGATGTCGCCGGTACGCATGCCAAACCGCATCCCGCTCTTATCGTTGACGGGGACATCCAATGAGCCGTTTTTCCTGCACCGATGGTATATCGCTGACTGGTCAAGATGAACTGCTGACAGCCGTCCGTGAGGTGACGACCCTGCCAGACAGGGTCGCCGGCGATGACAATCTCATCGCATTGGGGCTGGACTCCCTGGCGGTCATGCGACTCGCGAGCCGTTGGCGTAAGCAGGGCGCCAACGTCAGTTTTGCCAGCTTGATTGAGCGCCCCACATTGGCTGCCTGGTGGGCGCAGCTGGACCCAGCACAGCCCGGTCACGATGCCGTAGACCCTGTGGCAACCGATGAAGTGCTCCCAGATATTGACCCCACTCTGGCGTTTGGTCTCACCGACGTTCAACACGCCTATTGGATTGGGAGGCAAGGCGGGCAGCCGCTCGGAGGTGTGGGTTGCCATGCCTATCTTGAATTTGATGGCACGGGGTTGAGCGCGGAAAGGCTGGTGTTGGCGTGGAAGGTGTTACGCCGACATCACGGAATGTTGCGTGCACGATTCACCGAAGATGGTGAGCAGCGGATCAGTACCGAGAACATAGATCCCGTCGTGGTATCGCATGATCTGAGAGGGCTTAACCCGACGCAACTCAATCAGGCGTTGGCGGCTATTCGGGCACGGCTTTCACACCGACGGCTGGATGTCTCCCAGGGTGAAGTCATGGGCCTGGAGCTCAGCCTTATGGATGAGCAGCGCACACGCCTGCACGTCGATATCGACTTGTTGGTGGCTGATGTTCAGAGTCTGCATATCATCCTGCGGGATCTGGCCACGGCGTATGCCGGTGGCCGCGAGATGGCTGCGTTACCCGCCGCCAGCGATTGGCACTTTGCCCGCTATCTGGCACGAGAGCGACAGGCGAAGCAATTTGATCGCGCCCGTGATCGCGAATACTGGTCCAGACAGCTCCCTGATATGCCAGGCGCCCCAGGGCTGCCATTGACCGCGGGCGCAGGCCAAACAACGACACCTCCCACATTTCGGCGTCGCGAGCATGTTCTGGCACCCGAGGCCTGGTTTGCGCTGAAGCGAAGAGCAGCCCTAAGTTATGTGACCCCGGCAAATCTCCTGCTATCAGCTTACGCAGAGGTGCTGTCGCGATGGAGCGTCCAGCCACGTTTTCTGATCAATGTTCCCCTGTTCGACCGGCAGGCCGAGGACTCGGGCATCGAGCATGTCGTTGCTGATTTCACCAATCTGCTTCTGCTCTCCTGCGACTTCACCGAGCCACTATCCTTCGAGCACCGCCTACAACAGATTCAAGCGCGCCTTCACGCCGATATGGCTCACGCCAGCTACTCCGGCGTGGAAGTGCAGCGTGATCTGGGACGCCATCATCGCAATGAAGGGGTCATCGCGCCGGTCGTCTTTGCCTGTAACCTGGGCACGCCACTTGTGGATGCGCCGACAAAGGCGGTGTTGGGCGAGCTCCATCACATGATCTCTCAAACGCCACAGGTCTGGCTCGATCACCAGGTCTACGATCACGAGGGTGGTTTATTATTGGTCTGGGATGCCGTCGAGGATCTATTCCCGACGTCGCTGCTTGACGACATGTTTTCGACATATATTCATCTCATCGAGTGGCTTGCCGCCAACCCGGGAGAATGGGGCGACAAGCCACGCGCTGTTTTGCCATTGCCACAGGCCAGTATTCGCGCGCAAGCCAATGCGACCGCTTGTGCGTTGCCGCCACGTCTGTTGCAGACCCCGATTCTGGCGCAGGGCACTGCGTATCCCGAGCGCGTGGCACTGATTGCCGGCGAGCAGACACTCACCTTCGGTGAGCT
>NZ_JBQDLQ010000043.1:0-31849 GCF_052095695.1 Halomonas sp.
ATGAGACGCGCCATTGGGCGTGCGCCCATATCAGGATCGTAGCCTTTATCCGCCAACCAATTCCTGGCCGTGTCGTCCACATCCATCTGTACGCGCTTCTCATCCAACTGTGCCTGTAGCTCGATCAAGAACTTATCGACCACGTTACGCACCACGGAAACAGGCAGTGCACGGAACTGGATAATGCCATCTAAACGGTTGCGGAACTCGGGAGTGAAAGTGCGTCGAATGACTTCCATGGCATCGGTCGAGTGATCCTGATGCTGGAAACCAATCGAACGACGCGAGGCCTGCTCAGCCCCGGCATTAGACGTCATGATCAAGATAACATGACGGAAATCAGCTTGACGTCCGTTGTTGTCGGTCAAGCGGCCATGATCCATAACCTGCAGCAGCAGATTGAAGACTTCCGGGTGCGCCTTCTCAATCTCATCCAACAGCAGTACGCAGTGCGGCTGCTTGGTCACGGCTTCGGTTAACAAACCGCCTTGGTCATAGCCCACATAGCCCGGAGGCGCACCAATCAACCGCGATACGGTATGGCGCTCCATATACTCGGACATATCAAAGCGCACCAGCTCAATGCCCATGATATGGGCAAGCTGTTTGGCCACTTCGGTCTTACCAACGCCTGTCGGCCCTGCAAACAGGAAGCTACCCACGGGTTTGTCAGGTGACTTTAAACCGGCTCGCGAGAGCTTAATGGCCGCAGAAAGGCTATCAATCGCCTCATCCTGACCGAACACCAGCATTTTCAAATCACGATCAAGTTTTTCAAGCTGCTTGCGGTCTGAGCTTGAAACACTCTTAGGCGGAATGCGCGCAATTGAAGCAACCACCGCCTCTACTTGCTCAACGTCGATCGTTTTAGCACGCACTTCTGGCGGCAGTAGCCGCTGATGAGCACCCGCCTCATCAATAACATCAATCGCTTTGTCGGGCAGGTAGCGATCATTGATATAGCGATCTGCTAGGCGCGTTGCACTTTCCAGCGCCGCGTCTGTGTACTTCAATTCATGGTGTTCTTCAAAGCGCGACCGCAGCCCTTTAAGGATTTTAATAGTGTCATCTACCGATGGCGCCATTACATCCACTTTTTGGAAGCGCCGCGCCAGAGCACGATCTTTCTCAAAGATGCCGCGGAATTCTTGGAACGTCGTCGAGCCAATGCAGCGCAGCTCGCCGGAAGAAAGCAGCGGTTTGAGCAGGTTCGATGCATCCATCACACCACCGGAGGCAGCGCCAGCACCGATGACCGTGTGAATTTCATCAATGAACAACACGGCGTTGGGCTGCTTGCGAAGCTCACTCAGCAAACTTTTGAGACGCTTCTCAAAATCGCCGCGGTATTTGGTGCCCGCAAGCAGAGCGCCCATGTCCAATGAGTAAACAACGGCATCGGCAATAACATCGGGCACATCCTCTTCAACGATACGCTTCGCCAAGCCTTCTGCAATCGCCGTTTTACCCACGCCCGCCTCGCCTACCAGCAGCGGGTTATTTTTACGCCGGCGCGCCAAAATCTGCACGACGCGCTCAAGCTCATGATCACGGCCAATTAATGGGTCAATTTTACCCAGCCGCGCCTGCTCGTTTAAATTGGTGGCATAGCCATTAAGCGGATGCGCTGCACCTTCACCGCCGCCGTCTTCCACATCATCGTTTTCTGAAGAAGGAGAAGGCGAAGGGCCGTGGCCAGCAACTTTTGAAATTCCGTGCGCGATGTAATTCACCGCATCAACACGGGCAACGCTTTGCTGCTTAAGGAAGTATACGGCCTGACTTTCTTGCTCAGAGAAGATCGCTACCAGCACGTTAGCGCCAGTCACTTCGCTCTTACCCGATGACTGAACATGGAAAACGGAGCGCTGTAAAACACGCTGAAAACCGAGCGTGGGTTGGGTTTCGCGATCACCCTGCCCTTCAGGAATAAGCGGCGTGGTCGAGTTAATAAAATCCTGCAGATCGGAGCGCAGCTTGTCGAGATTAGCTCCGCAAGCCTTCAGCACGTCAACCGCGGAGGCATTATCCAGCAACGCGAGCAGCAGGTGCTCAACGGTCATAAACTCATGGCGTTTAGAGCGCGCCACGGTAAAGGCCGTGTTCAGGGTCATTTCAAGTTCTTTGCTCAGCATGGCAGTCCCCTTTTCGCTACTTCCTAGGGCGTGTCGCCACCTAGGACTTGCGTCGGATCAGTGTAATCGACCAGTACTCTCAACATCGGGTACAAATGGCACGGTTGCAAGCCTCACCGCCAATTTTTTCTCACACTTTTTAACTGGCGGCCTCAATATCACTTATCAACGGGTGCTCACACTCCCGGGCGTACTCATTTACCTGATAGCTTTTGGTTTCAGCTATATCACGAGTAAACACGCCACAGGTGCCCTTTCCCTGGGTATGTACCGCAAGCATGACCTGAACGGCCTTCTCGCTATCCATGTTGAAAAAATCTTGCAGCACTTCAATAACGAACTCCATCGGTGTGTAGTCGTCGTTATGAAGCACCACTTTATAAAGCGGCGGCTGCGCCAGCGCGGGTTCCGCTGACTGAACCGCTATATCACCGTCTTCATCAGGCATATTTGGCCGCGATGCGCCGGCTTTCACGGAGAAAGAGGCCAAGCATGGGCTTTCTAGGTTGGACATAAGCAGCACAATGAGTTGTCTCGACGCTGATCGATGGAAGAGCCTGAGGAATATTAATAATACGTCTCAGACGCTGCCGATCAGCAAGGGTTCATGAAAAATTAAGATATCACAGGGTGTAACAGAGAACAGAGGGCTCAATGCAAAAACCCCCGCCCGCCAAGCGGACGGGGGTTCACAGGCTAAATCAACGCGTACGCTTAGCCCTTAGCGACCATAGCTAACGCTGCATTTAGCGTTTTGCTGGGGCGCATCACTTGCTCAGTCAACGCGTGGTCAGGGTGATAGTAGCCACGGATATCGGTAGACTGGCCCTGAACACCGTTCAGCTCATCCAAAATAGCGGTTTCTTTGGACGTCAGTGCTTCTGCCAAACGACCAAACAACTCTTTAAGCTCAGCGTCGTCATTCTGCTCAGCCAGCGCCTGTGCCCAGTAAAGCGCCAGATAGAAGTGACTGCCACGGTTGTCGAGCTCACCCACCTTGCGTGAAGGCGATTTATTGCTGTCCAGGAATTTGCCATTAGCCTGATCAAGCGCTTTCGCCAATACGGTTGCACGAGCGTTATCGAAGGTGCTGCCCAGATGCTCCAAAGACGCGGCTAAGGCCAAGAACTCGCCCAGTGAATCCCAGCGCAAATGGTTTTCTTCAAGCAGCTGCTGCACATGCTTAGGTGCAGAACCACCCGCGCCGGTCTCAAACAAGCCGCCGCCGTTCATTAGCGGTACGATCGAAAGCATCTTCGCGCTGGTGCCCAGCTCCATAATCGGGAACAGGTCGGTCAGGTAGTCACGCAATACGTTACCGGTGACGGAGATTGTGTCTTCGCCTTTACGGATGCGCGCCAGAGAGAAGCTCATCGCCTCTTCTGGCGTCATGATACGAATATCCAGGCCGTCGGTATCATGATCTTTCAAGTAGCTTTCTACTTTCTTGATCAGCTGAGCATCGTGGGCACGCTGGGCGTCCAGCCAGAAAATAGCGGGCGTGCCGCTTTCACGGGCGCGGTTAACGGCCAGCTTGACCCAATCGCGCACAGGCGCATCTTTGGTTTGGCACATACGCCAGATATCGCCCTGCTCAACACTGTGCTCAAGCACTACGTTGCCGCTGGAATCGGTGACACGCACCGTGCCGTCTACGGCGATTTGGAAGGTTTTATCGTGAGAACCGTACTCTTCGGCTTTTTGCGCCATCAGACCTACGTTAGGCACGCTGCCCATAGTGGTCGGATCAAACGCACCGTGCTGTTTGCAGTCTTCGATCACGCTCTGATAGATACCGGCATAGCAGCGATCCGGAATCACCGCTTTCACGTCGTGAAGCTGGTCATCGGCGCCCCACATTTTGCCGGAGTCGCGAATCATCGCAGGCATCGACGCATCGATAATCACATCGCTAGGCACGTGCAGGTTGGTGATACCTTTATGCGAGTTCACCATGGCCAAGCGTGGGCGCTCGGCATAAAGCGCCTGGATCTCATCCTGAATTTGCGTCTGACGCTCTTCAGGCAGCGTTTTAATCGCTGAATACAGGTCGCCGATACCGTTATTGGGATCGAACCCGGCCTGCTTGAGAACGTCAGCGTGCTTGCTTAGCACGTCCTGATAGAACTCAGTCACCACCATGCCGAACATGATGGGGTCAGAAACCTTCATCATGGTCGCTTTAAGGTGTAGCGAGAACAGCACATCTTTCGCTTTTGCATCCGCAACTTCTTCAGCAACAAAGCGGCGCAGCGCGTTACGGCTCATCACAGCACCGTCAACAACTTCACCGGCAAGCACGGCCGTTTTCTGCTTGAGCACCGTCGTGTTGCCATCGTTTGCCACGAGTTCAATCTTAAGATCGCCTGCATGCTCGATAAGTGCTGACTTTTCGCTGCCATAAAAGTCGCCATCACGCATGTGTGAAACGTGAGATTTAGAGTCGCTGCTCCACTCGCCCATGCGGTGCGGGTATTTGCGGGCATAGTTTTTAACTGACAGCGGCGCACGACGGTCAGAGTTACCTTCACGCAGCACAGGGTTAACGGCGCTACCTTTGGTTTTGTCGTAACGCGTTTGAATGTCTTTGTCTTCATCACTCTGCGGCGCTTCCGGGTAATCAGGAAGCTTATAACCCTGCTGCTGTAGCTCTTTGATAACAGCCTTCAGCTGCGGCAAAGACGCGCTGATGTTAGGCAGTTTAATAATGTTAGCTTCAGGGGTCTTGGTCAGTTCGCCAAGTTCCGCCAGATGATCGTCGATCTGCTGCTCTTCACTCAGATAGTCAGGAAATTGAGAGATAATCCGCGCAGCCAAGGAGATATCGCGAGTCTCTACTTTAATGCCCGCAGAATCGGTAAATGCGTCGATAATCGGCAGCAGGGAGTGAGTCGCAAGCGCTGGGGCTTCGTCGGTGAGCGTGTAGATGATCTTCGGCGTTTTGGTCATTTTTGCGTTAACCTCTCTTGTCACTACGATTGCAAGAAATCTTGAGCGGAGCGTGCGCTTAATGGTGGGCGCCCCAGCAAGTAGCCGGAGTATACCAGCGCTGCACTTTTTACGCATGAGTGATACGCCAAGACGCCAGGGCAGCGAATCAAGAAATGGATAAAGAGATGTCATGAGCAACCTCTATTTATTGCACAAGCCTTTTCAAGTATTGAGCCAGTTTAGCGACCGCGAAGGACGCCAAACATTGGCACAATATATTGATGTGAAAGACATTTACCCGGCTGGGCGGCTGGATTACGACTCCGAAGGATTGCTACTGCTCAGCAGCGATGGCGAACTCATCCACCACATCTCGCACCCGCGCCACAAACAGCCTAAAACCTACTGGGCTCAGGTTGAGGGGCAAATAGACGATGCTGCGCTCACAGCGCTACGCCAGGGCATCACGCTGAAAGACGGCCCAACGCAGCCCGCCAAGGCACGCCGTATTGAGCCACCCACGACCGCCCCACGCCAGCCGGCCATCGACCCCAGACGCCATCCTTCGACCAGCTGGCTGGAACTCACTATTAGCGAAGGCCGTAACCGCCAAGTGCGGCGCATGACCGCTCACGTCGGCTTTCCAACGCTGCGCTTAATTCGCGCAGCAATTGGCCCCTGGCGGCTAGGCGACCTTGCCCCCGGCGAGTGGCGTAAAGAAACGCTACACGCGCCCCGACCAGCCAATTCGCCTCAGCGAAAACGCGTACAACCCGCTGCAAAGCGTCGAAAACCAACGTGAGTGCAATTCACAGTACAGCGGCCTGCGTGGTTCAGCGCGGCGAGCATTTTTTGATGGTGGAAGAACAGCGCGACGGCCCCGCCAGCGTTTTTAATCAGCCTGCTGGGCATATCGAAGCCGGCGAAGGCCCCATCGCGGCTATTTTGCGAGAAGTGCAGGAAGAGACGGCCTGGCAGGTGTCGCTCACCGGCTACCTGGGGCTCTACGTTTTTCATGCCAATGGCGGGCAAACATTTCACAGCCACGGCTTTACGGCTGAGCCACTTGATCAGCTCGACCTCGCCCTAGACCCTGACATTATCGCCGCTCACTGGCTCACGCTTGAGCAAATACGTGCGCTAAACCAGCAGCAACGACTACGTAGCCCGCTAGTGCTGCAGCGCATTGAGGACGCTATAAGCGGGTGCTGTTATCCGCTGACAGTGATTCGTGAGTGAAGCAATCAAAGCCCTTCCCCATCGTGTATAATCTCCGCCCAATTGCAGCTCATTATTTACATACGCCTATTTTTGTTGCACACCACCGCTCCTGTAAGGATACCTATGTCATTTCAAACCGGGTCATCCACTGATTCCACCGCGCCGACGATGTCCATGCCTGGGCCAGCCACTCGCGGCAAAGTCATTGTCGGCATGTCCGGCGGCGTCGATTCTTCTGTTTCGGCCGTTCTCCTCATGCAGCAAGGCTATGAGGTGGAAGGCCTGTTTATGAAAAACTGGGATGAGGACGACGGCACCGATTACTGTACGGCCAAAGAGGATCTTGCTGACGCTGAGGCGGTGTGCGAAAAGCTGGGTATTAAGTTGCATACCGCAAACTTTGCGGCAGAGTACTGGGATAATGTCTTTGAGCACTTTTTAGCCGAATACAAAGCAGGCCGCACGCCCAACCCGGATATTCTGTGTAACCGGGAAATCAAGTTTAAGGTGTTTCTTGAATACGCCGAAATGCTGGGTGCCGATAAAATCGCCACCGGCCACTATGTGCGCGAAGCTCAGCGCAACGGTCGCCCTCGTTTGCTAAAAGGCTTGGATGGCAATAAAGATCAAAGCTACTTTCTACATGCGGTGCCAGAAGCCGCCATTGCACGCACGCTGTTTCCCGTTGGGGAGCTTGAAAAGCCTGCAGTACGCGCTATCGCAGAACAGCACGGCCTGATTACCGCCAAGAAAAAAGACTCCACCGGCATCTGCTTTATCGGCGAGCGCCGCTTTCGCGATTTTCTGCAGCAGTATCTTCCCGCGCAGCCCGGTTGCATAGAAACGCCGGAAGGTGATGTGATTGGCGAGCACATGGGGCTGATGTACTACACCCTTGGTCAGCGCCAGGGGTTAGGTATTGGCGGGCTTGCCAACTACTCGGAGGAGCCCTGGTACGTGGCGACTAAAGACCTGGAGCGCAACGTACTAATCGCGGTGCAGGGCAAGCACCATGCTTTGCTCTCCTCTGATTCGCTAGCTACCGAGGCCATGGACTGGGTGGCGGGCGAGCCGTCGGTTCAACAAGGCCGTTTTACCGCCAAAACGCGCTATCGGCAAAGTGACTGTGGCTGTGAAATGCGCGTTCTACCCAGCGGCGGCGTCGAGGTTACCTTCGATGATCCGCAATGGGCGGTAACGCCAGGCCAGTCGCTGGTGCTTTACGATGGCGATATCTGCTTGGGCGGCGGTGTTATTTGCGCTATCTGGAAAAAAGACGCGGAGGCCGCGGCATGAATCCCACCACCCCGATTCACCGTGCGCCAGACTCCCCCGCCGTGCGCCAAGCGCTAGCCCTGGCAGGCGTCTTTCAAGCCGCCAGCCTGGTGGACGAACTTGCTCGCACCGGCCAGGTCGACACGCGCGCCTGGGACACGCTCATTGAAGCCACGGTGGATACTAACCCACCGAGCTTCGAAGCCATCTATGGTGGGCACCCGAACAATCTTCGCCGTGGCCTGGAAACCTTAGAAGCGTTGGTGGGCCGCAAACAGGCCAATCCTGTCGTGCTGCGCTACGGCTTTTCACTGCTCATGCTGATGAATAAACTGCGCACCAATAATGCGATGGTGGATTCGCTCGGCCAAAAATTAACGCGCATTCAGGGGCAGGCCGAGCACTTCGGCTCTACCCACGAAAACGTCGTTGCCAGCCTAGGCGAAGCGTATCAAGAGACGCTCTCGACCTTTAAAACCCGCATTGTGGTGCAGGGCGACCCGTCGCTGCTGCAAAGCCGCATGATGCCCGAACGCGTACGCGCCTGCTTAATGGGCGGCATCCGTTTTGGGCTATTATGGCATCAGCAAGGCGGGCGGCGCTGGAGGCTTGTGTTCCAACGCAAGGCGCTGCGCCGCGCGCTGGACAGCCTCAGTTAGGCGGCCAATGCCATTAATTAGCTGACTTCTTTTGAACCGATTGTTTTTGAACCGTTTGTTTGAACAACCTGCTCTCGAACCACCTGGAAACGATGCCATGCAACTCTCCGCTTTGACCGCTCTCTCCCCCGTTGACGGCCGCTACGCTTCTAAAGCTGCCGCCCTGCGCGAACACTTCAGCGAATTCGGCCTGATCCGCGCCCGTGTGATTGTGGAAGTTCGCTGGCTACAGCGCCTGGCCGAGCAAGCTCAAATCACTGAAGTGCCGCCTCTATCCACTGATGCGACGGCGTTTCTTGAGCAGTTGATTACCGAGTTCTCGCTCAACGATGCCGAGCGCATCAAAGAAATCGAGCGCACCACTAATCACGATGTCAAAGCGGTTGAGTACTTCCTTAAAGAGAAGATTGCGGATCAGGCCGAGCTGCATGCAGTTACCGAGTTCATTCACTTCGCCTGCACCAGCGAAGACATCAACAACCTTTCTTACGGCGTGATGCTTAGCGACGGCCTTAAGGCCATGCTGGCCACCATGCATGAAGTGGCTGACCACATTACCAAACTGGCCATTGCCCATGCTGCCCAGCCGATGCTGTCGCGTACCCATGGTCAAACCGCCACGCCCACAACGCTGGGTAAAGAAATGGCAAACGTGGCGTACCGTCTTAAGCGCCAGCTAAAGCAGATTGAAGCAGTGGAGATACTGGGTAAGATCAACGGTGCCGTGGGTAACTATAACGCCCACCTGACGACCTACCCTGAAGTCGACTGGGAAGCCAACGCGCGCACCTTTGTGGAAGGATTAGGACTGACGTTCAATCCCTACACCACTCAGATCGAGCCACACGACTACATTGCCGAGCTGTTTGATGCCATGTGCCGCTTCAACACGATCCTGATCGATTTTGATCGCGACGTATGGGGCTATATTTCACTGGGCTACTTTAAACAGCGCACGGTTGAAGGCGAGATTGGCTCTTCCACCATGCCGCATAAAGTTAACCCGATTGATTTTGAAAACTCTGAAGGCAACCTGGGTCTCGCCAATGCGATACTTGGCCATCTTTCTCAAAAACTGCCTATTTCTCGCTGGCAGCGCGACCTGACCGACTCCACCGTACTGCGTAACCTAGGCGTGGGCCTGGCGTATGGTTTAATTGCTTACCACGCCAGCCTAAAAGGCATCAGCAAGCTTGAAGCCAACCCAGAGCGCCTGGACGCCGACCTGGATAACAGCTGGGAAGTGCTCGCCGAGCCGATCCAAACGGTCATGCGTCGCTACGGCATCGAAAAGCCCTATGAAAAACTTAAGCAGTTAACGCGTGGCAAACGTATCGACCAGGCCGGTTTTGCCGCGTTCATTGACTCTCTTGAACTACCTAATGATGTCAAAACCGAACTGAAAGCGCTGTCACCGGCAAGCTACATTGGCAACGCTCAGGCACAGGCCGAAGCGCTGACAAAAAAGCTCGGCTCCTTGTAACGCCCTTTGCTGCGACCACCTCTTTCTCCAGCACGACAGGATACGCCATGAACCATCACGATAAGCCGCTAACCCTTCTGGGCGACCTTACCGCCGCAGATTTCTTAGCCAATTATTGGCAGCAAAAACCGCTGCTGATTCGTGGCGCCATGCCAGACTTTATCAGCCCCATTGAGGCCGACGAACTGGCGGGGCTGGCCTGTGAGCCTGGCGTAGAGGCTCGCCTAGTCGAGGAAGAAGGCCCTGACGGCCCTTGGCAGGTATCTCACGGCCCCTTTGATGAAGCCACCTTTGCACGGCTGCCGGAAACTAACTGGAGCCTGCTGGTTCAAGCGGTTGACCACTACGTGCCCGCCGTTGCAGCGCTGATGGACGAGTTTGATTTTCTACCGCGCTGGCGCCTTGATGACGTCATGATCAGCTATGCACCTCCTGGCGGCAACGTGGGCGCGCATATTGATCAATACGATGTCTTTTTGCTTCAGGCCAGCGGGTACCGCCGTTGGCAGTTAGGTGGCAAATTAACCGAAGATGCTCCGATCATTGCAGGCATTGATCTGCGTATCCTGCAAGAATTCACCATCGAGCCCGACTCCGACTGGGTGCTTGAACCGGGCGACATGTTGTATCTTCCCCCCGGCTGGGCGCACCACGGTGTCAGTCAAAGCGATGATTGCATGACTATTTCGCTCGGCTTTCGCGCGCCCTCTGCTGACGAAGCCATCACGTCCTATGCGGATTTTTTGGGCGAACAGCTTCCCGCATCCCAGCGCTATAGCGATGCGGGCATGGTGCCTGCAAACCTGACCGGCGAGCTGGATGATGCAGCCATTGAGCGTATGCGTCAGTTGATTGTGTCGACACTCGATAACCCGGTGCAAATAGCGCAATGGTTTGGCCGCGTAATGACCCAGCCAAAATATGTCGATCAAGTGGTGCCGCTTGAAACACCGCTGACCGAAGCGGCGCTTGTTGCTCAACTACAAGACGGCGAACCGCTTTATCACATGCCCGGCTCGCGCTTTGCTTGGCGCAGCGAAGCAGGCGGCACCACGCTGTTTGTCGATGGCGACAGCCACGCCTGCTCTGCTGAGCTAGCCCTGCGCTTGGCTGACGCAACCCCGCTCTACGCCGAAGACCTTGAAATTGACGGTGCAGCAGCGCTGATTACGCAGTTGGTTAACACCGGCAGCCTCGGCTTTATGAGCGATGAAGGCGACGACGAGGAGTATTAATGGCGATTGCCCATATAACCTCTGGCGATTGGGAAACACTTGGCCCGGCTGCCAGTGAGATCCGCCACCGGGTATTCATTGACGAGCAAAGCGTGCCACAGGAAGAGGAATGGGACGGCCTTGATCCTGAATGCCTGCACTTTCTAGCCACGCTTGACGGGCAGCCAGCAGGCACCGCCCGGCTGCTGCCGGATGCGCATATTGGTCGCGTTGCCGTGCTCGCTAACGCCCGAGGCACCGGCATTGGGGTGCTGCTAATGAAGGCGGCGATAGAGGCGGCACGCCATGCGGGCCACTCTCAGGTAGCGCTTAGTGCCCAGGCTCATGCGCTGGCGTTTTATGAGCGGCTAGGTTTCGTCGCTCACGGCGATGAGTATATGGATGCGGGCATCCCACATCGCGATATGACGCTCTCACTGACGTAACAAGCCGCCGTAATCAACCTTTAGTACTGCCTCGGCAGTGCTTTTTTATACCTGTTTGGCAAAAAACAACTACCTAAACCCACCAGAAACCCTCCTTTCCGCTACCCCGCTGTCGTCGGGTTACAACGCCCTGTGCACCCAAGTGTCAATTGTTGAATTAAGCATACTCGTCGATAGTTGTTGCACTGCAGCGTTACGGCAATGCGTTGCTAATTTGCGCAAGACCATTACGACTCAAGCCATCATTAAAGAGGGTAAGCTCATGTCAGGACTACTCGACGATATCAAGGCCATGGCCCAACTACGTGAAGCACAGGGCGGCAAATGGGAAGCCATTAAACCTGAGTACGCCGCCCGAATGCGGGTTCAAAACCGCTTTCATACCGGCATCGACATTGCTCGCTACACCGCTAAAATCATGCGTGAAGATATGGCCGTCTATGACGCGGACACTGCGCAGTACACTCAATCGCTTGGCTGCTGGCACGGTTTTATTGGCCAGCAGAAGCTTATTTCGATCAAAAAACACTTTGGTACCGCTAAACGTAGCTACCTCTACCTTTCTGGTTGGATGGTCGCCGCCCTGCGCTCCGAGTTCGGCCCACTGCCTGATCAGTCGATGCACGAAAAGACCTCGGTCGCGGATCTCATTGAAGAACTTTATACGTTCTTGAAACAAGCCGATGCCTGGGAACTTAACCACCTTTTCCGCGCTTTGGACGATGCTAAAGACGCGGGCGACAGTGGCGAAAAGCAGCGACTGATCAGTAAAATTGACGCTTATGAAACGCATATTGTGCCGATCATTGCCGATATCGATGCAGGCTTTGGTAATGCGGAAGCTACCTATCTACTGGCCAAAAAATTCATCCAAGCGGGCGCCTGCTGTATCCAACTGGAAAACCAAGTCTCTGATGAGAAACAGTGTGGTCATCAGGACGGCAAAGTCACCGTTCCCCATGAAGACTTCTTGGCCAAAATTAACGCCGTGCGTTACGCCTTTTTAGAGCTGGGTATCGATGACGGCGTGATCGTGGCGCGCACCGACTCATTGGGCGCCGGTTTGACGCAAAAAATTGCCGTAACCCATGAACCCGGTGATCTTGGCGACCAGTACAACAGTTTCATCGACGGCGATGTAATTGAAAACGCTGCCGACATCAACAACGGCGATGTCGTCATCAAACAGAACGGCAAGCTGGTCAAACCTAAGCGACTCGCCTCAGGCCTCTATCAGTTCAAGCCAGGCTCTGGCGAAGATCGCGTTATTCTGGACTGCATCACCAGCTTGCAAAATGGTGCTGATCTGCTGTGGATCGAAACCGAAAAACCCCATGTTGGGCAAATTGCGAGCATGGTGAACCGTATCCGTGATGTGGTGCCGGATGCCAAGCTGGTCTACAACAACTCACCTTCGTTTAACTGGACGCTCAACTTCCGCCAGCAGGTGTTTGATGCTTGGCAAGAAGAAGGTAAAAACGTGGCGGCGTATCAGCGTGAAAAACTGATGAACGCCGAGTACGACGACACCGAGCTTGGCCAACTGGCCGATGAATGGACGCGCAACTTCCAGCGTGACTCTTCTCGCGATGCGGGTATTTTCCACCACCTAATCACGCTACCTACTTACCATACCGCCGCCCTATCGACTGACAACTTGGCAAAAGGGTACTTCGGTGAGGAAGGCATGCTGGCGTACGTGAAAGGTGTCCAGCGTCAAGAAATCCGCCAAGGCATTGCCACGGTTCGCCATCAGGACATGGCTGGTTCCAACATTGGCGATGATCATAAAGAGTTTTTCCATGGCGATGCCGCGCTCAAAGCCGGTGGCAAAGACAACACCATGAATCAGTTTGGCTAATCATAGACGCTTGATGCATTCATACGCTTATCGGAGCTTATAACAGGAGGCCTTCTGGCCTTCTGTTTTAGTTCTCGTGTAGTATTTGCACACTACTTTCTTAATACGCTGTTACACTCTTGGTTAAGCTATTGATAGGCTATTATTTTTACGCATTGATCTTTTTAGACGATAGCTGGTCAAAGGCGCTAGTATCGGCTATCTTTAACGAACACTGTTCTATAACTGCGATCCATCCTTTGTCTACCTGTTGGTAGCAGCTATACGGGCGACAGTTACTCAAGACAGCTATTTAAGATAGTTATTCAAATAGATATACCTTGGAGGTTTTAATGAAACGTATTCTTCTACCTGTTGCCGCAATGAGCATTCTTACGCTGGCAGGCTGTGCCAATACATCTGGTTACTCTGGCGATGTCTATCGCGGAAGCCAAGCGCAAACAGGTCAAAACGTGACTTACGGCACGATCGTGGCGGTTCGTCAGGTACAGATCCAGGCTGAAAGCCGTGCGGGCGGGCTGCTGGGTACCGGTGGCGGCGCTATCATCGGTGGCCTTTTGGGCAGCCAAATTGGTGGCGGTTCAGGACGCCAGCTAGCCACCGTTGCCGGCGCACTGGGTGGCTCAGTAGCAGGCACTGCAGCGGAAGGCAGTGCTAACCGGGTAGCGGCGTTAGAAATGGAAATTCGTCGCGATGACGGCACTGATGTGGTCGTTGTACAACGCGCGGATCATCCCTTCCAAGCGGGCCAGCGTGTACGTTTGATTGGTAACGGCGGCAACATGAGCGTTGCGCCCTACTAACGTATTGTGACGGCCATTGAAGGCGATTTTTCACTAGCCGCTTAACGTTAGCAAAAAGCCCGGCCATCATTGATGGCCGGGCTTTTTTATCGAGTGCTACCAAGCGACGCTTAAAAGTTAGCCTTGTTGCCGGCCCAGCCTACTAGCGCCGAGACGCCCCAGCCGATAAGACCTAGCAGTATCGCTACCAGCAGCATTTCAACTGGCTGCACCAGGGTCGTTGCGCCCAGTACCGCTAGCGTGATCACCCACAGGTAACGGTTGTCACCGTCGCTTTTCAAAAAGCCGGGCAATACCTTATCTAACCCCTGACTAACGCCGTTGTTCCAGCGCTGATTGACAAAATAAGCAATCAGGCAAAAAGCGATGAGCCAAATAAACAAAATCGTCATTGAGTGCTCCAAAGATAATAGGGCAAAGGAAAAAGTGATGGTCGTAGGGTATCCCTGGTCACCCTAACGCGCAACACCGTCTAAAGGCTTAGAGAGGAAAAAGCGCTCTTACCCCCCTGACAAGCCAGCACACACGCGTTACCATATTGGGACATGCACTCACCGAAAGGTTATTCCATGCAAATTGCGCAAAATGCTGTTGTCGCATTCCACTACACCCTGACTAATGATGCAGGTGAGGTGCTTGACAGTTCTGAAGGCCGTGAGCCGCTTACCTATCTCCATGGCGCCGGCAACATCATTCCGGGTCTTGAGAAAGAGCTAGAAGGTCGTGCAGCGGGCGAAAAACTTAACGTTGCAGTATCGCCAGCCGAAGGCTACGGCGAGCTGCAAGAAGAGCTGATGCAAGAAGTACCTCGCGATGCCTTCCAAGGCGTTGAGAGCATCGAGCCGGGTATGCAGTTTCAAGCCCAGACTCAAGGCGGCCCGCTAATGGTTACCGTCAAGAAGATTGAAGGCGATACGGTTGTTGTTGATGGCAATCACCCGCTGGCTGGTCAGAACCTCAACTTTGACGTTGAAATCGCTGAAGTACGCGAAGCAAGCGCTGATGAAGTTGAGCACGGCCACGTGCATGGTGAAGGTGGCGTTGAGCACTAAGTGCCTCGCGATACCGATCAAAAAAGGTGACCCTTGGGTCACCTTTTTTTATGCCTATGATTAAGGAACCCCTGGTTAAGCTTCTTTATCATTGGGGATTAGCACTAGCTGCCCGTGACGAACGCTTCTTGATGAAATCACTTCGGCCGCAAACTGCTTTAACGCACTCCCCTGGCCCTTGAGCAGAGCAACTTCAAGGCAGCTGTCATGATTAATATGCACATGCAACGTTGAAAGCGTCAGGTGGTGGTGGTCGTGTGAGTGACGCGTTAGACGCTTAGACAGCTCCCGGGCTGCATGGTCATAAACATACACCAGCGCACCCATACAAGGCGCATCAGGCGCAGCCTCTTCCCTCACCTGCTTTAAACCGCTGCGCGTTAAGTCGCGAATCGCTTCAGAGCGATTCTGGTAACCACGCTCATGCATTAGCGTATCGACTTCTGCGAGAAGCTCCTGGTCAAGCGTTACCGTTACACGCTGCATTCACGCCCCCTTTGCTGATTGGCTGTTCACATGCTGACGACACTGTCAGTATGATGTTATTGTAAAAACATCATACTGACGGCATAAAGGATCAAGTGATGGCTAGGCCATTTAGACCTATCTTACTGGGTATTGCGCTAAGTTGTTTAGCTGTCACCGGTGGCGCACAGGCAAAAGAGCAGTTAATCCTGGCGATTGGTGGAGAGCCCGAGCAAGGCTTTGACCCGCTGCTGGGCTGGGGGCAGTACGGCAATCCACTGTTTCAGTCGACGCTACTCTCGCGTGACAAGGACCTATCGCCACAGGCGGAGCTTGCCACCGAGTGGTCGCTTTCTGACGACCGGCTTACCTGGACAATCACTCTGCGCGACGATGCCCGCTTTTCTGACGGCACGGCGCTCACCGCCGAAGACGTTGCCTATACCTTCAACACAGCGGCACGCGCAGGTGGCCGGGCCGATCTAAGCGCCCTTGAAGTAGCCACCGCGCTTGATGCCCTTACCGTTACGCTACGCCTGCAGGCTCCGCGTATAACGTTTATCGACCAGCTGCTGACACTCGGCATCGTGCCCAGCGCCGAGCGTGACAACGGCTACAGCGAGCGCTATGGCCGGCATCCTATCGGCTCTGGGCCTTATCAACTGGTTGAATGGCAGGAAGGCGAGCAGCTGATTGTTGAACGCAATCCTTATTTCTACGGCCCCGAACCCACCTTTGAACGACTGATATTTCTATTTACCGGTGAGGATACCACTCTAAGCACCGCCCATGCGGGCCAGGTAGATATCGCCGCGATCCCTGCCGCACTGGCCTCCAACCTGCCGGCGCATATGAACCGGACCATCATGCAAAGTGTCGATAACCGCGGCATTCTTTTTCCCACGCAGACAGTGAATGGCGAGCAAGCGGCCTCTGGGGCGCCCATTGGCAATGACGTCACCGCTGACATTGCCATTCGCCAGGCAATCAATTTAGCCGTTGACCGCGACACGTTGGTCGATGTGGCGCTTCATGGGTTTGGTCGGCCGGCATTTGGCCCAGCCGATGGCCTGCCTTGGAGCGCGAAAGAAGAGCAAATAGCAGCACCAAATCTTGCCCTCGCCGCCGAGATACTCGACGACGCAGGCTGGGGGCTGGGCGATGACGGCGTGCGCCATAAGGATGGCCTGCCTGCACGTTTCAGGCTCACCTACCCTTCAAGTGACACTACCCGGCAGCTACTTTCGGAAGTTAGCGCTGAGATGGTTCGCTCTTTGGGCATAGACATGCAGCCCACCGGCCGTCATTGGGATGAAATCAAGCGTGATGCGCTGCACCAGGATGCAATCATGCTCGGCTTTGGCAGCCATAGTCCGCAAGAGATTTACTACCTTTTCCACAGCCAGCATGCGGGCAACGGCTTCTATAATAGCGGTTTCTACGCCAATGCTGAGGTTGATGCGAACCTTGACGCCGCCCAAGCGGCAGACAGCGTTGCACAAGCCAACGACTACTGGCGCGCAGCCCAGTGGGACGGCACAACAGGCTACGGCGTTCGCGGTGATGCTAGCTGGGCTTGGCTAGTCAATCTTGAGCATGTCTACTTTACCAACAGCTGTTTGGATGTGGGTGAGCTGGGCATCGCCCCCCATGGGCACGGCTGGCCGATCACTAGCAATCTGCTTGAATGGCGCTGGACGTGCGACTAATTAATTTCATAACGCAGGAATTAGCGCAGGGAATAGCCAAGCGTTTAGCGCGCCTCACACTGGTATTACTCTGCGTGGCATTGGTGTCATTTGGACTGATGATGGCTTCGCCAATTGATCCCATTGATGCCTACTTAGGCCCCCAAATGGCTCAGGTTAGCCCTGAACAGCGCGAGCTAATTGCCCAGCACTGGGGGTTTGACGCGCCGCCTGCCGTGCAGTTTAGTCACTGGCTGCGCCAACTATTGAGCGGCGACCTAGGCTGGAGTCATGTGTATAACCAGCCGGTCAGCGAAGTCATCGGCCAGCGCTTTCAGCGCTCCATTGCCCTACTCGGCGGCGCCTGGCTATTGTCAGCACTGCTAGGCTTTAGCCTGGGCGTTGTGGCAGGCGCCAAAGAGGGCTCAACGCTGGATAAGATCATCCGCACTTACGCCTATATCACCGCCTCTACCCCCGCTTTTTGGCTGGCGATACTCGCAGTACTGTTGTTTTCGGTATTTTTGGGCTGGACGCCCACTTGTTGCGCAGGCCCGACCGGCATCTTGAGTCAGCAAGTGTCGCTCGCTCAGCGCTTGCATCATCTCGTGCTGCCAATCGCCACGCTGGCACTGCTGGGCATCGCCAATATAACGCTGCACACGCGCCATCGCATGCTTGAATTTATGCGCTCAGAAGTGGCCACCCATGCCTTCGCCCAAGGCGCTAGCCGACTTGATGTGGCGTGGCGACACGGCATACTCCATGCATGCTTACCGGCAATGACGCTAGCGTTTGCATCCCTGGGCGAGCTGTTTGGCGGCTCTATCTTAATTGAGCAAGTATTCGCCTATCCTGGCCTGGGTCAGGCCACGGTGGCCGCTGGCCTGCGCAGCGATATTCCGCTCCTACTAGGCATTGCGCTTTTTACCGCCCTATTTGTCAGCATTGGCAATCTAATGGCCGATAGCCTTTACGGCGTCATTGATCCGCGCATCAAGCTGGGTGACCTATGATCCGCCATCAGCCGCGCCTGCGCGCCCTGCTCAGCGCTGGCATCACCCTACTGCTCATTATGGGGCTCATCGCCAGCCAGTGGCTGCTGGGAGACACTCCCCAGCAGATGCAGTTTGATGCACGGCTAGCATCGCCGAGCCTTGCTCATTGGTTTGGTACCGATGCGCTAGGGCGAGAGCTGTGGGCGCGCACTCTGGCGGGGCTTTCCATTAGCTTTTGGGTAGGCTGCCTAGCAGCGCTGCTGAGCACGCTGATTGCATTAAGCCTGGCGGCATTGGCCACGATGTCTAGGCGTCTCGATGCCCTGGTCAGCCTGCTGATAGATACGCTGCTTAGCGTGCCGCATCTTATTCTATTAATGCTCATCGCCTTTGCTCTTGGCGGAGGCACTCAGGCAGTGATTATCGCAGTTGCCGCCACCCACTGGCCTAGCTTAGCCCGCGTGCTGCGCGCTGAACTGCTGCACTTACGCCAGGCGCCCTACGTGCGTATTTCCCGTGCGCTAGGCAAGTCACGCTGGTGTGTGCTGTATAGCCATTTACTACCTCACCTACGTCCCCACTGTCTGATCGGCGCTTTGCTGCTATTTCCTCACGCAATCTTGCACGAAGCGGCGTTAACGTTTTTAGGCTTTGGCCTAAGCCCTAGCCAACCCGCTGTTGGCGTACTGCTGGCTGACGCCATGCGTTACCTAACGGGCGGCTATTGGTGGCTTGGGGTATTTCCTGGGCTAGGTCTACTCATCATGGTGCTGTGTTTTGAGCGCCTGGGCAGCAATCTACAGCGAGCGCTATAGCGCTTTTGAAACAACGGCTGATTAAGAGGCTTGCCATGTTAACCATTGAACAGCTATCGCTACGACTGCCCCACTACGGAACGGGGTATACCGACTGGTGGAAGCGTAGCTGGGCGACCTGCTTAGATAACCTATCGCTGCACTTTTTGACAGGCGAGGTATATGCAGTGGTAGGCGCTTCGGGCGCCGGAAAGAGCTTGCTGGCATATGCCGTCATGGGGCTGCTGCCAGCATCGGCACGGCTCAAAGGCCAATTGCGCTATCAAGGGCAGCTTCTCGACAAACGAAGCCAAAAAACGCTGCGTGGCCGTGAATTAGCGCTTATCCCGCAATCATTGAACGCTCTGGACCCGTTGGTACGCACCCAGCGTCAAGTGGCCTGGGCGGCCGAGCGCGCAGGCCAGTCTTCAGGAAACGCCCGGCAATCCGCTCGGCAAGCGTTGGACCACTACCGACTAGATACTCGCGCTCAGCAGGCCTACGTTCATGAGCTTTCAGGGGGCATGGCACGCCGCGTTCTAACGGCCATGGCGTACGTTAGCCAAGCGCAGCTGGTAATTGCCGATGAGCCTACTGTGGGCCTTGATCCACATCAGCGCCAGCGCGTGCTGGCAGCGCTAAGAGACTTGGCAGACCAAGGCAAAACCGTCATTTTAATCACGCATGATCTTCGCCACGCTCTACCGATTGCCGACCGCGTCACTATTATGCGCGGCGGCAAGCTGATTGAAACCGCTCCGGCTCACGCCTTTCAGGGCACCGGCCGCTCGCTCACCAACGCCTATTCCCAGGCGCTGTGGCTAGCGCTACCCGACAATGCGTTTACGCTCCCCAAACCTTGCACGGATTCTATCGCCGATAAAGCCGCCGCCATCAAGGCACAGCAGGAGATCAGCGTTGCTTAATGCGCATCAGCTTAGTTTTCAATTTACAACCGGGGTGCCGCTGCTGCAGAACGTTTCCCTAGCGATAGACGCTGGGCAGTGGGTAGGACTAAGCGGCGACTCTGGGGCGGGAAAGTCAACGCTAGGAAAACTGCTGGCAGGCTATTTAACCCCGCACAAGGGCGATGTCATCCTGGACGATGCGACACTCCCCACAAGCGGCGTGCAGCCCGTGCAGTGGCTACCGCAGTCGCCGGAGCTTGCGGTTAATCCGCGCTGGCGGGTGGCTAAAATACTACGTGAAGCCTGGATGCCCTCTGAGGAGCAATGTCAAGCATTTGGCGTGCAGTCCCACTGGCTATCACGCTTTCCCCACGCACTTTCGGGAGGCGAGTTACAGCGGGTTTGCGTGCTACGTGCCCTGGCACCAGGGGTGCGTTTTTTGGTTGCCGATGAAATCTCTACCATGCTCGACCCCATCACTCAGGCTGAGCTTTGGCAGGCTTTAAAGCAGGAGGCAGAACAACGCCGTCTTGGCGTGCTGGTGATTAGCCACGATACCGCACTACTGAAACGGCTATGCACACACCGCTATCACTTAAGCAATGCTCAGCTTACGCGTATCAGCTAGCGGCCTGACGGCGTTCGAAACGCCATAGGCCAAAAGCAATCGTCAGCGTAATGCTCAGCAATAGCCATGACCCTACGGCAACGCCTGACCAACCGGCCCAGCGCCAGAATGGCTCTAGCCAGAACCCCCCAAGACTTGCCCCCGTATAATAGAACACCAGATACAGCGCTGAGGCACTGCCGCGGGCTCCCTGGGCATAACGCCCCACCCAGCTAGAGGCCAGTGAGTGGGTTAAGAAAAAGCCAAAGGCATTAACGCTTAGTCCAACGACAATCAGCACCAGCGATGCCGACAACGTGATGGCAGTACCCAGCATCAAGATCATCACCCCTACCATCATGCACGTCGCGGGTGAAAAACGTCCGGCTAAACGTCCTGACATCATGGAACCAAAGGTGCCTCCCAGATAGGTCAAGAAAATCAGCCCCAGGCCAGTGGCCGCCAGCGTATAGGGCTCGTCAGCCAGCCGGAAGGTGATATAGCTGTATTGATTAATAAAGATTAAAAAGTTGATGCCACCCAAGCAATAGGCGGCGAGCAGTATCGGGCTACGTAAATGCCCCAGTAGATCACTGGCCGCTCTACGCAGTTCAAAACGCTGGGGTACAAACGCGCGGCTATTAGGCAGCAGGCGCCAAAACACCACGCAGCCAACCAGGGTAATGATGCCTACAGCTAAAAAAGCAGTAGTTGGGCCACCTATCTCGGCGGCGGCACCGCCCACAATTCGCCCGCTAATACCGCCGAGCGAATTAGCACCGATATAAAGCCCCACGGCACTTAGCAGTGCGGGCTTTTCAAATTCATCACCCATCCAGGCAATCGCAACGGCCGGCAGCCCGCCCAGCACAAATCCCTGCACTAAGCGCAGCAGTAACAAGCTTTCAAACGTAGGCGCGAAGGCCAAAGCAAGAGAGCAGCCGCCTGCCAGCAGCAAGGTAATACGCATAATGCTTTCGCGGCCAATAGCGTCTGAAAGCGGCCCGAAGACCATCAGTGCCAAGGCAAGAGAAAGCGTTGAGGCCGACATGAGTAGGCTAACGCCGAGGGTAGAGACACCGTAGGTCTCTTTTAGCCCTGGCAACAGCGGTTGGGGCGCGTATAAATTGATAAAAACGAGAAAAGAACCCAGGCAAAGCGCCAAGGTAGAGCGCCACCAGGCGCGCGTTTTGGCTTCAATCATGCCATTCCTAAAGTAAGCGGCATTTGGCCACTAGAAATTACTGCCTAACTGAGCCAAATGGGTTGGCTCCAGCGCCCGGCGTGCCTGCCAGTAGTAGCGCTGCCAGTAACTATTATCCAAGCTGGAAATAATTACCCCTTTTGACGTTGAGGCATGGAGAAAATAGCCATCGCCTACATAAATGCCCACGTGGTTATAGCGGCCCGGGGGACTGAAGAACACCAGATCGCCCGCCTGCAACTCTTGGCGGTCGATCGAGCGTCCCTCGTGTACTTGACCACGGGTGGAGCGCGGCAACTCTAAATTGAAAGTGTCTCGGTAAACATTGCGAACCAGGGCCGAGCAGTCAATGCCTCTTTCTGACGTGCCGCCAATTCGGTAGGGCGTTCCTGCCCATCGCTGGTGCTGTGCCAGAAGTGCCGCGCGAACAACCGTTGGTGGCGGAACTTGCTGACTAAGCAGTTGAGCATTGATGGGGCCAATCGGCGACATTTGCGGATTGGCCCCTATTCCCGGCAACGACATAGAGAAATAGTTCTCAGGCGCTTGCATGTTGCTCTGTCGAGAAGATCCCGCACAGCCAGCCACCAATGTAACTAAAAAACAGACACTTGCAACACGGACAGCGGTCACAGCGGGGCGTGGCAACGCAACCATGCGATTAACCTCAAGACATGTATAGGAGTATGATATGACAAAACTATTTTTTTCAACGCACGACTATAAGCTAGTTATCATGTGTTTGGCGAGCATCAATGTAAGGTACGTTGATCGCCCGGCAATGTATCGATATGTAAGGGTGCAAAATGGCGCGGTTTATTACCTGGAAAATCCAGGCTCACCCACGGCCCTGCCAAAACGGGCGCACCGCAAACCCAAGCCACTAACGCCTGACGAAAACCGGCTAAAAAGCTTTCGCGTTCAGGGGTTTCGCCCATAAAAAACGAGAAACCTGCGTACATTCCCTTCGCATATTCCTGCCAGCCAGCGTAATGGTTCGCAGCCAGCTGGTAGGCGCTATCCAACACCGTCGCAAAGGCTTGACCGTCTAGCCAACCAAGCTGCCGGGCGGCAATCGCCAAGTCAACCAACTGGGCAATGTCCCACGCCGCCATATCGACATCATTACAGCTATCTTCATTGTCGCGAACGCGGCGTAAGCGCAGTAAATGATGGCGCTCATCTTCAGCGCAGTCGCCGGATTCCAAAATGGCGATCTCGGCATCCAACCGCTCAGAGTTCAGCGTGTAGGGCGCGTAGTTAATCTGATATTCCTGACGATCGCCAGACTCCAGCATATAAGCCAGGAACTCTTGCATATCTTCAGCGCTGTTCAGATGGTAATGGCTGTCCACCCACTCGCGGATTTCAGCGCACTCGCGCACGCTTTCAGGCTGAGGCTCGCTCCATACGGCGCTATTCAACGGCCCTACCAGCGACATGGCAGTGAAGTGACTTAAGGTGGGCCGGCTGCCCGGCTCGCACCATGCATCGTGGCGCCAGTCCAGCCAATGAAACAGGCTACCGGGGTCTTCAATGTGCCAAATAACTTCATTGATTAGCGAGGCGTGCTCAGGCTCTTGCAGGCAGCTTTCCCAGGCAAACCATGCCTCTAGCAGACGCTTTGCATTGGGGTAAAAACGACACAGGCAGCTGCGCAATTCGCTGGCATACGCCATTAAAGGCTCACGCTCTAACAGCCCGCTATCCAGCGACATGTGTAGGTAGAAAGCAAATTTCTCGGCCATGTGAATAGTCGCCGCATGGCGGCTGACACCTTTAACCGCATTGCGCTGCTTAAGCTCTTCAGGGGTCGGCTGCCCAAACCAGCTTTGCGACGGTGGTAGCACGCCATGGACGGCATCAGCCGCTAGCTGATTGAGGTGATGCGCCTGCGCTGGCAGCCAGTAACGCGCTAACGCACCGGCCCCCTCATCGGCATGAAGATCTAACGATTCCTGCAAATACAGCGCCGCATCGGCGCGCTGCTCTTCGGCCAGCACCGCGGACGGATCTATCTGACGCAGCATGACATCTGGTTCGCGAACGCCTGCCAGGGCTAAAAGCCAGTGATGAGCGGTATTACGCCACTGACGAATACGAGCTTGCGAGGTTTTGCGCGTCGTCTCATCTAACAACTTGTTGGGTGCAGTCTGCCACGGACTATGGCCGCTATGAAGCAGCAGTTGATGCCGCTCGCTGGGCGTTTTATCACGTCTATCAATCCCATCAAACAGGCTCTGCCCTCGCCCGTAGGCATCAACAAGCGTCTGCCAGTCTGGGTAGCGGACGCTAATTAAATCGGCGGCGTGGCCCGCCAGGCCATCGGCTTCATCCTGACTAAGCCAGCCACAGCAGGCGCCCGCCCAGGCGAGTTCCACCAAACGCATCCAGTCCCAGGCCGCCCACTCTAATGGCTCGGCTTGGGTAACAAACTGATTCAACACCGGCGCATAGGGTGACTCTTCTACCACGCTGCGCTGCCATTCCATGCGCTGCGCATTATCCATACCCAATAGCTCACGCGCTTCGATATCCCAGCGCTGACGCTCGCCCTGCGCGCCGAGCCAAAGCATCGCACCGAGCAGTGCGTCACGATCACGCACATCCCACACGTGGGCCAGCCACTCGGTGGCATCAGGCCAGTCCGCTTGACTAGCAGGATAGGCAATAATTGGTCGAAATAGCGCGCATAGTTGCCAGCTTTGCGCCTGAGGCTGCTGGGGCCATAGCGGCGACGGAGCCGAGCATTGGCTTAAAGCACGTTCAAGCGAGCCCCACGTAATGCCTGCGCCGTTAGTTTCAAGATTCGCTAATGTCTGGCAGGCATCCATAAAGCGATCGTCGGCGCCAAACTCCCAGCCTCGTGCGCTTAGCGAACGACGCAGGTCGGCCAGCCACGCACGCAAATCGCTGTAGTCACTGGCAATACGACGTGTTAAATGATGCGCCCAGGCTTGCGCTTGGCTGGGTTCAAGCCAGCCCGCGGCCCCCGCCAGGGCGGCCCATTCCAGGCCGCCAAGTAAACGGTCAGCCCGACCTGCTGGGGCTCCTAGACCGTGAAACAGCTGTTCGGCCAGCTCTCCGCGGCCGGTAATCCCTAATTGCAGCAGGCGCTGCTCCGCCGCTCCTGCGTCGACCGCCAGCGGATGAGAAGTAACCGCCCAATCGCACAGCAAAAGCTGCTGGGCCCACCAGGCATTTAACGCATCGGTCAAGAGGCACCTCGAGAAAACACAATGTCGCCAGCTAGGGGCTGGCATAAAACCGCTTAGTGTAACGGAAAGTGACGCAAACACCGAGAGTCAGGGGCGCGCACAGGTAGAGGTAGGCGTAAAACAACACCGCCCGGCACGGGGCCAGGCGGTTGTCATGCAGCGAGCCGTTAAATAGCTACGCTTTTCTGACCTTACTAATGACCCATAGTAGCACCACGGCACCAACTACTGCGGTAACCAGTGAACCGATGAAGCCACCTGAGGAAAGGCCTATCAGGCTAAACAGAAAACCGCCAATGACCGCACCAACGATACCCACACCAATGTTACCGAGGATACCGAAGCCGCCACCACGCATAATGTTGCCAGCAATCCAACCAGCTAAACCACCAATGATTAACCATGCAATAAAGCCCATATAGTCTCCTTACTATTTAAATTACAGGTTTGAGTTACGCGTTTTACCTAGCCGTCGCGCTTGTTCTACCATAGCACACAGCGCTACTGTTCTGCGCCTAGTCAGTATAGATGCTTGGCAACTTTTAAAGGAAAATTCATGATCCCCGACTCGCTCAAACATCTGCTTAACAGCACACAGGGCCAACAAACGGCCCTGTGGGAAGGCCGCGACGTGGTACTTTTCAATATGCCTTGGGGCGAATTGGTGATCAGCCTACAGGGGGCTCATGTACTGCATTTCCGACCCCAGGGAGACACTGATTGGCTATGGTTGACGCCCACGCCGCAGGCGTTGCCAGGCGCTATACGGGGCGGCATTCCGGTCTGCTGGCCATGGTTTGCCGACGAACGCTATGCCGATGAAAGCCCTAATCATGATGGCCCTTTTCATGGCCTCGCACGCCACGCCGACTGGCGTTTAGACGCCGTTGACGAGCATGCCGAAGGCATTGAAGTGCATCTTTCTCCGAAGCAGTGCCTGCATACTCAACTCACTGCGCGGCTGGTCGTTCAAGCGAATGCTCAGCGCCTCAACGTTGAGCTCATTAGTGAGAATATTGGCGAAACGCCGGTCAAAACGAGCGCCGCACTGCACACTTACCTAGCCGTTGCCGACGTCCATCAGTGCCGCCTGGAAGGCCTTTCCGGGGCGCGCTATCTCGACAAGCTGCGCGACTTTGCCGAAAGCGAACAGCAAGGCACGCTGGCGGTTCAGGGGGCGGTAGACCGCATCTATCATACCAACGCAGCAGTGCTGCTAAGCGACGGCGAGCGCAGCCTGCGCATCAGCAAGCAGTCGAGCGACTCAACCGTGGTATGGCATCCCAACAACGACCTTCCTAGCGATACTCCCGCAGATGCAGCACGTCATTTTATCTGTGTCGAAGCAGCCAACACGCGCCTGGACCCTGTTTGGCTCGTGCCCGCTGCACAGCACCTGCTAGGTACCACCTTGAGCCGCGGTTAATCGTCCGTTCATCAATGTGTTGCTACGCTATACGCTGTTAACCTCGACATCGTTAATCTAGACAGGGCTACTCTACACATAGCTAATCTGTGCCAGCGCTATGATTGACCACATAGCGCATACTGCGACTAGTAAATGCCACAATAGATAGCGGCTTTAACGATTAGTGGCAAAGCCAACGTAGGCAAGCAACATAAAAGGGATCGATAGGATGCGCCAACCGTTAAGTCGCGAACTAAGCAATTTGCTAGAGCGAGGGCGCGATCGCCAGCTGCGCTTAGCGGTCACGGGTCTCTCTCAAGCGGGCAAAACTGCTTTTTTGACCTCACTGGTCAATCAGCTACGCCATGCCGGTATCGAAGCACGGCTTGACTTGCTACCTGCCGCCCGCGAAGGCCGTCTACTCGGCGCACAGCGGCTTAATCAGCCCGACTTGGGCGTCCCCCGCTTTCCCTATGATCCTGGCATGGCTGCGCTGCGTGATACGCCACCACGTTGGCCAGAAGCCACCCGTGGCATCAGCGAATTACGCTTACAGCTGCGCTACCGCCCTGCCCGCAGCGGCTGGCTTACGCCTGAGATTGCTCACCTTACCCTGGATCTTTTTGACTACCCCGGCGAATGGCTGCTCGACCTACCGTTATTACAGCACGACTTTTACAGCTGGAGCCAAGCGCAGGCAATGCATGAGGGCGAACAACGCCGCAGCCTATTTAGCGAGTGGCTGACAGCCGTGGCCTCGCTCGACCCGGCCAGCGAAGCCGATGAGGCCCAGCTCGCCGCGCTAGCCGAAGAATACGCGCAAGGATTACACCGTGCCAAGCAGGCCGGCTTTTCTGATCTTCAGCCAGGCCGCTTCTTGCTCCCGGGTGAGTTAGCAGGCGCTCCGGTGCTGCAATTTTTCCCTCTGCCGCAGCTAAGCGCCTCCAAAGAGGCGCTAGAAGCATTGCCGGCTAACAGCCTCTACGCCACGCTGGCCGCGCGTTTTCGCTACTATCAACAGCAGGTAGTAAAGCCCTTTTACCGCGATCACTTTCGCCGCTTTGATCGTCAAATCGTACTAGTGGATGTGCTCGGCGCGCTCAACGCGGGACCTGAGCGGTTTGAAGACCTTTCCCGCGCGCTGCGCCAACTAATGTACAGTTTTGATTACGGCAAGCGCAGCCTTCTCACGCGCCTATTCGCACCAAGAATTGATCGCTTAGCGATTGCGGCGACCAAGGCCGATCACGTCACACCCGACCAACACGGCCACGTGGTACAGCTGCTTGAAGCCCTTTTGGCCGAGCCGCTGAAAGACCTGCGCTTCGCCAACGTGCCGGTCAAAGCACTTTCGCTAGCGTCGATACGCGCCACAGAAGCACGTGAAGTGATTCACGAAGGTAAGCGATCGCCTGCACTTCGCGGCACGACGCTTGAAGGCGAAGACGTGCTGGTTTATCCCGGCGATGTGCCCGCCAGACTACCCACCGCCGATTTCTGGCAACAGCAGGGCTTTGATTTTCCGGGTTTTTGCCCAACGCAGAGCCACTCAGAAGCGCTAGATCATATTCGCATGGATGCCGCCATCGACTGGCTGATTGGAGACAAACTAACATGACTACCCCTCAGCCACGCCGTCATTTCACGCTGGATGACAGGTCAGATAACACCCTGGAAGTAGACCCCGCTCTGCGTCAGCGCGAAGCCTTTGCGGGTACCAGCGAGCATCACCCGCTGGCACCGGTAGCGGAGGAGAAAGCACTGCCTGCCGCCAGCCTAGGCGCTCCGCGCAAGCGCCGCTGGGGGCTGCTGTTTGCCTTAGTAGGCAGTGCTGGCCTGGGTACGGCAGAGCTGATCACCGGCATTCCTGACGCGCTGGCCCAGTCTCAGTGGCTAGCCATTGCGTGGCAGCTATTTGGCATTAGCCTGATTGGTTTAGGCAGCCTTTCACTGCTCAAAGAACTGGGCCGTTTGCGTCGCTTAAAACGCCACGACAAACTGCGCGATGACCTTATGGAGCTGCCCTTACGCTCCCCCCGCCAAGCGCTCGCCATGGCCGAACAACTCAAGCGCCAGCTCAAACTTGCCGACGATGACCCGCACTGGTTGGCTTTTCAGCGCGCCAGCCAGCCTCATCATAGCGGGGAAGAAATTCAAACGCTGCTGCGCTATCACCTTCTGGCACCCCGTGATCGTGAAGCCCAGCGACTGATTACCCGCATGTCGGGTGAAACCGCGATTATGGTCGCGATCAGCCCACTAACTCTTGTTGATATGGCGCTAGTGGCCTGGCGCAGCTTAGCGATGGTCGATCGATTATGCCGTCTTTACGGGCTTGAATTAGGCTATGCCAGCCGCCTGCGGCTGTTTCGCAACGTACTACACAATATGGCCTTTGCCGGTGCTAGTGAATTGGCCACCGAGGCGAGCATGGATATGCTTTCGCTCGATTTAGCCGGCCGCCTTTCTGCCCGTACTGGGCAAGGGCTCGCCACCGGGCTGCTGAGTGCTCGCTTAGGGCTACGCGCCCAGCGCCTTTGCCGCCCGATACCTTTCACGGCCGAGGAGCAGCCCAGGCTGGCTGATCTACGCCAAGACCTATGGCGTCAGATCAAGCGCTTAGATAAAGACACCGCAGCAGAGCCGCTGAGAAGATAAACAGCGGCCAACTTTTTTAGCCAACAGGCTGGGATTCAACGCTACTTAACCTCATGATGAGGTTTTAGTTAGCATGCTCCAATGAGGAATAATTGGTTATGAGCACTCTCAATGAATCGGAGCCGCACTCGGTTGCAGATGACATGCAAACCGACTACGTCGTCGGCCAGGACAATATTAAGGGGCAGTTTGGCCCCATCGGCTTCGATATCCACAACCGCGTATTTATAGTATCGGCACTGGCCTCGGCCACATTCATCATACTCACGCTGCTGTTTCCCGAACGAGCGGAAAGTATTTTCCAGTCCATTGTCGCTTTCTCAACGGGCACGCTGGACTGGTATTTCATGATTTTGGTCGATTTCTTTATTTTGTTTTGCTTAGCGCTGGTTGTTCTACCTTATGGATCAGTCAGGCTGGGCGGTGCCGATGCACGACCCGACCATAGTTATCTCTCCTGGTTCGCGCTGCTGTTTACCGCAGGTATTGGCATTGGCCTACTGTTCTTCGGCGTGTTGGAGCCGGTTTATCATGCCAACGTTTCTCTGCCACTGGGTATTGAGTCGCCGTTCGGTTCCAATGGCGAGCTGAACCCTGAAGCTGTTGCTAACGCCAGTGCGATGGGCCTTGCAGGCACCTATCTTCACTGGGGTATACATGGCTGGGCAGTTTACGTGGTCATGGCGTTAGGGTTAGGTCTGTTTACCTATAACAAGGGGCTACCCTTCTCGATTCGCTCGGTATTTTTTCCGATTCTGGGCGATCGTGTCTGGGGCTGGTGGGGCCATGTGATCGATATCCTGGCGGTATTTTCCACCTTATTTGGGTTGGCCACATCGCTTGGCTTAGGGGCACAGCAGGCCAATGCGGGGATGAACTTCGTCTTCGGTATGGAAGTCAACACCACGACCCAGGTTATCGTGATCGTAGTGGTCACGGCGGCGGCTCTGGTCTCGGTCTGGCGTGGACTAGAGGGTGGCGTTAAGAAGCTCTCCGAAATTAATATGGTGCTGGCGGTTCTATTCTTCTTTTTCGTACTGTTTGCTGGCCCGACCTTGCTAGCCTTTACCGGATTCTGGTCGGGGCTCACCACCTATGTCACTGAATTTCTGCCGTTATCAGCACCCTTTGGTCGTGACGATGATGCATATCGCCAGGCCTGGACCATCTTCTACTGGGCTTGGTGGATCAGCTGGGCACCTTTCGTCGGCATGTTTATCGCCCGTGTATCAAAGGGCCGTACGGTGCGTGAATTCATACTTTGTGTATTGCTGGTTCCCAGCCTGTTTATCTTTATCTGGATGGGTGTATTTGGCTCAACGGCGCTTGAACAGCTCTATGCGGATCCGACAACCAGCCTGGTTAAAGAGTACGTGATCGACAATTACAGACCCGAGCTTTCGCTGTTCGGCATGTTGAATGAGTTACCGCTGACAGGCCTGATGTCGACGCTTGGCATTATTCTGGCGCTGATTTTCTTTATCACGTCGTCAGATTCAGGCTCTCTGGTAATTGATACCATCACGGCCGGTGGCAAAATTGATGCCCCCCGCCCACAGCGGATGTTCTGGGCGGTCATTGAAGGTCTGATAGCGATTGTGCTGCTTATCGGCGGCGGTCTGACCGCACTTCAGGCAGGCGTTACCGCGACGGCCATTCCGTTCTCGATCGTGATGCTGCTGATGTGTTATTCAATCATCAAAGCGCTTAATAGCGAACTGCGTCTTATACGCTCCTGAAAGAACATCCCTGCGCAGAGATCAGCAGGGATGTTTAATGTGCTCCTCAACGCTTAAAGCTTAAACCGCTGTTGCAGCCACTTGGCAACAGCGGTTTCCCCATGATGGCCTATACGCTCGGCACCCTTTATGCGATCAAATAGTACCGGGTGGGCATTAGCCATGACCTGGGCCTCCCCTGCCAAGTCGAGCATTTCGGTATCGTTGAGATTATCTCCAAAGGCTAGGCATGCCGCCGGGGTTAGATCTAATCGTTCAAGCAGCTCTGCTAACGCCACGCCCTTGTTGACCCCTCCCGCCATAATTTCCAGCGAATAATCTGTTGAATAGGTAATGTGCAGCGCGTCGCCATAGGCCTCTTGAACCTGCGCCTCAAGGCGTTTTAGCGCATTAGGGTCGCCTAAATAGAGCACTTTGCCGACGCCACTGCTATCCATCTGCGCGGGGGGAACTACCTGGTAGCGAAAACCGGTGGACGCGTGCAAGGTGAGCAACTGCGGAGCATCCTGATCAATATGCCAGCCGCTTTCGCGGTACAAGTTAAGCCGCACTTGCGGCGGACGCGGCAGGTCGATCAACGCCTGCGCGTGCTCAGCCGCTAAGTGGGATGACGCCAACAGCCTGTCTGCCGGATCGTGAACATAGGCGCCGTTAGTGCTAATCATGTGCGTAGGAACAGCTAGCTGATCGCGAAACACCTTCATATCGTCATAATGGCGGCCCGAGGCAAGCGCCACGTGATGACCTTGCTTGACCAGCGCTCGCAGTACCTCAACCGTACTTGGGTGTAGCGTGTGGTCGCCCCCTAACAGGGTTCCATCCAGGTCAGAAACAATCAGGCGAGGTGTCATAGCGTGCTCCATAGGCGTGGCTATTTAGCTTAACCGATTCGGCTGAGCGCTTGTAAGCCTTTGACTCGCCGTCACCAGCGCCAACTTCGCATGGCGACAATTGGCGCGGCCTGCGGGAATCCGTATAGTGGCACCCTAACTCTCGCCAACTGATTGAGCTCATGCTTCAGAATAACGCCATGCTTGCCCAGCTCAAGCAACAGATTCGTCAAACCACCCCCCGTGCTGAAG